>JALEMF010000031.1 GCA_022768005.1 Bacteroidales bacterium | reverse complement strand
GGAAATCGCCTCCCCCTCGCACGGCGGAGATGTGTGGCCTGTGAAAATCCTAAATGCCTGCATAACATCTCCTGATATATGTAAACTAAAATCGGACGAGTCAGAGAATTCAGGCTCGTCCGATTTTATTATTAGAGAAATATATTTTTATCTTATTACTATTATTTCCGTATCGGCAGCAGTGTGATTATTCAATGACGATTTAGTCTTGGTGAATGCACGGTAGTTTCCGTTCGGAACATCGTTTCCGGCATTGTCTTTCAAGTTCCATGCGTACGGGAATGTAACGTTTTCTTTTGTGAAAACTGTTTTGCCGTCAATAGTTTCAATTACGAGTGAAGTTGTCACATCACCTGTGAGACTGTGAGTCAAGTTAAGAGTTGCTTCAGTCTTAGCCGGCTCTTCTTCCACATTGAGTGATGACGGTGAAACTTTGACGAAAGTGAAACTTAATTCTTTTTCTGTATAATTACCGGCATTGTCTGCAACTTGGAGTTTGATAGTGTGCTGTCCGTCGCTGAGGTCATTGAGGTCGTAATTAAGATGGAGAACGCCGTTTTCATCGTAATTTGCGCTCTGACTTACGAATTCAAAACTTTTAATACCATCAAGCACGAGTTTCAGTGTCGCACCGTTTGAGGAAATATTGATTCCTGATTGGTCATAGATTGAAGCATAGAAGTGAGCGGAGTTTGTTATCAAATCGCCGTTGCTGAATTCCGGAGAATTGATATACATTTGGTCAACTTCCGGTGCATCTGTGTCTTCAATATGCTCAATATCCGGATTGTAATTATTTACAGCAACGTTTGTTATAGCACCGAGTGCGATATCTTTAGCATCATCGGAGCAAGCACCTATGACGAGGCGGTTTTTATTTCCGCATCTTGATGGTGCAGGTAGTACAATAGTTTTGTTGAATTTACCGTTAGTCACGCTTGCGGTAAACTGTGCGATGAGTGTTTCGTCAACGCTTATAGTCTTGAGTCTCTGCTGGTTTGTAGTTGACTTGTCTTGGTACAAATTGCTTAGTGTAGTAGGACCTTCGTAAACGGCGATAGTGAGTGTTCCGTTGAAATTTTCAGCCACTTTCCCTGAGTTATCTACGATATTTCCAGCCAGATTAATTGACGTCTGCGGATCAAGTGTGAGTTTAACATCAGAGTTATATGCCTCACCGTTAACTTCAGCAAGTGTAACGGAATAGTTAGGACGGTCAATTAGCAGAGCCGGGTCACCGATAAGATTGTAGCAGTAAGTATTAACACGGTGAGCTACAGTATTCTCGCATACGCTGTTTCTTGAAGTGCGGTAAACGTCACCGATAGTGTTATCTCTTGTGGCAGAGGAGAGTGCATCAATGAATGCGAGAGCGAATTTCTGGTTATAGTCCGCATATACACTTCTTCCGGCGCCGATTACGGCGATATTACCGCCATTAGGGGTGAAAAGCATATTTTCCGCTATGCCGTTGTCTTGCCTGTCAAAGCAGAGAGAGTAGCAAGTGGAAAGGAAAGCCATAGGTGCATAATCGTAATTAGTGGAAGTGACGTAGTTCCTGTGCCAAATATTTTCAGCGGTGAAAGCATCAGGCTTTCCGTGTCCTGTGTAGAAGAAGAGGTTTGTGCCGTCAGTAAGGTTCGCAATTATTTGTCGGCGAGCCTCGGCAGCACTACCATTATCCCATTTATAGAAACCGTCGTAAATTTTACCAACAGTCATACGAGAATCCGATTTTAGAATATTATCCGCTGCGGCATCAGCGTAGATAGCGTGAGAGTCGCTGTCACCGTCATCGGAAATGATTATTGCTTTGCTATAAGCACCGAACGGAACTCTCTGAGTGAGGTGTTTTTCAACCTTGTCAACGTAGTTTCTTGCTTTTTCCTTAGTGTCAGCCGGGATACGTCCGACACCTACCTGCATCTCAATGAACGAGTTGTGATAAGCGTTGTCAGCAGATACGTAATTATCTGATACACAACCGAAGTAGCCATCATTGCCGTAGTTAGTCTCGGCTGTACGCTGCTTTGTCATATCCATACATTGATAGGTCAGTGCCATATTTGCCAAAGATAAGTCGCCGCGACCGGAGAGACGGAAACGATTATCAAAGGTGCCTGCACCGAAGATGAGCAGGTTTTTGAACTTAGAAGAGTTTCTGTCATAAAACATTTTGACCAAACGGCGATAAGCCATTACGGAAGGAGTACCGGAAGAAAACTCGTTAAACACTTTTCTCTGGTTAACTACGAGAACGTCAAGTCCTTGATACTGCTTGTGCAAATCCGCAAGACGAAGTGCTTGTTCTTCGCAGACGTCTGTGGTGATGATAAGCATATCCGGAGTCTTTTCTCCGTGAATATTTTGGTGGTCAACATAGTTTTCAACGATTTCCGTAGAGAATTGTTCTTTTGCCGGATTAAATGCGATAGTGCTGATGTAAGCGGCATCACCGGAGCCGCTGTAGATTTTATCAAGGGTAAAAACTACTTGATTATCAGTAAGTTTTTTCAGTTCCATAGGTCTTATTTCCGTAGGGTCCTTGACGAGCCATACCTGACAGTTGTCCGGATCTACATCAGATACCAAGTACCGATAGCCAACTTTTGAAGTCCAAAAGGACATCGGAAGTTGTGAGCGGCTGCCGAGTGTGTTATCTCTTTCGTAAACTAATGAAATGTAGTTGTACCCGCAGTAAGTTATGCAATCTTCATTAGTAGGGTATATTACAGCGCGAATTTGATTATTTCTATTGACAATATTTTCATCAGTTACTGTAAGTATTCCTGAAGATTTTTCATCGTAAAGTCCTGACGTTTGTGTCCTTCTGTAGTTAAGGCTGACATTGTTAAATTCATAGCCAACGTTGCAGGGAGCCTTTGTATTTGTTAGGATTAAGTCAACACAGCAGTTGACTTGCGCACCCTCGCTACGGTCCGAAACGTCAAAATTGAGGTAAATACCTTTTTTAGAGCCTTCGGCACCGTTTCTGCTGAAGAATCTTGCACCGCCGCTTGTGAGGTTAACGCTATCCGGCTGTGAAAATTGGATAGCAAGGTGAGTATTGATATCATTAGGTTCACTGTAAGCAATATATTTTACAGTGTTTGGCGACATTACGGGTTGACTGTCAGTGATAAAGTAGTATCCTTCATTGGCTTGATAGTTCCTGTCCGCCTTAGCAAGTTGACTTGAATTGAGGCGAAATCTCACATCCGGTTCGGAGTAAAAGAGTATTTTATTATCCTTGTGGAGTGCGTAAATCTGCTTTAAGTCATCAGGGTGCGCTGAAGAAAACTCATCTTTGCTGAGAAGCACGCCACCGTAACCGAAAACGGCTACTTTCTCAGGATTTGAAAATCCGGCTTGACGGAGTTGCTCGTATGTGATTTGAGAAATACCGTTTTTAGTGACTTTGACTTTAGCCCAGTGCCCTTTTGAAAGTTTTGATTCCGAAGTATAGTAAGATAATTGCAGAGCGTATGCCACCGTGTTTGATGCGAAAAGCATAGCCGCAAGTATGAATAATTTAGAAAGAATCCTCATCTTTGACATAGTATGGCGTATGTTTTTTTGATGTTATTTTACTTTTATATTGATTACGTTGCACCCGGATAAAGATGCAGTTATTCTTGTGTCTATGACGGGGGTTGTAGATAGTGGAAGATAGCAAGGTGAGACAATGTCACCGATTTTCATGGAGAAATATTTGCTGAGCATAGATATGGTTTCGTCAATTCTCAGGTCCGCAATGTTTATTTCCACTTTTTGTTCTCCAAGTGTTACTTCCAACGTCTGCTTTGTCAAGTCATCAATCCATTCACCGCGAACTATTGCGGAATCGTAAGCGGTGTAAATGGCAGAGCCGTTTCTTACCGGTTTTCCGTCAATTACGGGCATCACTCTTGCTATGAGCGTGATAGCATCGTAGTATCTGCTTGCGAATTTTACGGGAATAGATTTTCCGAGACGAAAAATTTTTACAGCCGGAGCAAGCTCGAACACGTATTCCGCATTTGCATCAGGGACGAAAAGCGGATTTTTATGTGTTGTTATAGAAGAATCGGTAACGATTGTTACGTCAGGTTCTGAAGTCGGAGCAGAGCCGATCGGGCTGTTAATAATCATCAGTTTCATAACACGTCAGTCTATTGGTCTTTGTGCAGGTTAAGACGATTGTACATAACAGCCAGGTGGGCATAAATGGAAGTGTTTTGAACAACGATGTTGTCAGCAACGCGGATTCTGTAAGGCGTATAGTTCCAAAGTGCTTTTACTCCTGCTTCAACGAGGTTGTCTGCCACTTCTTGTGCTTTTTCCACGGGTACGGTAACGATGCCGATATCTGCGCTGAACTGTTTGCGGCGCAGTGCAAGTTCTTTAACGTCAAAGACGGGAATTCCGCAGAGCGTGCGACCGACGATGTTCGGATTGACGTCAAAGCCGGCAACAATATTAAGCCCGTAGCGAGAAAGACCGGTATCCTGGATTAAAGCGGCACCAAGGCTACCAACACCGACGATAAGTGCATTATGTCCGCGTCGGAATCCGAGAAAGTCTTCAAGTTCTTTTTCAAGTGAAGCCACTTCATAGCCTATACGAGTCTTGCCCTTGATATTAAGGAATGACAAGTCCTTGGCTATCTGTGATGCGTCAACTTTAAGTTCTCTTGAAATCTGAGTGGAAGAAACAAATTCCACTTTCTGCTCTCTCAGCATACTGACGTACGCTAAGTACCACGGTAGTCGGCGCAAAGCCGGTTCCGGGATAATATCATGTATATGTTGTTGCTCTGACATCGTATTTTATAGGAGTTCACATTCTTTTAATGTGCAAATTTACGATAAATATGTGATATTTTCACCTTAAATAACTAAAAAACTTATCTATCGACACGGGATAGATTCCAATAAAAAAGTAAAGAAAATAGATTTTTATTATTTTTATTCAAAAAAATAGTTAACTTTGCAAAATAATACACCCTATTTTTCAGAAACTAGAAACAAATTAAAAACATAATAACTATCTTTATCCCTGCTAAGGCTATACGTTTCTGTATGCGTTAACGGGACTTTTTATCTTTATGAGACGAATATTTACCCTTATCGCTCTTGCCGTGATGTGTATGTCGTCAGTATATGGCGCAACGTACATCAAAGGCACACAGCAAGCGACAGTGAACCGAATGTACCAATTCGTGAAGTCACAAAATGCCTCATTTGATCGTACCATTGCCGAAAAATTCTATTCGGTCGGCGCAAAGTACGGTATCCGAGGTGACATTGCATTATGTCAATCAATTATTGAAACCGGTTGGTTCAGGTATTCAGGTTCTATTGTGACCGCTGCGGACCATAACTATTGCGGACTTGGTGTAACAGGGGCTCCCGGTGCTAAATGTACTTTTGCTACTGTTGAACTCGGTGTTACAGCTCAGATTCAGCACCTCTATGCATACTGCTGTAAAGATCCTCTTCCTGCGGGAGAAGTTCAAGTTGACCCTCGTTTCAAATACGTCAACCGCGGCTGCGCTCCTACATGGGAATCCCTCGGAGGTAAATGGGCTGTAGGTGCAGGTTCATCAAATTACGGCACAAAAATTCTGTCTGTTTACAACCAGATGATGGCTTTTACCCTTGCAAACCCTGTTCTTACTGCAAGTGAAACGAACATTACACTTTCCGGTGAATACAAAGGCGCTTCACAGTCAAAGACTATCACTATCAAAGGTCAGGACTTGGCAGGTAATATTGTTTACAATTCCAATTCATCAGTATTCAAAGTAACTACTTCGAACTGGAACGCTGCAACAGGTGGTCAAATGACTATTTCGCTTGACACTTCAAAGACTCCGGGTACTTACTCCGGTTTCGTTGCAGTTCAAGCCGGTACAGGCACTGATAAAAAGCGTATTGAAATCAATATTACTGCTACAATCACCTCAAAGACTTCCGCTTACCTTGAAGCTTCTCCGTCAAGCATTTCGCTCACGGCGATGAAAGATGACGTAAAACCTTCTGCAAACATCACGGTTACTGCCGGAAATCTTACAAGTGATATCATATATAATTCAAGCTCATCAGCATTTATCGTAACTCCCGGCGCAAACTGGAATTCACGCACCGGCGGTACTCTAAACGTTGCTCTTGACACATCAAAGCCTGTCGGCACATATTCCGGCTACGTAGCTATCCAATCAACTTCTTCCGACAAGGTGACCGTAAATGTTACCGGTAAAGTGACAAGTGACCAAACTTACACTCTGTCACCGAAAGAAATCTGGAACTATTCTCTCAAACGCAACACTACCAACACCAAGGGCTACGATGCAACAAAAATCCGTAACTTCGTGTACCATAACGGTAAACTTTACTGCGTCTATAATCACAGTGAAATCAAGATTATCGATGCCCGCACAGGTGATGACTTAGGTTCTCTACCTCTTAACGACATCACTACAGGCGGCACTTACAAGTTCTGCGACGTAAAGGTTATCGACGGTCATATCGTGGCATGTAACCTTGCAGGAAATACTTCTACCGAACTGCGCATTTACGCATGGGACAACGATACCGCTCAACCGTACCTCCTTTACAACACTACTGCATTCTTAGGCGCAAAACGCGTAGGTGACTGTATGGAACTTGCCGGAAGTTTTGATTCCGACTTGTGGATTACATTTGCTAATGATGATAATACTACTACACGTATTATCCAATACAATCGCAAGAACGGCTCTTGGACCTCAAAGTGTATTGAAGTGACAGAAGATGGTACTACTCGTCTTGCTACAGGTTCTACTACTCGTGCTTATTATCAGCCGGGTATCGGATTCTGGATTGACGGTAAAAACTCTTATCCTACTTGGGTAACTGTAAACTCTTCAGGTAAAGCTGTCAAGCAATGTAATGAGAATACAGGTAAACTCCTCGGTTCTTCTCACCACGAATTCTACTTCAACGATCAGAAATACGCTGCAAACCTCATCTTCTCCGGCTCTACAAACTATTCTGTGCCACAGATGAGAATTGTATCAGACAATACGGGTAATTTCTCGAATATTACCGTTATCGGTACTTACCCTTCAGACGGTCTCAGTGACGGTGCAGAAAACACCGGTGCTTGCGGTGACTGTATGATTAATACTGACGGGTACACTTACCTTGAAGCATGGGTACTCTCTTTCTCTCAAGGTATTTGCTACTACCGTTCAGGTAATCTTCCTTCAACAGGCCCTATTGACCCGACTCCGGATCCAACTCCGGACCCGACACCGGACCCGACACCGGACCCTGACCCGAATCCATCAGGAGACCTTCAATTGCCTACCGAATTCTCTACCGTATGGGAATACTCTGCTGTCAAAGGTAACAGTATATCCTATATGAATCCGAGCAATGACCTTACACGCAATATGGTGCTTAAAGGCGATAACCTTTACATACTTCAGCGTGAAGACGGAAACGCAAATATTCAAGTGGTAGATGCTTACACCGGTGTGGCAAAAGGCACACTTCCTGCTTCAAACGTTGCAGCCGGCAGTTACAGATTCTTCTCTGTAGGCAATCTCGGTGAAACTATCGTGGCTTCATCTGCCGCACTAAGCGCTACAGCTACTCTCAAGGTATATGCTTGGACAAATGAATCTTCCGACCCTGTCACTATTCTTGAAACCGCAAATCACGGTGGTCGTGCCGGAGACTTGATATCTGCTTACGGAACTATCAATAACGGTAAACTATACTTCGCTTCAAACACCGGCTTTGAAGGTAAACTGTACGTCTATACAGTGACTAACGGTACTGCTTCCGCAACACCTCAAATAATCACCCTTAAAGACGCATCAGGCAATGCTTATGACCTTGGTGGAGCTTTCGCAGTAATCGAAGTAAAACCTCAAGCCGACGGCACTATTATCTGCTCAGGTAAGGGTGGTGCAACAGCACGATTCAAAGCAGACGGTACACTCGTAGAAACGCTAACAAAAGACGTTACAGACGGCAATACTTACGGTTCTTCATTCTTCCGGTTTGACTACGGTAAATACAAACTTGCCGCTGCAGTAACTTATAAGACCGGTGTTCAACAAGGTTATCTCAATCTTGTAGATGTAACAGATGGATTCAAAAATGCTGCATCACTTCACAGTTTCTCAATACTTGGAACAAGCGGCATCAGCAACGGTACATTCGTATCAACGGCATTGGCAAAAGTAGATGGCTCAAAAATACATCTTTGGGTATTAATACCGAAACAAGGTATTGCGAAGTATATCGCAGAAGGAAAGTATTCCGGAACAGATTCACTTGATGATGTGGATACGGGTACATTCTTTAACGGCAACACATTTACAGCCACAGGTGCTCAGATCACTGCTTACAACATTGCCGGAGTGGCAGTAGCATCAAGTTTTGAAACATTGAGTACTGACGTCCTTTCAAAAGGTCTTTATGTCATCGTGGCTCAAATGCCTGACGGAACACAAAAAGTGGAAAAAATAGCAATCAAATAATTCTCCTCTTTATCCAAAACAAGGGCTGCAATTCAAATGTGAGTTGCAGCCCTTGTATTTTTTATAAAAGACTTTAATCAAAAAGCTTTTTTAAGTCCATACTTAGAAAATCCTCGGGCTTGATACCACTTTCACCTACGATAATAATTGCATCAGGATTGTATAGATTGCGAAATCTATCAATTCCTGTTGTGTGGCTTTCGCTATTACTCTTAGCTTCTACAGCAATAATCTTATTATTCTTTTTTAAAATAAAATCAACTTCATCATTTCCGTCTCGCCAATAAAAAACTTCAAATCGATTGACGAAAGCTTCGCTCACTATAAAAGCACCTATCGCCGATTCATAGATTTGTCCCCATTTTTTACTATCTCTGACAACCTCTTTGTAAGTTAATCCAAGTGTCGAACTTAGCAACGCATTGTTATAAACTTGATATTTGGGTATGCTGGCACGTTTCCGAGCTGCGTCAATAGAAAACTTTTGCAAGCCGGTGACAAGTCCGCTATCACCTAATAGATTTAAATAACCAGCCAATGTTACAGTGTTACCTGCGTCTTGCAGAGAACCAAGCATCTTGGTAAGCGAAAGTATTTTACCGGAATATGCCACGCTCAACTCAAAAGTTTGTCGAAACAAAGCCGGCTTTCCTATAGGGGCGTCCATAAGTATATCTTTGTTAATAGTGGCATCAACAATAGCACCGCTGATATAGTTCTTCCATCTTTCTTCATCACAGATAATGGAAGCACCACCCGGATATGCACCGAAATACATATATTGTTCAAGTGTGATGCCGAATGCATCTTTCATCTCTACATAACTCCAATGACTCATTCGGATTTCTTCGTACCTCCCCATAAGAGACTCTGCCAATCCCTTTTCAAGCAAAACTCTTGATGAGCCAAGCAGTGCTACTTTGATATTTATGTGGTTAAGACTGTCTGAGTCCCATTCTTTTTTTACGTATTCACTCCAATTTCTGAGTTTCTGAATTTCATCAATGACTAAAATCATTTCCGTAAGTCCTTGTGTACGCATCTGAAGTCGCGCATTGCTCCAGCAATCGCTAATCCATGTAGAGGATATAGAAGGAACCGTATCTGCGGAATAAAAAAGAAAGGGCTTGTTTATATCATCTAAAACTTGCTTGACCACCGTGGATTTTCCAATCTGTCGAGGTCCCATAATTACTTGAATGAACGTTCTTCGCTCACTCAGACGCTGCATAATGGTGCTATATATCTTTCTTTTGTACATAATTATTGTTTTTTATTGGCATACTTTAATTACTCTGTCTAATAAATTTACTCAACGCACTGAGTAATTTTACTCAATGGATTGAGTAGAATTCTTAATTCGCTGACAAAGATAAGAACATAATCTGAAATATCAGTACAAAGAATTCAAAAAAAGATAGAAAATATACGGCTTTTTCATTTAAAATACACAGTACAGTGAGTAAAAAGACAATATCCTCCATGAAAATCGGATACTTTCAGCCGTAAGTAACTCAACCTTAGCACATAGTGCGCCCCCCTGAGATGAAAGAGCTGTGCCGGGATACGAATATTATTTAATCATACTAAATCTGACAAAATGTTAATTATAAATTACCATTTGCAGAATTAAAGAAAGCAAAATGCCTTATCCGATTTAAAAGTAAAAGGAAAAACGCCAAAACCGCTGATATTCAGCAAAAAAAGCCGTCTTTTTCGATACTGCTTTGTAATAAAAATTTAAATGTTAAATATTATTGTATTTACACTTTTTTGCGTAAATTTGCAAAAAGCAAAATATATATGGAATTACCACGAACAAACGTTAAAATCCAATCCATTGTATATAACACTGTTATCATTAATTACTAAAATTAACAATTAAATCAATAATATCATTCACTAACAAAATCCAGACATTATTATGTTGATGAAGAAACTTCTTCTCATTGCCGGAATTATTATGTTCTACTGCGCGAACGCATTTGCCGCGCCCGGCAACAAATGTACAGGTATTGTTGTTGACGACCAGCATGAAGCTGTCATCGGTGCAACAGTAACAGTTCCGGGAACTTCTACCGCTGTTTCTACAGACATTGACGGTAAGTTTTCTATTGAAGCTGCCAAAGGACAAAAAATCAAAATTGTCTATATCGGCTACAAACCTGTAACGCTCAATGCAGAGCCTAACATGGGTACTATCGAACTTGAAGTCGAAGCACAAATGCTTCAAGACGTCGTTATTACTCAATCTGTGGCTAAAACACGTGTAACTCCTGTTGCACAATCCGTTGTGAACGCCGAAATGATTGACGTAAAGCTCGGTAACCAAGAACTTCCTGAAATCCTTAAGACAACTCCGGGTGTTTGGACAACTCGTGACGGTGGCGGTTTCGGTGATGCTAAAACTAATATGCGTGGTTTCAAGAGCCCCAACGTTGCCGTTGTTATTAACGGTGTACCTATCAACGATATGGAATGGGGTGGTGTATATTGGAGCAACTGGGCAGGTCTTAGCGACGTTACTTCCAACATGCAGACTCAACGCGGTCTTGGTGCTACTATCGTTTCTACTCCTTCTGTAGGTGGTACTATCAGCATCAACACTCGCACTATTGATGTTGAACGCGGCGGTAGCGTTTGGTACGGTATGGGTAACGACGGACTTAACAACTACGGTGTTAAAGTCTCTACAGGACTTATGAAAAACGGCTGGGCTGTTACAGTACTCGGTTCTCGCAAATGGGGTGACGGATACGTTCAAGGTACTCCATTCAACAGTTACAACTACTTCATCAACGTTTCAAAACGCATCAACGACAAACACCAAATTGCACTTACTGCATTCGGTGCTCCTCAAAGTCACTACAAACGTAGTTCAAACGACGGTCTTTCTGTAGAAGGCTGGCAAAACGTCAAGAACTATATGAACGGTGAAAGCATGTACAAATTCAACCCTACTTTCGGTTATGACAAAGACGGTAAGTGGCGCAACTCTAACTACAACTACTACCACAAACCGCAAATCATGCTAAAACACGTTTGGCAAATTGACGAAACGCAATCTCTTTCTTCTGTAGCATACGTTTCATTCGCTTCAGGTTACGGATATTCAGGTCAAGGTTCAGGTCGTAACGGCTACGCTTACAGCGACTGGTACGGCGCAAGCAATGGTAACCTTAACACAAAGTTCCGTCGTGCTGACGGCACATTCGACTATGCTGCTATCCAGGAAATAAACGAAGCCAGTACTACAGGTTCCGAACTTATAATGTCAAAATCAAACAACTCACACAAGTGGGTAGGTCTCGTTTCAAGTTACAAGAAAGACATCAAACAAAAGAACGGTAATAAACTCGCTCTCATCGGCGGTCTTGACCTCCGTTACTACATCGGAGAACACAACAACGAAATCGTTGACCTTTACAACGGTGAATACTTCATCGACAGCAAATACCGTGCTGCTATGAAAACTGAAGTTAACGCTAACGCTGCAAATCCTGAATGGGTTTACAAAAAACTTGGTGTTGGTGACGTTGTTTACCGCGACTATAACGGTTATACTCTCCAAGAAGGTGTTTACGCACAAGGCGAATACACTATGCTTGACGGCAAACTTAACCTCGTAATGTCAGGTGCTCTAAACAACACAGCTTACTGGCGTCGTGACTTCTACTACTACGACAAGCAACACGAAAAATCTGAAACAGTTAACTTCTGGGGCGGTACTATCAAAGGTGGTGTAAACTACAACCTTGACAAGAAGAACAACGTATTCTTCAACGCCGGATTTATCTCTCGTGCTCCATTCTTCTCAGGCGGTGCATTCCTCAGCTCTACTAACTCTAATGCTATCAACAGCAATGCCGTTAACGAAAAAGTTATGTCATTCGAAGTTGGTTACGGACTCAACACTCGTCCTTTTGCTCTTACTTTCAACGCTTACTATACTCGTTGGATGGACCGTACCACTACTCGTGGCGGTGATATCACAAGCGGCGAACTTGCAGGTCAACGTTACTTCTTCAATATGGAAGGTGTAGATGCTCGCCACATGGGTCTTGAAATGAATTTCAACTGGATTCCTGCTCAATGGATTAGCATCGACGGTATGCTTTCTTGGGGTGACTGGCAGTGGGACAGCGATGCAAGCGGTTACTTCTACAGCCAACTCGGTGAACCTATCACAAAAGATTTCAAGAGAGCTTCAGGTATCGGTGCTCCGGACCACCTCCGCGCTACACTTCTTCAAAAGGGTGTTAAAGTAGGCGGCTCTGCACAGACTACAGGTGCACTCGGCGTAAACTTCAAGCCGTTCAAAGGATTCCGCATCGGTGCTGACTGGACTGTAAGCGGTCGCAACTACTCTGACTACCAAGTTCAATCTTCTGCATTTGAAAACGGTGGTAACATCACTGTTGCTAAACCTTGGCAAATTCCATGGGGACAACAATTTGATCTCAGCGCAAGCTATCGCTTCAACATCGGCGGCGTTAAAGCTACTCTCTACGGTAACGTCTATAACTTGTTTAACTACAACTACATCATGGACGCTTACACTTCTACCGACACTGACGGTGCTTGGGACAACGCTTACCGTATTTTCTACTCTTTCGGACGCACTTATTCAATCCGCATGAGAATTAACTTCTAATCTGAAACATTTAAATAGAGTTTTACTATTATGAAATATAATATTTTCAAAAGACTTTTGCTCGGCGCTACTGTCGTTGCCGCTATGACCGGCTGTGACGAAAACTCGTGGAACAAAGACTACCTCGACGGATTCGAAGAACCATCTATCTCTGATGTCAGAACCGTTGAACTCTCAGTTCCTGCCGCTGATTATGCTAAAATAGCTAAACTTAAAGCTAACATCGCCATTGCTCAAGAACTTGACGCTCAAAACGGTGGTGGCGACACTTACATCAAAGCTCTCGCTGCTGTTGCTAACGGCTACTTCTCTGAACTTGCTCCTGCAAGCAAATACGCTCCTGCTTACCTTGACTCTTTACAGACTGCAAATGCAAGCGGACTTATCGGCTTGAGCAACTCTTCTTACCTCAAACTTACTTATCAAACTTCTGCTAACGCTCCTGCACAAGTTGCCGGTATGTGCGCTTCACAAGCATACACAGTGTCCGAGCAAGATTACATCAACGCTTGGGATAGCGAAGAAGACTACGTTGAAGCTTTCACACCTTCTAAGAAAGCCACTCAATTCGTACCGGGTATTCTTAAAAAGCAATACCCGTCTGCTAACAACGGCGACTACGTAGTCGTTACTTACAACGAAGCTTCACAAGACCCTGTTTTCAATTCAAAACCTGCAGAACCGTTTGTAAAAACTAACGTTCTCGGAGATGCTGAAAACGGCGATGCCATCGAAGTTGCCGGCGTTATCACAGCTCTCGGTAATCAAGGTTTCCTTGTAGAAGATGATGGCGGCGCAATGGCTGTTTATATCGGCAGTTCATTTAATTACACTATTTATAAAGTCGGTGACCTCGTTAAATTCAGCGCAACAGTTTCTTACCGTGCTTCTAACAGCTACAACCAGTTACTTCCTTCTTCTGACATCACTGTTGCAGGAAACGAAAAAGTAACTTACCCTGCTGCTAAAGCTTACACTTCTGCAGAACTTGACGCACTTATCGCTGAAATGGTTACTGCAGGATACATTGCAACTCCTGTTTACGCCGCTGTTTCAGGTACTGTTGCAGTTTCAGGAAACTATTACAACTTGACTCTCCCGGGTGCTGAAACAGCACAAGGCAGTATCCTCTGGGCTACTAACGAACTTAAAGAAACTCTTAACGGACTTAACGGTCAAGACGTTGTTCTTTACGGTTACATCGTATCTAAATCAAGCACCAAGTTTATCAACATTCTCGTAACCAGCGTTTCAAAAGGAACTAAGGCTAATGCTCTTTCTCGCTCTGTTGAAATTGCTGCATCTGAAAAAGAAGTTGTTTACACACTCACTGACGGTGCTTGGAAAGTTGCTTCTGACATCACTCTCCTCACTGCTGATGACTATGCAGCAATGGGTGTTAGAGATTTCAACACAACTACTATCAACACTTACCTCCCGATCTACCTCAAGAACAAATTCCCTTACGCTCAAGCTGACGATGTTAAATACGTCGCTTACAAGTTCTACGACGCTTCTATCAAGGCTACCGTAATGAACTGCAGCGAATGTACTTTCAACGGCTCTGAATGGGTATTTGCTCCTAAGACTCTCGAGACTGCACAATTCGCACTCCTTAACCACAAGTGGATTTGGGACCCAAGTGTAACTATCACTCTCACTGCAGGTAGAAACCTTGAACCGGCTAAGACATTCTACCAAACTTGTACAAACTGGGTTTACGAAAACATTGATAAACCTAATTACGGCTCTGAAAGCATCACTTCTGGTAAAGGTTACGTTACTACTTACGGTAACAACGAATACTATAGCGGTACTTCTGCTTACCAAGGAAATGTTGACCTCCGCGCAGCATCAGCTATTAAGAACAGTCCTGAAGGTGTATACGACGGTATGACTGACGATGAAATCGTTGCACTTATGAAGAAACGTTTCGAACAGGAAGTTTGCCCGGGCGCACTTTCAATCCTCTACCCTGACGCAACTCCTATCGCAGGTCTTGATCTCCTTTACACTATCAACTTCGCCACATACACCGGCTCTACTACTTACTATAAGATAGTATATAAAGTTGTAGATAAAGGACAATTCGAATTCGTAAGCTGTACTTGGAACGACTAAACATTAATTTTCTAAATAGTAAGAGGTTGCATCTTTTTGGTGCAACCTCTTTTTTTCCCTGATAAAAAGCGAAAAGGCACGCAAAATCATCATCTGCATTGTAGCCCTTTTTGCCTTTTAAGCCCTTAATCTATCTTCCTTGAAGATTTACCTCTTCACCCAATCCCCGCGGTCAAGATTTCGGTAGCCTATAGCCTCGGTTATATGGCGTGACATTACCGTTTCACAGCCTTCAAGATCCGCTATCGTTCTTGCCACCTTGAGAATTCTGTCGTAAGCTCTTGCGGATAAATCATAGCGTTTCATAGCTATTTCAAGGCGTTTCATACCCTCATCATCAGGACGAGCGTACTTATTAATCAACCGCGTACTCATCATAGCATTACAGTACACGTTTTTTTCATTTTCAAAGCGTTTTGTCTGAATCTGTCTTGCGGCTATCACTCTTTTCCTGATATCCTCGGAGGATTCACCCTTCTTGAGCGATGATATCTCTTCAAAAGGCACAGGAAGTATCTCCACTTGAATATCTATTCTGTCAAGCAGCGGACCGGAAATGCGATTCAGATACTTTTGCACCGCTCCGGGAGGACAAGTACATAACTTCGTAGGGTGATTATAGTACCCACAAGGACAAGGATTCATTGATGCCACAAGCATAAAGCCCGCAGGATAGTCAATACTGTACTTGGCACGGGAAATATTGATATGGCGGTCCTCAAGCGGCTGTCGCATCACTTCAAGAACCTGACGACTGAATTCCGGAAACTCATCAAGGAAAAGCACACCGTTATGAGCAAGTGATATTTCTCCGGGCATTGGATTAGTGCCGCCACCAACTAATGCCACAGGTGATATAGTGTGGTGCGGAGAACGAAAAGGACGGTGTGTCATCAGCATTGACCCTCTCGCAAGTTTACCTGCCACAGAATGTATCTTTGTCGTCTCAAGTGCCTCCTGTAGGGTCAGAGGCGGTAATATTGAAGGCAGTCGCTTTGCCATCATTGATTTTCCGGATCCCGGAGGACCTACGAGAAGAATATTATGACCGCCGGCGCATGCTACTTCAAAAGCACGCTTCACGTTTTCCTGACCTTTTACATCACTGAAATCACAGTCAAAAAAGTCCTGTCCCTTTTGAAATTCTTCTCGAGTGTTTATGACTGTAGGAGATAACTGAATATTACCCACAAGAAAATCTATCACCTGGCGGAGATTTTCCACTCCGTAAACATTGATATTATTGACCACCGCAGCCTCACTGACATTTGCCTTGGGTACTATAATGCCCTTAAACTTACTGCTCCGTGCCATTATCGCCATCGGCAGCGCACCCTTGATAGGCAACACCTGACCGTCAAGCGCAAGTTCACCCATCAGCAGGTAGCCGTCAAGCTGCTCCGATGTTATTATACCGGACGCTGCGGCAATACCTATTGCTATCGGCAAATCGTAAGCCGACCCCTCTTTTCTGACATCTGCCGGTGACATATTTATCACGATATGATGTCGCGGCATATCTGTTCCGGACTCATGGAGCGCAGAACGTACTCTCTCATAGCTTTCCTTTACTGCTGCATCAGGCAAGCCTACGATTGCGTAACCGATACCTTTATCTGAAGCGACCTCTATAGTTACCGGAATGGCATCTATGCCACACACTGCCGCTCCGAAAGTCTTTATTAGCATATCTTGACGAAAAATTTTATTCAGTGAGAGATGATAGAGAGTCACAGATAGCGTTTAGCGATTCTCCGCGATAAATCTGCCTGCCGGTTGAATCACACAAAATATACATCGGTATCCGTGAAATATTCAATCTGCGTATCACAGGAGAAGCAACAGAACCCGGCATCCACAAGTTCAGTCCGGACATAGGCTCTTGCCTTATAGTATTTTTCCACGCCGCAGTGTCATTTTCAAGTCCTATATTGACGATTGCCAACTTCTTTTTATCGTACTTCCGGGCAAGCGAATCCACTATATTCTTTATCACGTCATGGCGACTATCTGCACCGGAAGAAAAGACAAGCAGATTTCTGACACTGTTTTTAGGATTAAACGTTGTCATGGAATCTTTTTCACAGTACATCGTAAGCGGAAGAACGGGTTCACTCATTTTCTCCGACTCGAACCTCGCAAGCATTGACTGATAACCTGAGATAAAACGGCTGTTGAGAACCTTTTCAGACATTGTCATCAGCACGGAATCCGCATGCACCGGATTGATGCTTGAATCATAATATATAGCGAACAACGCCGCTGAAAGCCTTGAATCCGGATTGCCCGCTATTTGCTTTTCTATAAGACTATTTATGGAAGACGTATTTTTAGAATCCAGAATCTTCGCATTAGATGTAATAAACTCTACAAGACTCTTAGCATCATCGTTTCCTTTTACAGAAATATTCTTATCATCATTAAGCGACATATTAAGCTCTATATCATCGCCGTTTTCCGCTATAACGTGAGTCAACACATTCGTTTGGTTTACTACGATAGTGATAAGCGTTTCCTCATCTGAGCGTCCTTCAAAATTAAATTCATCATTAATAGCGGAAGCTAACCCCACCTGCAGAGCCTTTCCGTCATAGTAATAAAATCTCAGATTTCGAGTACCGAGTCCTTCTACCTTTCCCTTAATCCTGAAAGAATCACCGCCACTGCACGCACTCACGAGAACTACAAGGATAAGCGCGGCGAAAAGATTATATAAGTATTTCACTTTCATCAATTTTTATTCGTTTTATCGTCTAAGACAAAGTTACTAAAATTATTATTATCTCGGATAAATCTCTTTAACAAAAAGGTCAGAAAATAAGGGAACGTAAAAAACTTGCCGTTAAAACCTATATTCAAGTGACCGAGTTTAATACCGTACTTTATATCCGAATACTTTTCTCGCTTTAGCAAATTATTAAGCGATGCCGTTGCTCTGTCTTTTGCTTTCACCTCTACCGGAATTAATGAATCGGCACTCCGGACGAAAAAATCCATTTCAAGGTAAGGCTTATCACTGCTGTAATAATACAAACCATACCCCTGTTTTACAAGCATATCCGCTACTATATTCTCATATATAGCACCCTTATAAGTTCCGAGATTTTTATTAGCCCTCAAATCTTCCTGTGCCTCCTCGTCAAGCGATGCTATAAGCAGACCTGTATCTTTGAAATATATCTTGTACAGTTTTGAATCATAATTGCCCTTCAGTGGAAGTTCAGGCAGATTTAGACAATAACACACATTTATCACACCTGCATCTTTTAGCCACTCTATGCAACCCACATAATCCCTGTTTCTTGCAGTCTTTGATATCTTCGTGATTTGGAAACGCTTATTTTCCTTAGATAGAAATGTTGTAATATGGCTATATACTGCCTTTATTTTTGCTTTATCAAGTCCTTCAGCGTATTTTGTTATATCCTCCTCATAGTCTTTAAGAAGCTGTCTTTGAATATTTAAGGTTTCGCTGAAATTTCCATTTTTGACAAACGTATTTACTACGGCAGGCATACCGCCAAGTACTGCATAGTCCAAAAACAAATTATAAAGCGTATCCATTTCAAGGCTTGAAAACGGCTTTATCTCTACCAAATGCCTATAAATTTCATCTATAAACACATCTGAATAACCTCGCGCCCATAAGAACTCTTCAAAGTCCAATGAATACATTTCATAATCTTCCTTGTACCCCACACTATTTGATTCTATTTCGCGATAATTAATCCCCATAATAGAACCGGAGCATATCACGTCGTACCTACCATCTAACTTAAAAAACTTCAACGCTGTGGCACACTCCGGACATAACTGTAATTCGTCAAAGAAAAACAATGTCTCACCGTCAACAAACTTGAAATCAGGATTTAACAAGGAAATATTTTTAAGAATACTTTTGACATCATAGCCATCACCGAATATTGATTTATACTTCGGCTGCTCTACAAAATTTATCTTAATAATACTTGAATACGTCTTTGATGCAAATTCCTCAATAGAAAAGGTTTTACCTACCTGCCTGGCGCCTTTCACTATCAAAGGTTTCCTGTCCGGATTATTTCTCCACTTTGCCAAATATGCATCTATTTTTCTTCTTAGAGGCTTGTCCATAATAATCATTATCTATATTTATTGCAAATATACATATTTTTGTCTGACACACAGCA
This sequence comes from Bacteroidales bacterium, assembly GCA_022768005.1. GTDB lineage: Bacteria > Bacteroidota > Bacteroidia > Bacteroidales > Muribaculaceae > CAJUPY01. The sequence goes on along the minus strand of JALEMF010000031.1, from coordinate 30,703 downwards.
TATTAACCGATTAATTTCACGTAATCCACTCATTTTTCAAGTAGATTTTCACGTAATCCGCCCATTTTTCAGGTAGATTTTCACGTTTTACGCTAATTTTATGAAATAGTATATAGTAGGATTCGCACCCGGGAGGGGTTCGGTCTGTAAAAATTGCAGATAAAGTTCGCCGGCAAAGAGCCTCAGCGAGGTTCGGCTGTAAGAGACACCGTATAAGCACGCAGTGCGCCATGTGGTGATAGGATACCCACACTCCCCTCTCGCACCTCGGTGAGTGTGCAGTCTGTGAAAAATACATCAAGATCCATAGGCACGAAAAAAAGCGGCTCCGCCAAATAGCGAAGCCGCTTGATATTATGCTAAGATTATCTTATTATTTGATGATAACTTTAGAAACCTTGCTGCCTTGACGAACAATGTAAAGACCGTTTTCAGGGTTAGCAACTTTTACACCTTGGAGGTTGAAGTATTCAACAGGTGCATTTTCCTCTGAGATAGTTACATCTTCTACACCACCTACGTTAGATTTTGCTGTAACTGTGAGAGTCTTGATTTGAACTGTACCATTGATAGTGAATTCAATTTCAGATGCTTCACCTTCCCATGCATAATCTGCTTGAGTGTAAGTACCGGTAGTTGTAGAAACTTGTTTTGCACTTGTGTTACCGTTGTTGAAACCGAAGTCAATTCTTACTACAGGATTTGCAGCGTCGTTAGAACCGATAGTAAGAGTATTTTTCTTGTAAACACGGAATGTCCAAGTGTCTGCGTTTGCAGCATAGTAAAGTTTATCCGGGTTACCGCCACCATTTGTAGCCTTAACGTAGACAACACCATTTGTGAAGATAACATCGTCAACTACGAATGATTTGTTTTCAGCAGGATTTGCTTCTGCTTCTGCTTTTGCAGGGTCGTAAGCAGGAGTAAGTGAAGTGATATCTGCGAAGTTAAACATTGCAGAGTTACCATCTGCAACAGTGTAAGATGCAGTTGCTACTACTGAATCGTCCATACCTTCTTTTACTGCGATTGCGTTGATAGTAAGGCTTTCGTTAACTACGATAGGAGCTGAATATACGAGAGATGCTGCTGATGGGTTTGTACCGTCAATTGTATAGTAAATTGTTGCACCTTCAGTACCGCAAGCGAGAGATACTTCAGTACCTGCAGGTACAGGACCTTCGTGAACTGAGAATGTTGGAGTAGCAACTGTTTCACGACCTGATGCTGAAACGATTTCTACCGGAGTGATTTGGTATGAGCCGTTATAAACTGCTACGAAACCGCGTACTGTATAGTTGTCACCTGTTGGTACTACGAATGAAGAAGATGCTGTGTGAAGAGTTACTACGTCAACACCGTCTGAACAAGTGAAGTTACGTTCGTTTGATGTTGCTGTGATTGTTACACCGCGCATTTCAATGAAGCTGTTGATTGGTTCACCGTCAGCATCACCAACCATTACAACTGTCGGTTCTACCTTACCTACGCTCTTTGTTGAAGCAGCGAAGTCTGTTGGAGAACCCATTTCGTCAAGACCTGCGTACGGAGCGTATTTACCGCCGAAACCTGCCGGGATAACGTCACCATTCTTGTAGGTTTGACCTGTTGAACCGTAAACGAGAAGGTATGCAGTACCATCAGTAATCCAAAGGTTGTAGCCAAGTTGGTAAAGAACTGTTGCTTCGCAGTTTACTTTTACTACATTGTTTTTATCACCCTTTGTGATGAAGTCCTTAAGGCTTGCTACTGATTCTGTTTCGCCCGGTTCCGGAGTTACGCTGCCACCACCGTTAACGATAGTTTCTACCGGAGTGATTTGGTAGTTAGTCTTGTAGATTGAAACAAAACCGCGTACTGTTACGTCGTCACCTGTGTTAACTGTAACACTTTGGCTTGTAGTGTAAAGATTTGCTGTACCTGCAGCATCTGTAACTTTAAAGTTACGACCTGAACCTTCTACTTTACCGCGAAGCTCAACGTAGCTGCAAAGTGGCTGTGCGCTGAAGTTTGCTGTTGTTACTACTGTTGGAGCAACTGCAGCACCCTTAGTGCCTTTTGTGAAGTTAGCAGGGCTTGCTAATTCAGGAAGATTGTTGTATGGTGAGAATTTACCACCGTAACCTGCCGGGATTACGTCACCGTTTTCGTAGGTTTGACCTGTTGAACCGTAAACGAGAATCCAACCTGTTGCATCTTTAATCCAAAGGTTGTTGCCTTGTTGTGCTACTGCAACTGCGTCTGATGTGACGGTAGTTTCAGTACCTGAAGAAAGTTGCAAAAGCTCACTGATATTTGCAACTTGTGCTTGTGATGTGGCTGCGATGCCGAGAATACAAGCAAGTGAAAGTAAAAGTTTCTTCATGTTTTAATTAGTTATTTGGTTAAAAATTTATCTCTTAGAGAAATAGATAGCAAAGATAAACATAATTTTCTAATTGTGTTACAATTTTAAATAAAAAAATTATTTCATTAAATATCAGTCTGTTTTTACAAATCTTTATTATTGTAAATTGGGCTTCGCTGACTCCTCGGCAAAACACTGTCCGAGTCAATTACTCGCTGACGTAAAAAACATTCGTAAAACAATGCATTGCAAATAATGTTCAATTTTTTAGCATTTATTAATGTACCACCTTAACCGCCTTTGGCACTCACCATACTCTGCATAAACATAGAGTTTACACTATTTTTTGCGATTACAATAAAAATGTGTAACTTAGCGCAAAATTTTCCCTTTATTAAAGAAGGAGATAAATTTACAATAGAATTTCAAATGGATAATAATAAAATCAGGGTCGGCATCACCCAAGGAGATGTCAATGGTATCGGTTACGAAGTGATTTTAAAGACTCTTGAGGATTCACGTATGTTAGAGTTATGCACTCCGATTGTTTACGGCTCCGCAAAAATCGCTTCTTTTTACAGAAAAATGCTTAATATGCCGGCTGTGCCGTTCAGCCAAATCGCTGATACAAATGAGATTTCCGGCGATGCAAATTATATTATTAATGTTGTAGGCGAAGACCTCAAAATTGAGCCAGGTGAAGAGACCCGCATAGGCGGTGATGCTGCTTTTTCCGCTCTTGAAAGGGCTGTCGCGGACTTAAAAGAGGGTAAAATTGACGTCCTTGTCACTGCACCTATCAATAAGCACAACATTCAGAGCGACACTTTTAAATTCCCCGGACACACGGAATACTTGCAGAGCGTGTGTGACGACGGCAGCAAGGCTCTTATGATTCTCGCAAGCGACAATATGAGAGTAGCACTCGTCACTACTCACCTTCCTGTATCACAAGTGGCAAGTGCTTTATCCTCGGACCTTATTCTGGAAAAAATCAAGTCCTTCAGCAATAGCCTCAAGAAAGACTATATGATAGTAAACCCTCGCATTGCAGTTCTTTCCCTTAATCCTCACGCCGGTGATGAAGGTATACTCGGAAATGAAGAAAAAGAAATCATAATTCCGGCTATCGAAAAGGCTAAGGCTGAAAAAATTCAAGCATACGGACCTTATTCGTCCGACGGATTTTTCGGTAGCGGCAGTTTCAAGCATTTCGACGGAATTTTAGCTATGTACCACGACCAAGGTCTTATCCCGTTCAAGACTTTGGCTATGAACGATGGTGTTAATTTCACTGCCGGACTGCCTTTCGTTCGCACTTCTCCGGACCACGGCACGGCTTACGACATCGCCGGCAAAGGCGTTGCAGACAATACCTCTATGCGTTCTGCCATTTACGCTGCCATAGATATCTACCGAAACCGTGAAAGATATGCGGATATGACACACAATCCACTGCGTAAACAGTACTTTGACAAGTCAAAGGACAACGTTGTCCTTGACCTTACTTCCGATGATAAAGACACTAACTATTAACAATTTATAAACCAAGATATACCATGCATTTCGCAATAATTGCCGCCGGCGAAGGCTCTCGACTCGCACAAGAAGGTGTAGCATTACCAAAACCTCTCGTTGAACTCAACGGCTGCCCTATGATACGCCGATTGATTGACATATTCCTCGGCTGCGGTGCTGAATCCATTTCTATCATAGTGAATGAAGAGATGACTGCTGTTAAAGAATACGTACAAAGCCTTTCGCTCCCTGTGCCTCTCCACCTTACCGTCAAATCCACTCCAAGCTCTATGCACAGTTTTTACGAAGTGAGCAGAACTTTTGAAAGCGGAAAATTTATCTTGACTACGGTTGACACCATTTTCCGCCCTGATGAATTTGCTCGTTACGTCGCAGCGTTTGATGCCGATGATAAAGCCGACGGATTTATGGCGGTAACGTCATTCATCGATGACGAAAAACCTCTTTACATCGATGTCGATGACAATATGCGCATCACTGCGTTCCTTGACAAAATGCAGCCCGGCATTAAATTCATTTCCGGCGGTATATACGGCTTGACACCTCCTGCACTTAAAGTGCTTGAAAACTGTATGGAAAAAGGTGTCTCAAGAATGAGAAATTACCAGAGAGCGCTCGTGGAAGCCGGATTAAACCTCCGCACTTATCCTTTCAAGAAAATAGTTGATGTTGACCACCAGGCGGACATCGCTACAGCTGAAGCATTCCTCAATGCGCCGGAATAAATAATAAATACAGACTTTAATAACATATAAGTAAAATGGCTGAAATAAAAATTGCCGGCATCATGAGAGCCGGTGCTTACTCACCAAATCATATAGGTAACGATGCCGCTATCTTCAACGTCGTTGCCGAGCAGCTCCGCAAACGCGGCTGTGAAGTAAACGTTTACAGCGAAGAAGAACTTATCTCCGGAAAAGTTACGGAACCTATCATCGTCAATATGTGCCGCGAGCAGCGTTCTATCGCTATTCTCCAAGAACTTGAAGACAAAGGCTCTCTCGTTATTAATTCCGGATACGGTATTGAAAACTGTACTCGTGAACGTATGACTCGTATCCTCATCGCAAGCGATATTCCTTACCCTGAAAGTCTGATCGTTAACACTAACGAGGTGGTTAAAGACAAACTCCACCAAGCCGGGTTCACACAAGCATGGATTAAACGCGGTGACTTCCACGCTATGCACAAGGAAGACGTATCGTACGTCCGTCACCCGGAAGAAGCACAAGACGTTCTTCAGGAATACTTTCTCCGTGGCATTCAGCGCGCCGTTATAAACCGTCACCTCGTAGGTGACCTTATTAAATTCTACGGAGTACAAGGCACACCATTCTTCTTCTGGTTCTACCCCTTCGATGAAGGTCACAGCAAGTACGGTCACGAAGCTATTAACGGTAAAAGCCGCGGAATACCTTTTGACCTTGAAAAAATGCAGCAAATCTGCCAAAAAGCATCTGAAGTGCTTGACGTCAAAATTTACGGCGGTGACTGCATCGTTTCTCCGGAAGGCAACATCAGAATTATTGACTTCAACGACTGGCCAAGCTTTGCCCCGTGCCGCAACGAAGCCGCTCCACACATTGCCAAATGTATTCTCTCAGCAATTAAAGAACATAAAAAGAAATAAGCAAAATGGCAGATAACGAGACAAATACATCATATCGCGATTCACTGAAGTCAATGGACACCGAAGAGCATATTGACTTGGCATTTTATCGTCCTATTGGCTATGCGTGGGCTCGCCTTGCCGCAAAAATAGGCATTACACCGAACGCCATTACCATCGCTTCCATCTTCTTGGGTATCGGTGCTGGCGTTGCTTTCGGATTTAATGATTTATACATTAATATTATCGGTATTATCCTTCTTGTATGGGCAAATTCTTTCGACAGTGCAGATGGTCAACTTGCCCGTATGACCAAACAATACTCCCGACTCGGTAGAATTCTTGACGGACTGAGCGGCGACTTCTGGTTCTTCGCTATCTACGTCGCTATTTGTATCCGTGAAAATTATACTTCTACATTCTTTATGGCTCACCCGTGGCTCATTTGGGTTATAGCTGTCACCACTGGTATTTGCCACGCTAAGCAAGCTGCTATGGCTGACTATTACCGACAGTTCCACCTTTATTTCCTCAAAGGTGAAGACGGCAGCGAACTTGAGACGGCAAGCGACCTTAAAGAAAAACTCGCCGCTATCCCTTGGAAAGAAAACTTCTTCAAGCGCCTTACTCTCTCTACTTACACCAACTACACCATTCAGCAAGAGGCCACTGCCCCTGCTATGCAGGTTTTACGCAAGGAGATGAAAGCAGCATACCCTGACGGAGTTCTTCCGCAACAGTTACGCCACGATTTCCGTATGGCTTCACTGCCACTGATGAAGTACACCAATATCCTGTCATTTAACTGGCGTACAATCGCCCTTTTTACATCTATACTCGCTTGTATGCCTTGGCTTTACTTTGCATTTGAATTCATCGTGCTGAACATTATCCTTATATATATGATTGCTCGCCACGAAAGAATATGCAAAGACTTCACTAAACGTATTCAAAATGGACAATATAAATAATATTAAAGGTATTATCTTCGACTATGGCGGAACTATAGACAGCCATGGTGACCACTGGAGCGAAGTGATATACGACGGATATAAAGCCGCAGGAGTAAATATTGACCGTGATGTATTCAGGGAAGCATACGTATATGCTGAAAGATTTCTTGCCGTAAACCGCGAAATTATCCCTACGGATAACTTTAAAGTGCTTATGCACAAAAAGGTACGCATAGAAATTGAAAATCTTCTGAACAACGATAAATTCCCTGACGGCATAAATCCCCTCAAAGCCATTGACACCATTGCCGAATACTGCTACCGCAGCGCACAAAAGTGCGTAAACGAAGCCCGTGAAACTCTTGAAGCACTCGCTGCCAAATACCCGATGGTACTCGTAAGCAACTTTTACGGCAACGTAGAAGAAGTATTGCGCGACTTCGGTATCCGAAACCTCTTCAAAGGCATCATAGAAAGTGCCGTTGTAGGAGTAAGAAAGCCGGATCCTCGCATCTTTATGCTCGGTGTTGTAGCACTCGGATTCAAGCCGGAAGAAGTTCTTGTAGTAGGCGACTCACTCAGAAAAGACATCTTCCCCGCAAGAAGCATCGGCTGCAAGACCGCTTGGATTAAAGGCAAAGGCTGGACAAAGGAAGAGGACGATGCTCAAGACGATGCTCAAATCCCTGATTTGAAATTTCTTGTGAATGAACTGACTAAATAAAACTTTAATCAATTTTGCCATCTGATAAAAACGGATTGTAGTCAGTGATTGATAAAGATGCTTATTGAGGAAAGTCGGAGATGCTCGGCTGTGGGAAACACCGTATAAGCACGCTGTGCGCCATGCGGTGACAAAGGGCACTCTCACCACTCTTCGCACCTCGGAGAGTGTGCGGTCTGTTATAAAGCCAATGTATTTTCTCAACATTTTTGTAACAATTAGTCCTCAAGGCTCATTAACATCGATTTAGGTTTAACCGGATAAAACAATATAAATTTAACCCCTCTACACACTTCAGGCATTAAATTAACTTGACATAGCAAGAATTAACTATTATTTACACTTAAAGTAGGGCGTATGTAAAAAAATACTTGTACTTTTACACGCTCAAATGAAAAAGCAACTGAAATTAGAAAATAATAACTTATAAATTTAATAAAGACATGAGTAACGTAAAGAAAGCCGAAGGCAAACTCGGCGTATTGGTTGTCGGTCTTGGAGCTGTTAGCTCTACTTTCATGACCGGTGTATTGATGGCGCGCAAAGGATTAGCAAAGCCTGTAGGTTCTATGACCCAATACGATAAAATCCGTGTTGGCGAAGGTGCAGAAAAGAAATATCTTCCATACAACGAAATCGTTTCTATAGCAGACCTTAAAGACATCGTTTTCGGTGCTTGGGACGTTTATCCTGCCAACGCTTATGAATCTGCTATCAACGCTGAAGTTCTTAAAGAAAAAGATATTGAGCCGGTTAAGGACGAACTCGTAAAGATCGTTCCTATGAAGGCTGCATTTGACCACAACTACGCTGCACGTCTTGACGGTAACAACGTTAAAGATGCTAAGGACCGTTGGGATATGGTTGAACAAATCCGTGAAGATATCCGTAAATTCAAAGCTGAAAACAACTGTGCTCGTCTTGTAGTGCTTTGGGCTGCTTCTACTGAAGTTTACGTTCCGGTTAACGAAAAAGTTCACTACCACCTCGCTGACCTTGAAGCTGCTATGAAGGCTGACGATAAAGAACACATCGCTCCTTCTATGTGCTACGCTTACGCTGCACTTAAGGAAGGTGCTCCATTCATCATGGGTGCTCCTAACACTACTGTTGATATCCCTGCTATGTGCGAACTCGCAGAACAAACTAAAATGCCTATCGCCGGTAAAGACTTTAAGACCGGTCAAACTCTTGTTAAATCAGGTTTCGCTCCTATCATCGGTACTCGTTGCTTAGGTCTTTCAGGTTGGTTCTCTACTAACATCCTTGGTAACCGTGACGGTCTCGTTCTTGACGAACCTGCTAACTTCCGCACTAAAGAAGTCAGCAAACTTTCTACTCTCGAGTCTATCCTCGTTCCTGAAAAGCAACCGGACCTCTACACTAACTACTACCACAAAGTTCGTATCAACTACTATCCTCCTCGCAACGATAACAAGGAAGGTTGGGATAACATTGATATCTTCGGTTGGATGGGCTACCCAATGCAGATTAAGATTAACTTCCTCTGCCGTGACTCTATCCTCGCTGCTCCTCTCTGCCTTGACCTCGTTCTTCTCAGTGACCTCGCTGCTCGTGCTGGACGCTACGGTATCCAACGCTTCTTGAGCTTCTTCCTCAAGAGCCCGATGCACGACTACACTCAGAACGAAGTACCTGTAAATCACCTCTTCCAACAGTACGTTATGCTTAAGAACGCTCTCCGCGAAATGGGTGGTTACAAAGCTGACGAAGCTATCGACTAATAAAATCATTCCACAAGTAAGATTTAAACGAACCTTACATAATTTCAAGGCTACCGCTGAAGGATTTCACCGGTAGCCTTTGTTTTATACCCTCTGAACTGCAAAGTGTTACTTCGCAGATAATACCCTTTTAGCCCTTGCCGACATCTTTTCCTCGCAGCCTTTTTACCCTTACCCCCTATAAAAGGCAGAGAGACCGTGTCACCACGACACAATCTCCCTTAATTTGCTTCTAGTCTATTATATTTGCCTTATTATTATTCTTCAAAATTGTCAAGCTCCTCCTCGATATTAAAATCATCAGGAAGATTATCATTGAAGTCTGCTGCAGGACTTTCCGTGCTTGATGCAGGAGTAGCGAACTTGATATCGTTCTGCTTATCCTTACCCTTGAGAGCCTCGGAGATTTTAGCCTCTATTTCATCTGCAAGCTCCGGATTATCTTCAATTACACGCTTTGCAGCATCACGCCCCTGAGCAAGTTTGGCATCATTATAACTGAACCATGAACCGCTCTTCTTAATTATGCCGTACTCTACACCAAGATCAATAATTTCGCTTGAACGAGAGATGCCTTGACCGAACATTATGTCAAACTCACAACGCTTGAATGGAGGCGCAACCTTGTTCTTTACTATTTTTACCTTCGTATGGCGGCCAAGCATATCCTCGCCGTCCTTGATAGGTGAAGAAGAACGAATATCAATACGCACTGATGCGTAAAATTTAAGAGCATTACCACCGGTTGTCGTTTCTGTTGGACCAAACATTTGACCGATTTTCTCACGCAGCTGATTGATGAAAATACACGTTGTATTTGTACGTGAAATAGTACCGGTAAGCTTGCGCATTGCCTGCGACATAAGTCTTGCCTGAAGACCCATATTTCTATCGCCCATTTCACCCTCTATTTCCGCCTTAGGAGTAAGAGCAGCTACAGAGTCAACCACCACAAGATCTACAGCTGATGAACGGATTAGCTTTTCAGCAATTTCAAGTGCCTGCTCACCACAATCCGGCTGAGCGATTAGCAAGTTTGCCGTATCTACACCAAGCTTCTCTGCATAAAAGCGGTCAAAAGCGTGCTCGGCATCGATTATCGCTGCGATACCACCTTGTTTCTGAACCTCTGCGATAGCATGAATGGCAAGAGTTGTCTTACCTGATGATTCAGGTCCGTAAATCTCAATAATTCTGCCTCGCGGATATCCACCCACACCAAGTGCATAATTTAGCCCGATTGAGCCTGAAGGTATGACATCTACATCTTCTACGGCATCATCACCAAGACGCATCACAGCTCCGCGACCGAACGACTTCTCGATTGATTCCATCGCTTGATTTAATGCGCTTAATCTTGCTGCGCGAGGATCTTCTGCAGCACCTTTCTTAGCAGTAGTCTTTTTTGGTTTTTCCATCTTAAAATATCCGTTTTTGTTTATATTCTATTACTTTAACTTTACACCGCAAAGGTACCTGTAACAGTGTGCAACTACATAACACACCAATGTTAAATAATGTAAAAAATTAGTATCTTTTCTTGTATAGCAAAAAAGTAAGTTGAATATCATTACAGCCTTTATAGACCTTTTAGTCCTTTACAAATTATTCATCAACGATGATATTGGTCAAATACCATTTACCGGCTTTTGCTCTTGAAAATTCAAAAATATGAGTGACGTAACTGTCAACCCAACCACATTCAAGATACACCTTGCTGTACTGACCTTCACCCCATGATTGATAATACATCTCATCATCTTTTGCAAACGGTTCTTTAGCCTTCATATTTTCAGGCAAAAGTATATCTTTGTACGTTTCCTTCTGTTCATCGGTCAGAGATATTCTGGAATTGAAGAATGTCTCATTAGTTGAAAACTTTGCAATAAACGTCTTGAATGCTTCAGGACCCATATTACACTTTGATGATGATGCCTCAATTCTTTTTACAGTCTCTTCTACTTCCGCTGCTGTCTGTGCCTGCATTGACACTGCAAACAGGGCTATTAGAGACATTAATAATACGCGTAATTTCATAATTTCTTCTATTTAATTTCTCGTAGCAAATTTAACTGTTTTTTTTCAATCTTCAAAGAATATATAACAAGAAAAAGGCTGCACCGAAAACGGCACAGCCTTTTTTTATCACTTAAGGACCTATTACTTGCGGATAAGTTCTTTTGCTACGTTGTTGCCGCGTTTAACGATGTAAAGACCGTTTTCAGGGTTAGCAACTTGTACACCTTGGAGGTTGTAGTAAACTGCAGGAGCATTGTTGTCTGCTTCAATACCTTCTACACCACCGATTTCAGGATAAGAAGGAACAGGGTTCGGATCTTCGAAACCTTCTTGAGCTACTACGTAAACACCCATACCATTGATACATTTGTAAGTAAGTACATATATACCGATGTTGCCGTTTGCGTCAACATATTCTTTTGTTACAACGCAGTGTGCACGTGTACCACCGTCTGAAACGGTACCAAGACCTGCTGTCGGGAAGTCCCAGCAAGATACGAGGTTTGCATATTCGAATGATTCGCCGAAGCATGCGACACGTGCTTGACAACCCGGATCTTTGTTGTATTGCATTGTTGAGTAAACAACAAAGTTATCAGCACCTATGCTGAATTCTGCGATACCGTTAGTACCAAGATCCGGAGCAAGGTCTGTCTTGTTTGCAAAACCGTCAACCATTGTACCTGATACGTTGTAGATTACAGGTGCTGTTGTGAAACCGTCAACGTAGAAGTTTTCACCAAGGAATTCACCTTCGTTAATCATACACAACATTGGAGCTGTACCCCAGTTTCCTTGAGGTTTTTCTTCACCTGTTTCTTCATTCTTAGCCATTGGGTAAGTTTCTTCGATTTGTTGTGGGTCCATATAGAAGTAACCGTCAAAGTCACCAACCCATTCTTCGGAACCTTGTTCACGGAGTGCGCGTACAAGTACGAGTTTATCCGTGTTGAATGATGCCATAAAGTGTGCTTTTTCTTCTACACCTGTGATATCACCGATAACGTTGCAATAGTCCATACGTACTGCTGCTGTTGATGCTGTTTCACCTGCTTCAAGAGGATTAACTTCAGGAAGTGCTGTAAGTTCACCGCTTTCAATATCTACCAAGTAAAGCTTAATTCCACCCTTACCTGTATCAAAACACATATCTGCAATCCATACGTGACCGTAGTTATCGCAACCGATTTGGTTTGCTACACCTGTACCTGTGTGAAGTGCACCGTCAAGTGTAAGTTTTGTATCACTTACGAATGAGCCGTCTTCGAGTTTGAATTTGAGAAGGTGTGCTACACCGTCATTCTGTTCTTTTCCGTCTGCATCAACGAAGTTTTCTTTCGGCCAACCTGATACGAGGATATAGTCACCTGCGATACATGCTGTACGGAAGCCTGTATTGTATGATGCAAGTTTTTGCCATGCTGCCATATCGTGATTGTTGTCAACAATCCAACGGTTTGTCATACTATAGGTGTTTGCACCTACTGTTACGTTGTCAAGCTTGTCACCATCGCGTACTACTGCGAATGCAGAAGTACCTATTAACAAAGCTGATGCTAAGAGTAAACTTTTTTTCATATAAAATAGTATTTAGGGTTAATTTTGTCCTATTTATTTTCAATGCTCAAAATTAATATTAAATATCCAATTATAAGCAATCACTTTCGTTATTTTTACGATTTATAACCATTAATTAATTATAATTAACACTTACAGGCTATCATCAGCAAGATACCTTGTAGTCCTTTTTGCCTTTTTAGCCCTTGCTGCCCTTTATCCCTTGTAGCCCCGGCGCAATCTCGCCTTACCGCTTAGTTGCTTTAAGCATCTGATGCCCGATACGGCAGTATAAGCATTTCCGCTGCTCACAGTAAGCGCGGCGAAGTTGTATTATTGCCTGGGATTGAAAAGCCGTATCGCATTTAACACCACACTGCACGAACAGCCTCACAATACTGTTTTTCTCAGGCGGCAACATTTGCAGCAAGTCCAATGCTCGCTGACGGTACTTTTCTTCACCTGTATATTCGCCGTAAGCATAAAGAAGTGGAGACACCACATTTATCAGCAATACGTCTATCATACTGTCACTTAACGCCAGGGGGGACAATCCCGTGTGGGAATATACGCTGCTTGCCGTTGACCAATAGCCGGTAAGCTCAAAGCGAAATATTTCACGAAGACTTTCAAGAGAATTACAATCTATTATTTTTCCGAACAGCCGCGGCTCACGATTTATCAATGCCGCCAGCACAGCCAATCGCCTGTAAGGTAAATTTTGAGGTCTCATTCGTCCCATTTGCCATGCCAATCCTTCCGGCAGACGAAGAGAAAACTTGACGGACATAAATTTATACTCTTCTATCATCTGCCTCACGTACGGCTCGTCACTCTCTTCCGGCAGTAATGCTGCTTGACCCATAAACATCGCTTCCAATGACAGTAAATTATCCCTGTGCTTCCCCAAGATATTCAGCGGCAACGACTTTGCCACTCTCTCAAGCATTTCTCCATTATGCCCGAAGCCGAGTGCTCTTGAAAGTGTGATATACAGGGCTTGTTCCCAGTCATTAAAGTTATCGGCGAGATGATGATTAAAGCGTGACACTTTTTCATACAGCCGCTCAAAGCCGAGAGAATCCACCCAATCCGAAACGTAAATTGACGGTATCTCTCGCAGCACGTTTGCACACACTAAGTCAAGAGAACCGCACGACTCGAGTTTTTTGTACGTATTAATAGTTTCTTCGGAATATTTTAGTACCACTTGCGGAACAATCTGCCCGTTAAGACGTTTTACACTCTCATCATCTTCCGCCACAACGTGCAATATCACGGAATCATACAGTTTGTCGTACTGATGGGAATGACGATACCAGTCCGACGCCTTCACGTGAATTTCTATATTTCCTACCCACTCCTGCTCCCCTATTATCACTTTTGCATTGAAGAAGTCCGGACCCGCATCTTTATTGAGCCAACCCGGATCGAGAACCTTGATTTTAACACCCGTAGTGCTGACAAGTTCCTCAGGCTGCCACAATCGATACTGCCACACGTATTGTAAAAACTTCTCCATAAGAGTAATAGAAATATGAGGGATACGGCTTGATTTTGACTATTTACTGAAATCAAATATTGAAAAGTTTACAGAGCCGTACTCTCGGTGGTCAACGAAATGATTGCGATTTGAAAAATCGTAAGCCTTGGAATGTTCAAGGATAAATATCGTTTCCGGCTTTATCATATCCGAGTTAATAACTATATCTGCAACTTGCTCAAAATCAGGCAGATTATATGGTGGGTCAGCGAATATCAGGTCATACTTGCGATTTGACGTTGATGCATACTTCAGAGCATCGCCCTTTATCAGATTTAAGTTTTCTGCACCAAGTTCTGACGCTACTTTGCGGATAAAAGAATGTTGCACTGCCGCCTTTTCAACTGACGTCACGGACTTACAACCTCTTGACAGAAGTTCAAATGTTATTGCACCTGTACCCGCAAACAAGTCAAGCGCAACAGGTTCATCATTGAAATCTATCAGATTTTCTATAATATTGAAAATATTCTCGCGAGCAAAGTCCGTAGTAGGTCTTGCTGTAATATTTGTAGGCACTGTAAAACGGCGACGACCGTATTTTCCTCGTATTATTCGCATAGTGGTATCACAATTAAGTCAAATGGAACTGAAAGCGCATTTTTTCCCGCACGGAACATTACGCCCGGGAATATTACAGGCATCACGAATGTTATGAACTTTTTAAGCTTTTCACTTATCTGCCTCCGCAACTCAGGCTCTCCGCTTATAAGCAATTCATCTGTAGCTGCATCAAGACCCATTTCCTGACGTACGGCAAGGATATAATAAATAATATCATCTACAGCAACAAATGAATACGTATTTGCCAGTCGCAAACCATCATTGTCGTAAACAATAATATCAGCATTTTCACGCCTTAGATGCACAAACATCTTCGCATTATTTCCGTGACGACGACGGTCTGCAAAATACCTCAGCAAAGGTGTCTGATGATTGTAAATTCGCGGATTGACAAAGGCTCGACGGATAAATCCGAGCAACTTCCTGTCAACGCTCATAAGCATCAACGCATGCAGCGGCAACACTTCATCTGCAATGATTTCACTGTCTTGACCGTCATAATCCGTATGAGCCTCTGCAAAAAGTTTTTCCTGAAGATCACTATCCGTTACACACTCCGGCACAAGAAGAAAATACTTGTTTTCTATCAGTACGCAAGTGCGTGAAAAGTCATTCAACAGTAACGGATTATCATACACGGCATTTTCAAGAGACTTCAAATAAGACTCCTTATCACTGCCGTCAAGTTGTATCCTGCGATATATCAGAGAATTATCCTCAACGGGATTATATAGCATCACGTCTAAATTATTTTCATCAATGCGTATATATAGCCCCCATAAAGAAGTATCTGCTATCAGTTCCTTATTTAGCGGAGTATTATCCATATATTTTCTTCAATATTAATACCTTGAACCGTTTGACATTCCGTTAAAACCGCTATTTCTGTTACGATTACGATTATTACTTGAATTGCCGTTTGCACCGTAAGGATTATTCGGGTTATAGTAAGAGTCACCCCACTGGTCTTCCTCACTATTCTCATCATCAGGATTTGTCTGATCCTGCTCGCCCTTCTTTTTCTTAGGCTTATTCTTTTTTATTTCAAGAGGTTTCTGAGCATCAATCGGTAATTCAAAAGGATTCCATTGCTGTTCTATCTCCCAATTCTTTTTAAGGTCTATCTTCTTCGGATAATAATACACCTCCTCCGGCTGTATCTTCTCTTTAAGATTACCCGTATCCCACACCCCGTTACCATTTGCATCAATGTATCCGCGGACGTAGTATTTTCCCGGGTCAAGGTACTCGAACACCGCCTCACCGGCTTTCACCGGCTGTTGTTGAAGCACTCGGTCATTTCCGTCAAGAAGTTCCACTACAAAGTTTTTAGCTCCACCACTGATCACAAACGTCATCGTACCATAGTCCTCTATCGTCTTTACGGTAAATTCGTGCTTCACTGACTTATTCCAATTACCGTAAATACCCGTTATAGCAGCCGAATCTGCTGTAAAACGGTATTTCATTCCTTCCTCCCAATCATAATCTGCCTTGAACTTCAACGGAGAATACACCGTATCGTTTACTAACTTAAATCCCGGCATTTTTATCCAAGTGGAATCTCGCTGCATCTCAAGTCGTATTCCGTCAGCATTAAATGATGCTACCGGTTGAGAAGCCACAAATTCAAGACCCTTATTCAAGTCCTGGGACATTGCCGACTGACAAGCAAAGTCCATAAACACTATTTCAGGCACTGTATCGGCATCTTCCTTCTTTTTCTTTTTCTTCTTCTCTTTTACCTTTTTTCGCGTAAAATTGAATTTAAGAGTATCCGTCGTCCATGATAGGTTATCAAGACTGTCCGTGTGAAGATATTTCAGAGCTATCTGCATAGTATCCTGAGAAATAATATCCTTATCAGTTATCCAATACTCAAGAGAATCAAGAGTTAGAGGACTGTTTAGAATTGAAGTCGTACTATCTATCTTTTTGCCCTTATTCTTGCCGTTCACTATTTCAAGTACCGGCAGACTGTCGGACTTGGCTGCAAACTGTACAAATATTCGCGCTGAATCAGGGCGAGAATAGTTTTTAAGATACTGCGACTGATAGTTTTCATTGAACCATGTCAGCAGAATATCATTAGGCAGATATTTAACTCCCTTACGAGTTGATATGGAATCACTGCCGGAAGAACTCAAAAGAGTATCAACAACTTCTATGCTATGAACTGAAGGTGTGACAATACTGTCATAAAACGCTACATCTTCCGAGCGATCCCACATATAATCCCTGTTCATATCATTAATGGCAAAAACCCTGTATTGACCCTCTTTAAGACCCTTAATTGTGAATTGACCGTATTGATTAGTCTTTGCTATACGCTGCATCGGTATTGTGGTAATTGCCGTATCCGACAGATTACTGTAGCAACCTACCAACACTCCTTGAGCCGGTTCAAGAGTACGTGCCTCGAACAACATTCCGGAAATACGCAGAGTGTCTATACAATCTCCCGTAGCAAAATCGTATGTAAAACCATCTAACGCATTACCTTCATTCAAGTCTGTAATAGCATCGGAAAAATCTATGATATAAGTCGTTGACGGCTGTAAAGTATCCTTTAACTCTACTGACAGACGTTTCCCATTTGCTATAACTTGAGGTGTTACCTTCTGAGCAGGTGACACTACTACCTTATTCGTAGCATCATCTATCTTCAAGTTTTCATCAAAATACAATTCTATCGTCTGCTTGGACACATTTACAGAACCGGGTGCAGGATTACTACGCACAAACACTGGTGGTTCCGTATCACGAGGACCGCCCTCCGGTCTGCCTATACTTGCACACGCCACCATCACAGCACTTAACACCACTGCCAAAAGCAAGCGCATATTATTATTTATATTTGATTTATACATTATCTCTTATTTCATTAGTGTTTACAAAATTACTCAAATAATTTTGATTTAACACAATGTCGTAAAAATAAATAGGTTGCATCTCATCGGTGCAACCTGATTATCTCGTACCCCGGAGCAGAATCGAACTGCTATCTAAGGTTTAGGAAACCTCTATTCTATCCGTTGAACTACCGGGGCGTCTTTTTTACTCCACAAAAGTAAATAAAATTCCGCTATTTATCAAATCAGTTCATCATTTTCTACTTATGCCTCCACAGGTCTTTCATTTAAAGTAGAAGATAATGATACTTTTTATAATAGAAAGTTGGTAAATACATCATCATCAAGGAGCCTCGGTGAGGCTCGGCTGTAAGTAACACCGTATAAGCACGTAGTGCGCCATGCGGTGACAGTATATCACCCCTCCCCAACTCGCACCTCGGGGAGTGTGCGGTCTGTATCTGATACTGAAGAAGTTATATGTGCAAGGAGCCTCGGCGAGGCTCGGCTGTAAGTAACACCCGGTGATTGTCAAACTTCCGGTATAATCGCGCTTCGGAAACGTGCGATCTGTGATAGAAACTAAGTTTAGTCATTCTATGTACCACAAAATAGGAAAAAAACTATTTCGTGTGAGTGATAACCATAACTCTTCCGTCATTCTTATTTAACTCTATATACGGGCCACCACCTTCAGTAAGTCTTTTCAAATCCCCATAAATCACCCAAATTGAATCATTAGCAAGATATCCCTTAAAATTATATTCTTCAAAGTCAGTTTTATACAACGCTCGTAAAATTGGGTACGCTACTTGAAAAGCCACATCGAGATTTGGCAATAGATTTTCAAACTTGTCAGGAGGATCCGGCATGCGATAACCGTAGGTGGTGACTTCAGTCACTTTGGGTAAGTTTTCTTCAAATACTGTATCCTTTGCCTTACTTGTTGTAGGGGAAAATAAGCACATTGTCATAAAAAAAAGAACTGTGCTAAAAACTGCTCGAAAATTCATATTGAAATTAAAATTTAAGTTTTACACTTGTTGGAAAATTATAAAAAGAAGCCGGAATACTATTTATTCTTTCCGGGTCGTTTTTGTCGCTTGGAATCTGTTCATTTATTACCGTTACACCTCCTGTCTTATTATCGTATTTTCTTAGTGAGCCATTGGGAGTTGCTACATAGCCATCAACCTCTATAAGATTATAAAGGAATATATCGCCTCCGGAAGAATGTCTGTTGCCCTCTGCGCTATTTGTTTCACCTGAAAATTTATTATTTATGAAACTTGCACCGTATGCCGCATGTGTATGTGCCCTTGCAACAATGGGGTTTCCATCCGGAGGTTCTAATGGATTTGATGTTGAATTTATATCGCCAATTTGAGGTTTAGTATATGAATATGCAGTTTGTCCATCTGAAATCTGAAATGAATAAATATTGGTTACATATTCCAAATTTATAATTATAGATTGTCCATTATAACAAATACTAAAATCTAATGCCGCAGCATCCTGTGAGGCTAAAGTATCACCATACTCTTTTCCATCTCTATCCACATACTTCATCGGATTTCCTGCACACCACAGATATGGACTTGTGGTATAATATTTTTCGGCTAACGGATCTTGAGTTGTTGTACGGCAGATTATCGGGTCGTAGAAACGGGCTTGGCTGTCATAGAGGTTTATGCCGTTTTGACGGTCAAGTTCTTTTGCTCCGTATTTGAATGGTTGCACGCCGGGGGAAGCTTCTCCCATCAGGCTGCCGTAAGAATATATCTTTTTTATCTGCAACATAGGTTAAACATCAGAACATAAAAACAGATTCGTAAAAACTTTTACTTCGCCCTAAATATATAACATATTTTTTACATACTATGAATAAAAGTGTATGTTATTTAACATATTACTTTAATCCGAAACAAAGGCGGATAAATTTGATGGGTACTTTTTTTATAATTTTGGTGATGATGATTGGGATAAACAGCCCTGAAATGATATTCACTGCGTAAAATACATACACAAATGTTTCATTATAGAATAGTTTTTTCCAAAGTACAAGTTCTACAAATCCTTGAAATATCATCGACATTAAATATATCTGTAAAAGATAATCATTGAAAAGCGTAAATATGCGAGTTGCTATACCATTTTTTTCAAGCATAAACCCTATATTTACTGTCAACAGTACTCCTATAAGTGATTTCAGAAGGCTTAATTCCGTACAATACACGATTCCGTACAACAATGCGGATAGTATCAATGTCTTTACACTTGTAAAATACTTATACATCTCCTTTTGAAAAAATACTATTCCAAGGCAGAAAAACACCAGGTATTTATTCAGTTCATCTATATTGAAAACGTTAGGGATATATGATAAATCTACGTAGTAAAACGCTACTGTCAGCACTAACAGCACTATTATTCTTATATCTCTTTCACAAGCATACTTATATATCGGATAGAGCAGCATCATAGTTGCCAATGTTGGCAAAAACCATAGTGGCTTTGATGGATAATCAGTATAGTAAACAAAAGATTTCAAATAATAAATGAATGACAATTCCGCAGGTGTTTTTACCATACTGTTAAAGAGCATTTTTATGCTGAAATATACTGTCACAAAAAAGATAAACGGCAACAGTATCCTTACAAATTTATCTTTATAAAATTCTATTGTGCCACAATCTCTCAGTATCCTGCTCTTATACACCAATCCTCCTGATATAAAGAAAAATACGGGCATAAAAAACGGTAAATACACTTGAGGTATCATTTCACAAAACCGATGATTGCACCCCGTGGACATATCTACCAGCTGCACATGGTATATCACAACAAGCATTATTGTTATTCCGCGTATTATGGAAACCCATTCGATTTTTTCTTTCATATCAACAAACTTTTTATCTGTCTCCGGGGTCCAATATTCTCTTGGATATATGATAATACTGCTTTCCGTCGTAACAGAATTCTTGAACCACCATCTGCACTCCGTCTTTTTCACATAGCATTAATCCGTCATCACGAATTTCACTTAATTTCGGACATACTGTACTGAGAATATCACCGGATTTCAGAACAACAGTCTCATTAAGTCCTGCTTCCAAATATTTCTTTGCATCTGAGGGCAATACTATCGGCTTGGGTGACGTTTCAGAATAATGTTCAGCATACGTCTTGAGTAAATATGTATCATCAGGATCAGGAACTCCTCGCACTTTATTCAGCAGAAAAGCACTTCGCTCATCATCTCTCGTATAGTCAATAAATACTATTCCGGATTTTGAATTCAAGTATTTTCTGTCAAATTCAGCATACTCTATGCCTGCCGACCGCTGACCGTACACCACCATTGACACGTGTACCAATACTGTTAATGCCGGTAATGTATATACTACTTTTGGTATTTTTAATAAATACTCTTTTGCAAAGTATGTGATTACTATCAGTGCATATATCTCTGCGAACCAGCCACTGCGACCTACAATGCCGGATACACCGCTCATTGCCATTGACACTAAAGAGGCTACTGCAAAAATGCAGATTATACTTGACGAATATTTCTTAACCTCGACACGCATTTTTTCCCTCAACAGACTGTAAAAAATACCTCCGGCGAGCAACAACGACAATGCATCACTTTTCAGCAATAATAACGGTAATATATCGTCAGGTTCTGACAAATGTGATGCTCTGAGCCATATTCCCGGAGAAAAAGTCACTATAAACGTTCCTGCGGCAAATGACCATAACAACCGGTTGTCCGGTCTTTTACCTCCAAAGTAAATATACACTGCCACGCCGCACAACAGAGGCATTGAAGCTGCCTCATGCATCATTCCGGCTACAAAGCAAAATGCCGCTGAAAATATGTAGCGCAGTCTGTTGCCCGGTGTCTTAAATAAAAGATTTACGGCGGTCAGACACATCGCTGATGAAAACACGTAATTAAATTCGCAGTCAAACACCATCATTGAGTCCCACCACGGTAACGCCGCAACAAGGATTGTCACCACTATGACGGTTACAGGCAGACTTTTCTTTTCATCAATGAAAAATACTGTCTTGGAATACATCATATATGCAGCCATGCCGCACAATCCCGCAAGAAGCCACTTTGGCAATAAAAGCAGCGGAGTAAGACCGATATTGGCAAAACGTCCGTTTGTTCCGAGCCAATGCCCGAAACCAAGTTTAAGCCATTCCCACGCATTATGACACACGGATTTATACCCTGAATATGCTCCGAAATATACCCAGTCATCGCCTGAATAAGGCGTAAAATAAAGTTGTAAAGCCAATGCTGCCGAAACTGCAAAAATAAATAGCGTCGTAATATTTAACTTGCTGTTTCGCAACATATTGTACTACATTATTGATGTAAAAAAAGTTTTTTACATCATCTGAAGAGCCTTCAGTATTGACACTATATCATCGTGGGACAATGTACGGGACTCTTCAAGTTTTTCTGCAAAATTGCGTACCACTTGCTGCACTCCGGGGTGAGAAAACACCTTCTGCATATTTGAATATTCGCGAGTAAAGTATGATTCTATCTCATCATCTTCGAGAGAACATACGTTTTTACCTTCCTCGTAAACGGATTTTCTCAGTTCTGTCTTGGCAAACGGGTCAACATTTTTTCCTTTGTAAACAAGTTGACGACATAAATAGTTTCCAACTGTCATAGCAATAAACAGTTCATACTGTTTCACAAGGTGAGACCACACTTCCTTTGCGGAAAAATCAGGATTTGACACAAAGTAAAATCCCGGCACGAAATTCACCGGTACTTCATCATCAAGCGACAGTGATGACAAATATTCATCACTGTCGTATATAAACAGACTCACTGCCAGTCCGGCAAGTCCGTACGATTTATCTTTTTCGTCTTTATATTTTAATGATATTTCCATTGCAAAATTTTGCTTGGGTTTATTTCACTACTAATATTTTTGTCACAGCCGAATTTCCGGACTGATCTTCTGCACTTTGAGATGCAAATACGTAATATACACCGGTTCTTACTCTTTCACCTGACGTATTACATCCGTCCCATACTGCCATACCGCCCTCGGACTTTGTCTGATAAACCAAGTTTCCGGCTGCATCTGTAATCTTTACTAATGAACTGTCCATAAGACCTTTTATGGTAATCCAGCCTGAGAAATCGGGACGTACCGGATTAGGATATGCTATTACGTTGCTGTAATCCTCTGCTGCCGGTGCTGCCGTAGCATTGTACTTGTACAATATGCCTGCACCGCCGAAATATACTGCATTTGAGACAGGACTGCATATCACACTGTGTACATCATTTGAATTAAGCACTGAATTATCCTGAGTGAAATGCTCTATTATCTCAGTACCGTCACTGCTTACGAGATATACACCACTGTCGCGTGTTGCTATCCATTTACGTCCTGAACTGTCTTCTGCAATACACATCACAAGTTGACTTGCAAGAAGATAGTCGGCAAGATTTGTACCATCATTTCTCGGTACTTTTATTCTCACCACTGTTCCTCCTTCGGCAACCTTTTCAGGATTCGGCAATTCGAACACACCGTCATCAGTACCTATCCACACTTTTCCGTCACTACATTCAAGAGCGCATATAATCTTATAACTTGAGAATTGACGACCGTCTTGGTCAGTAAAATAAGATATTTCAGTGAACTTGTCATCTGTAAGTGTTTCAGTACCTTTTGTAGTGTAGAAATAAATAGGAGCATTTTCTCCTTGACCGTCAAATGCAATTATTACATTTGATTTTTTACATGCGAGAATATATCCATCGTGAGTTGCACCAAACTCATTATTGACCCCTATCCAGTCGTCTTTCGTAGTTGTTTCCTGAGCTACTTTTGCAGCAGGAAGCATTACTATCATCGGAGTTACACCTGTTCCGGTAATACCCCATAGATTACCTTTTGAATCAAAGTCTATTCCATTTACGTCCCAACCCCATATTTCATTGATATTGGAATTATTACCATTGTAAGAGTACAAGTAGTTGTTATCCTTGAATTTCATAATACCCTCTGCACGGTTTCCTACGTAGTAAACGCCTTGCTCGGTAGGGTGAGGACAGATAGAGTTGTTTCCGTAAAGTTTACCTTGATATTTTGCTGCGCTGAACACACTGTTCTGATAAGTATGATTGGACGATGTAATATTTTCAATAGTTCCGTCTGCATTTATTCTGTTTACGTCGGTCTGAGTTTCTCTACCTTTAGGATATGATACAAGTAAACTTTCACTTCTTGATGTCATATAAATGTTTCCCCACGCATCGGCTCTAAGGAAGTCTATATATCCCACGGTGAGATTTCCGGGCTTGAACTTATCATTTATTACTGTAGGTGTACCTGATGATAAGTCGTAATATCCGAGTCCGGAATTATCACACGCCCACACTTTATCCACTCCGCTCCAAAATGCGATTTTTTGACCTTTTACGAGACTTGGCAATACTGTCAATACTCCGTTTTCACCATTAGCGTCAACAGTAAGAACATTTGTTCCGTCTGTGATATAATATCCTTCGTTCCAGGCATTTATGTCTTTCACATTGAAATTTGTGGTATTCACTTGTGATATAGCACACTTTCCGTTTGCAAAGTCAAAAGTATATGCACGCATCTTATCTGCACCACCTGTGTTGACGGCTATCAACTTATTGTCGCTTACCACAACACCCGTCTTGTAATAAAAATACGTCTGGGATCCGCTTGACTGATAAAGCGGCTTAAAGTTATCTATAACGTTAAATTTTTGATTTACAGGTAAGTAATAGAGGTTACTGTCACTTTTCTTTATCACGAAGTATTCGCCTACTTGTGCAAAGAAGTCCACATTAGCCTTATAAATACCTGACTGTATTACGTGATGCTTTTTACCGTCAAAAAGAACTACACCGAAGTTTGTGGCTACACAGATACGGTCTTTATAAAACGACACGTGATTAATTGTCTTCTCCGTTGCCATGATAGCATCTTTTATATCACTCATATTCACAATGTCACCATTGTCGTAGATAATATCTATATTACCATTAGTATAAGTCAAAAGCAAATACTTATCGGCAGGGTTGTAGTACATATTTGATATGTCTGAATCATTTAGTCCGTTCTGAGTGTTGAGCGACTCTGACTCTTGAGTAGCCATATCGTATGAATACAAGTTTCCCGATGACAAATAATACAATTTAGAAGGAGTTTCAAGAACTTTATCTACAGCATTGTAAACTGTAAACACTTCCCAACTTCCGGTCATCTGTTGAGCCTTAATGCAAAATGGCAATATTAACAATAATATAAGTGATAGTCTGTGTATCATATTGTTTCTTGGATTATATTTTCAATTTTTTAAGTAGTTTTGACGTTGCTCGTCCACGATGTGAAATGGCATTCTTTTCTTCTGCTGTCATTTGCGCAAATGTTCTGTCACTTTCGTTTGGCTTGAATACCGGGTCGTAGCCGAAACCTGAATTTCCTTGCGGACTCTTCAATATTTCACCTTCCACTATTCCGTCTAAAAGTGTTTCCTCTTTTCCTGCAATTAGCGCTATAACGGTACGGAATCTTGCCTTACGGTTTTCCTTCCCTTCCAGCAGACTTAACAGATAAGTCATATTGGCTTGAGAATCGTGGTCCGTACCGGGAGCAAAACGTGCTGAATGTACTCCCGGAGCACCTGACAATGCCTCTACCTCAAGACCCGTATCATCGGCAAAACAGTCATACCCGTAATGCTCTTTTACGTATCTCGCTTTTGCCAACGCATTTCCTTCAAGAGTATTTTCATTTTCCGGTATATCTGCATGGCAACCTATATCAGATAGTGACAACACTTCAAGACTTTCACCCGCAATACTGCGGATTTCGTCAAGCTTGTGAGCATTATTGGTAGCAAATACTATTTTATTCAGTTTCGGCATTTTTTAGTACAAGTTATTAATATATAACGTTTTATTTTACTTTTTATTATACTACAACGTTCACTATTTTTCCAGGTACTACTATCACTTTGCGTATAGTTTTACCGTCTATCCATTTAGCGGCCAGTTCGTGACTCAAAGCGGCTTTTTCCACTTCTTCCTTTGATGCATCGGCTGCCACGTCTATAGTGTAACGTGCTTTACCATTGAATGATACTGCTATTTTTACAGTTGATTCTTTAAGGTATTCTTCATTGAATGCAGGCCACTCTGCATCGCAGATTGTGGTGTCATATCCCAAAGCGTGCCACAATTCCTCTGTAATGTGAGGTGCGAACGGTGCAAGAACTACAAGGTATTTTTCGAGGATTGCCTTTGACTTGCACTTTTGCTGTGAAAGTTCATTAAGGGCTATCATGAATGCGCTTATTGCAGTGTTGTATGAGAAGTTTTCTATATCACCGCTTACTTTCTTTATAAGTTTATGCAGTGACTTAAGTGACTCTGCTGTAGGTTCACTGTCATCTGCTTGGAGTTCATCTCCTTTATAGAAGAGACCCCAGAGTTTTTTGAGATAACGATTTACCCCG
Source organism: Bacteroidales bacterium (assembly GCA_022768005.1). Taxonomy (GTDB): domain Bacteria; phylum Bacteroidota; class Bacteroidia; order Bacteroidales; family Muribaculaceae; genus CAJUPY01. The sequence goes on along the minus strand of JALEMF010000031.1, from coordinate 4,710 downwards.
TCAATACCTTTTACGTCCCATGGTTTGCTCTGTTCAAGCGGACCGAGGAACATTTCATAAAGACGAAGTGTATCTGCTCCGTAACGCTCTACTATATCATCAGGATTGACTACGTTAAACATTGACTTTGACATCTTTTCCACTGCATGGCCTACGATGTATTTTCCGTCTTCAAGGATAAATTCTGCATCTTTGAAGTCCGGACGCCATGCTTTGAGACCTTCAGTGTCAAGTACATCACCATCTACAAGGTTTATGTCAACGTGTATTTCTGTAGTGTCGTATTGGTCTTTCAAGTTATATGACACAAGTGTCTTGGTATTCTTTATGCGATATACGAAACTGCTGCAACCCTGAATCATACCCTGGTTTATAAGTTTCTTGAATGGTTCCGGTTCGCACACACAGCCTATATCGTAAAGGAACTTATTCCAGTAGCGACTATAAATAAGGTGACCTGTTGCATGTTCTGTACCGCCTATATAGAGATCTACATTTCTCCAGTACTCATCTGCTTCGCGCGACACAAGTGCATTATCATTATGCGGATCCATATAGCGGAGATAATAAGCGGAAGAACCGGCAAATCCCGGCATTGTGTTAAGTTCTATCGGATAACCTTCTTTTGTCTTCCAGTTCTTCGCACGTCCCAGTGGTGGTTCTCCTGTCTCGGTAGGCAAATATTTATCCACTTCAGGCAACATAAGCGGAAGGTCTTTTATATCCATCATTGTAGGTATTCCGTCCTTGTAATATACAGGGAACGGCTCACCCCAATATCTCTGACGACTGAATATAGCATCACGAAGACGATAGTTTACTTTTACCTTTCCTATGCCTTTCTTTTCTATGAATACTTTAGTTGCGGCAATAGCATCTTTTACGTCAAGTCCGTTCAAGTTAAGTTCTTCAGATGCGGAATTTATCATTTTTCCTTCTTTTGCATCAAATGACTCTTCACTTACGTCTGCACCTTCGATTAGTGGAATAATAGGTAAATCAAAATGACGGGCAAATGCATAGTCACGACTATCGTGTGCCGGTACTGCCATTATAGCACCTGTACCATAGCCGGCAAGTACATAGTCACTCACCCATACCGGTATTTTTTTACCGCTTAACGGATTTATAGCGTAAGCACCTGTGAATACACCTGTCACTTTTTTCTCTATCAAGCGTTCACGTTCCGTCTTATGCTTTATTGATGCTATATATTCTTCTACTTCCTTCTTTTGTTCCGGAGTAGTCACTATGTCCACGTATTTGCTTTCCGGCGCAAGTACCATAAAGGTTACGCCGAAAATTGTATCTGCGCGAGTAGTGAATATTTCCATTTCCACATCGCTGTCTGCTATCCGGAATTTCATTTCAGCTCCTTCCGAGCGACCTATCCAATTTCTCTGAGTTTCCTTAAGTGAATCTGTCCAGTCTATATCATTAAGTCCGTCAAGCAAGCGTTGTGCGTATGCTGACACTCGGAGACACCATTGGTACATCAATTTTTGTTCCACAGGGTAACCTCCGCGAATTGAAAGTCCTTCACTCACCTCATCGTTGGCAAGAACTGTTCCGAGTTCCGGACACCAGTTCACCATAGTATTACCAAGATAAGCAAGACGATAATTCATCAGCAAGTCACTTTTAGCCTTGGCGTCCATTGATTTCCATTCATCGGCTGTTACATTTATATTCTTGGTACATGCTGCATGAATTTCTGAAGTACCGGATTTTTCAAGTTTTTCTACAAGTTTATCTACATTCTCTGCCTTATTTGTGTCAGTGTCGTAGTAGTGATTAAACATCTGTATAAACGCCCACTGTGTCCATTTATAAAATTTAGGGTCACACGTCTTGAGTTCACGACTCCAGTCGTAGCAGAAACCTATTTTGTCAAGTTGTGAACGATAGCGTGCAATATTTTCTCTTGTAGTGATTTCAGGGTGTTGACCTGTCTGTATTGCATATTGCTCGGCTGGTAATCCGTACGCATCGTAGCCCATTGGGTGAAGCACATTGAAGCCCTTCAGTCTTTTATATCTTGAATAAATGTCTGATGCTATGTATCCGAGAGGGTGACCTACGTGAAGTCCCGCACCTGACGGATAAGGAAACATATCAAGTACGTAATATTTAGGTTTTGACTTGTCTTCTACAGTCTTGTATGTGTTATGTTCTCTCCAGTACTGTTGCCAGCGACCTTCTATTTCTTTATGATTATATTCCATTTTATATTATGTGTATTTTTATTATTTACTCAATTCAAGCATCTTCTTTATAGGTAACACCGCTCTTGCTGCAATCTCCGGATCAACCATTATTTCAGGCTGTTCGTATTTAAGTGCATTATATAGTTTTTCAAGCGTATTTAACTTCATAAAGTTGCAATCATTGCAGCCGCATGTGGAATCCGTAGCAGGTGCTGCTATAAACTCCTTGCCCGGACACTTTTTCTGCATCTCATGGAGGATACCGCTTTCGGTTGCCACTATGAATTGTTTTTCTTCACTTTCCACTGCGTACTTAAGAAGTGCTGCCGTAGAACCTACTACATCTGCCAATATCAACACTGCTTTTTTACATTCAGGGTGCGCAAGTACTTTTGCTCCCGGATATTGCTTTTTAAGTTCCACTATCTTTTCTACTGAGAACTGTTCATGCACGTGGCACGCTCCATTCCACAGCACCATATTCCTTCCCGTTATACTGTTAATGTAATTTCCCAAATTTCTATCAGGACCGAACACTATAGGAGCGTCCTTAGGCAATGATTCCACTATCTTCCTTGCATTGGAAGAAGTCACCACTATATCAGTAAGTGCTTTAACCCTTGCAGACGTATTGACGTAACTAATCACTGTGTGATTAGGATAATTCTTCAAAAATGCTGCAAAATCATCTGCATCGCAACTATCCGCAAGAGAACAGCCGGCACTCATATCCGGTACAAGTACTTTCTTATCCGGACACAGTATTTTTGCTGTCTCTCCCATAAAGTGAACGCCGCATAACACTATGATAGGGTTATCCAATGTTGATGCTATTTGCGCGAGTGCCAAACTGTCTCCTATATAATCTGCAATATCCTGGATTTCTCCTTTCTGATAATAGTGCGCCAAGATTACAGCATTCTTCTCTTTCTTGAGTTTTGTTATTTCACTTTTCAAGTCAATACTTTTATCTACCGGCACATCTACATAGCCTTTATCAACATTCATATTATTTATTTTATAAATTAAATTTTTTCAAAAAAATAATTTTAAAGAGTAATAATAATGCCTGTTAATAATACTTATAACTTTTTCTTTAATTACTTGCATATTAAGTTATTAAACAAAGAGTTTTCGTTATTAACCACTTATTAACATACTTTCTCTTTGTATTATAGCGTATTAACCTGCTTATTAACATACTGTTTATAACTGCAAAGTTAATAATTTAAGATGACTTATTAAGTTAATAACTTCATAAAAATTAGTTTAAAACGTCATTAATAAGTATTTGATAACTGTTTTGTTTATATCGTTGATTATTATATACCGGTATTTGATTACTTTTTTCCAAATTTATTTGTTATTTTTCTATTAAAAAGTTTTCTAACGTTTTAAACATACTTTTCAACACTTTTCTACAACTTATTTTAATACCGGTTTAATCTATAATAGCTACTAATGAAGGTGACACCAAGGTAGAGCCTCGGCGAGGTGCGGTCTGTCCTTGATACTGAAAAAGTTCCATCATCAAAGAGCCTCGCCGAGCCTCAGCTGTAAGTAACACCGTATAAGCACGTAGTGCTCCATACGGTGACATCAATATCTTCTGCTTTAAATGAATGAGCCGTGCTTTATTATTTCTTTTATAAAAAATAAATCGGTTATTATATTATAATTTAGTAATTTTGCACTCTCAAATGATATCATTAAAATTTGACTATTATAATAATCATTTATTATGTCAACTAACACTACAGACAATCAGAAAAAAGTAACAACTCGCCGACTCGCTGAAATGAAACAGCGTGGTGAAAAAATTGCTATGCTCACTGCTTACGACTACACTATGGCTTCACTCGTTGATGCTGCAGGTATGGACGTAATACTTGTTGGCGACTCTGCTTCAAATGTTATGGCAGGTAACGCCACTACTTTACCTATCACTCTTGACGAAATGATTAACTACGCTAAGGGTGTCGTTAAAGGCGCTAAAAGAGCACTCGTAGTTACAGATATGCCTTTCGGTTCTTACCAAGGTAACTCCAAGGAAGCGCTTGCTTCTGCTATAAGAATTATGAAGGAAAGCGGTAGCGAAGCCGTTAAAATTGAAGGTGGGGCTGAAGTCAGAGAATCTATTGAAAGAATTTTATCTGCAGGTATCCCGGTTATGGGACACCTCGGACTTACTCCGCAATCTATCAACAAATTCGGTACTTACGCTGTTCGTGCTAAGGAAGAGGCTGAAGCTAACAAACTTCTTGAAGATGCCAAAATGCTTGAAGAAATAGGTTGCTTTGCAGTTGTGCTTGAAAAAATTCCTGCTGCTCTCGCTAAGAAAGTTACTGAATCACTTTCTATTCCTACTATCGGTATTGGTGCAGGTAACGGCACTGACGGACAAGTTCTCGTTTATCAGGATATGCTTGGACTTAACAATGGATTTTCACCTAAATTCTTACGTAAATACGCTGATCTTTCTTCAGTGATTAACTCTGCTTTA
>JALEMF010000028.1 GCA_022768005.1 Bacteroidales bacterium | reverse complement strand
ATATATGTTGTCCGTAATGCAGGAGGTATTTTCAGAAAACAGAGCATCGGAGCAGGCTGCAAGAGTTATGGCTATGCAGAGTGCTAACGATAATGCGAAGAAACTTCTTGAGCAACTGCGTCTTGAGTACAATAAGTTACGTCAACAAAGCATCACTACCGAGCTGCTTGACATTCTCGGTGGTCAGGTAAGATAATTTTATTAAACTAAATCAAATATTACACATTCACACATTATGAGTAGTGTCAAAGATTATTTTTCGTCTTTAGGAAGTGGCATTCTAAGCCTTGTAAAGGGTATGTCTGTCACCGGTAAGGAATTCATCACCCCTAAAATAACTGAAAAATATCCTGAAAACAGAGAGACTCACGAGTGGCCCGAACGATTCCGTGCAGTGCTGGAACTTATCTATGATGAGAACGGCAATCACAAGTGTATCGGTTGCGGTATTTGTGAGAGAAGTTGTCCTAACGGCACCATCAAGCTTGAAACAAAGATTGTGGACACGCCTGACGGAAAGAAAAAAAAGAAGTTAGACAAGTATATTTATGACCTTGGAAGTTGTACATTCTGTCAGCTTTGTGTGACTAACTGTCCTCAACATGCCCTTAAATTCAAAAATGACTTTGAGCAGGCAGTTTTCACTCGTTCAAAACTTGTAAAGCAATTAAATTATCTGCCGGAGCCACCGGAACCGGAGTTGACACCTGAACAAAAAGCAAAAATTGAAGCTGACCGTTTAGCACGTATTGAAGCAGCAAAGAAAGCCGCTGCCGAGAAAAAGGCTGCAATGGAAAAGGCTGTCGCTGAGAAAGCCGCAGAAGGTGAACAACCAAAATCAGAATAATAAAAAATTAAAAACAATATATGGAATCAGTAGGAAGTATCATTATGTATGTGGTAATTGCTTTGTCGATTATCACTTTCTCGGTACTCGCTGTTACGACACGTAAGATATTGCGTGCGGCAACCTACTTGCTATTCACACTTTTTGCAACTGCTGCAATGTATTTTACGCTCGATTACGAGTTTCTTGGCGCAGTTCAGATAGCAGTGTATGCAGGTGGTATTGTTGTGTTGTTCGTCTTCTCGATTCTCTTGACGAGTCACCCCGGCGATAACAGCGAGAAACTTGCTTCTAAACGTCGTGACCTCGGATTGTTAGCAGCAATAGCGATGCTTTGTGTATCAGGCTATTCGTTGGTGAAACAATTCCTTACATTCACTGACGCAGTCCCTGCGATGAATGATGTCACGATGGACAAAATCGGTACATCATTGTTGAGTACAGGTTATGATGGCTATTTATTGCCGTTTGAAGCAATCAGTGTGTTATTACTCGCATGTATAATTGGTGGCATTGTAGTTGCCCGTAAAGATTAATGGTGTTATGGAAATTACGATGTTATATTATTTAATACCGAGTTTGATTATGTTTTGCTGCGGTGTATATGGATTTATCACTCGCAAAAACATGATTGCAATCCTGATTTCGCTTGAACTTATGCTCAATGCAGTGGATATAAACTTTGTAGTGTTCAATAGATTTTTATTCCCGGGACAGATGGAGGGTATGTTCTTTACTCTTTTCGCCATTGCGATAGCAGCTGCTGAAACAGCACTTGCAATAGCTATCATCATCAATATATTCCGTTCGAATAAGGATATTGATGTTCGTGAAATCAATAAAATGAAATTTTAACGTCTATGGAACCTACATTACCGTTATTAATACTTGTCATACCATTATTTATGTTCCTGTTCCTGGGACTTGTAGGCGGATATATGAAGCCGAAAGTTGCCGGAGTGATAGGTACTCTTGGTATGGGTACTACGCTTGTATTAGCGTTTATTACCGCTTACACTTACTTCTTCTCCGGAAGTGAATGTTTTGTAAATGAAGCCGGTGAAAGACTTCAATCTATTATTTTTAATTGCGATTGGCTTCAGTTCACCGACAAACTTGTAATCCGTCTCGGATTCTTACTTGACCCGATATCTGCAATGATGCTCGTAGTTATCACTACGATTTCATTTATGGTACACCTTTACAGTAATGGCTATATGTGTGATCACTCCGGCAACCCTGAACGCGGTTTCCAGCGTTATTACGCATTCTTGTCATTATTCAGTTTCTCAATGCTCGGACTTGTAGTAGCAACTAACATTTTCCAGATGTATATTTTCTGGGAGCTTGTGGGTGCATCTTCTTATCTCCTCATTGGTTTCTATTACACAAAGCCAGCTGCAGTATCAGCTTCAAAGAAAGCGTTTATCGTTACACGTTTCGCGGACCTCGGCTTCTTAATCGGTATTTTGATTTTATCTTACTATACAGGTACATTTAATTTCACCGATTTGACTTCAGCACCTGTTGAAGGCATCGCCGATACATTCAGAGTATCTGCCGAAACTGCTGCAAATGTTCAGAATATCTTTAACACAAGTGCTGCTCCAATGTTTATGGGCGCATCAGTTATGACTTGGGCTCTCGTGCTTATCTTTATGGGCGGTATGGGTAAATCAGCAATGATGCCGCTTCATATATGGCTTCCTGATGCAATGGAAGGTCCTACACCGGTGTCTGCACTTATCCACGCAGCAACAATGGTTGTTGCCGGTGTTTATCTCGTAGCACGTTTGTTCCCTTTGTATGTGATGCAGGAAGCTTCATTGCAGATAGTCACAGTAGTAGGTGCGTTGACAGCCCTTTATGCAGCGATGGTGGCTTGCGCTCAGATAGATATTAAGCGTGTACTTGCATTCTCTACTATCTCGCAGATAGCGTTTATGATGGTGTCACTTGGTGTTTCTCGTCCTGAAATCCATGAAGGAGTAGGATATATGGCATCAATGTTCCACTTGTTTACTCACGCAATGTTTAAGGCACTCTTGTTCCTCGGTGCAGGTGCATTGATTCATGCAGTAGGCTCTAACGACTACACTGCTATGCACGGTCTCCGCAAGTATATGCCTATCACGCATATCACATTCCTTATCGGCTGTCTTGCTATTGCGGGTATTATCCCGTTTGCCGGTTTCTTCTCAAAAGATGAAATCTTGACAGCATGCTTCGGTTACAGTACTGTTGCTTACTTGTGGATGTCATTTGTTGCAGGTTTGACGGCATTCTATATGTTCCGTCTTTATTACCTCATCTTTTGGTGGAAAGATCATGAAGTACATGATGCACATCATGCGCCGCACGATGCTCCCTGGACTATGACTCTTCCTCTTATTATCCTTGCTACGGTGTCAATATTCGCAGGTCTTATTCATTTCGGCAAGTTCGTTACTTGGAATGGAGAACCTTACGAAATTCACCTTAACTGGACAGTAGCAGGTGTGAGTCTCGCAGTAGCAGTAATAGCAATAGGAATTGCAACATGGCTTTATAAATCAGAAAACGCTAAACCGGAAAAGATGGCAAATGCCCTTCCAAACCTTTGGCGTTGGTGTCACCGCAGATTCTACTTTGATGAACTTTATATGTTCATCACACACAGAATTATCTTTAACTGTGTATCTCGTCCGATAGCATGGTTCGACCGCCACATCATTGACGGCACTATGGACGGCTTTGCGGCTATCACAAATAAAGCATCAGAGTCAATTAAAGGTTTGCAATCCGGAAATGCGCAAAGTTACGTATTCGTATATCTATTTGGTGCATTGCTCTTGGGTGCGATAACCTATATTTGTCTGGTTTTATGTTAATGAAAAAATATAGAGGCTATGTTTGACAATATATTAATTTATTTCGTAATAATTCCGCTCGTGATGCTTGCATTGGTTGGTCTTAGCCAAAACATCAAGCAGATACGTGCGGTGGCAGTGACAGGCTCACTTGCGTTGACAGGATTGTCAATATTTTTACTTGTTGACTACTTGTCATTACGCTCAGCAGGTGAAACTGCTCCAATGCTGTTTACTGATTCGTGGGTGTGGTTTGCTCCACTTCACATAAATCTATCAGTAGGTGTAGATGGCATTTCAATAGCAATGTTGCTGTTGTCATCAATAATCCTTCTCACAGGTTCTTTTGCATCATGGACAATCCAGCAGCCTAAGGAATTTTTCTTGTGGCTTATCCTACTTTCAACAGGTGTATTCGGATTCTTCATTACAATAGACCTTTTCGCAATGTTTATGTTCTACGAAGTTGCTCTTATTCCGATGTACTTATTGATTGGTGTATGGGGTAGCGGTAAGAAAAACTATTCAGCGATGAAACTTACCCTTATGCTTATGGGCGGTTCTGCATTCCTGATGCTTGGTCTTATCGGTATCTATTACCATTCAGCAGCAGACGGAAACCTTACGTGGAACTTGCTGCAAATTGCAGAAAACAATGCTATTAGTGAAAATTGGCAGTTGTTCCTCTTCCCGATGACATTCGTGGGATTCGGTGTACTTGGTGCAATGTTCCCGTTCCATACTTGGAGCCCTGACGGTCACGAATCAGCACCTACAGCAGTGTCAATGCTTCACGCAGGTGTGCTTATGAAACTCGGTGGTTACGGTTGCTTCCGTGTAGCAATTTATCTTATGCCATACGCAGCAAACGAACTGTCATGGATATTCTTGATTCTTACAGGTATCTCAGTTGTTTATGGTGCATTCAGCGCCTGCGTACAGACGGACCTCAAGTACATCAACGCATATTCATCAGTGTCACACTGCGGACTCGTGCTTTTTGCAATCCTAATGCTTAACACGACAGCGATGACAGGTGCAATTATGCAGATGCTGTCACACGGTCTTATGACAGCCCTCTTCTTCGCACTTATCGGTCAGATATACGGTAGAACTCACACTCGTGATATCCGTGAGATGGGAGGCTTGATGCAAATTATGCCGTACCTTTCAGTATGTTATGTAATCGCAGGTATGGCATCACTCGGTCTTCCCGGCTTGAGTGGTTTCGTGGCAGAAATGACAATCTTCGTAGGTTCATTCCAGCACGCAGATATGTTCCACCGCGTATTCACAATCGTAGCATGCTGCTCAATCGTGATAACAGCAGTTTATATCTTGCGAGTAGTAGGAAAATTGCTTTTCGGACCTGTACAGAATGAACACCATCGTCAACTTACAGACGCTACATGGTGGGAAAAAGTATCAACAGCCACACTTATCGTATGTGTAGCCGTAATAGGTTGTTTCCCTAACTTCTTTGCAAGTCTTATTAAGTCAACATTTATTCCTGATATCTTCAGAGTATTAGGTATGAACTAATAAAAATTGAATAAAATGGATTATACTCAGTTTTTAGCAATGAAGCAGGAGATAGGCCTGTTAGTAGTCTTCCTCCTTGTATTCCTATATGATACGTTCATGCCTAAGAAAGCATTGAACGGGACTGCTGCATTTACTTGCACTATATTTGCAATATTCACAGCACTTGGCTTCTGCTGCCTTTTCTCTTCAGACGTCACAGCGTTCTCCGGAATGTACAGCACAGGTGCAGTAATGTCTGCAATAAAGAATATCTTGAACTTGGGTGTGCTGATAGTGCTTATCCAATCTTGTAAATGGGCAAACAGTGAATTTCAAATAATGCGAAGAGGTGAATTTTACGAATTACTTCTCGTGACATTATTCGGAATGTATTTGATGATATCAGCACGTCACTTCTTGCTGTTCATCATCGGTCTTGAATCTGCGTCACTTCCATTGGCTGCAATGGTAGCGTTTGATAAGAACCGCTATGAAAGTCATGAAGCTGCAATCAAGTATATTTTGACAGCAGTGTTCAGCTCTGCAGTCTTTATGCTCGGCCTGTCTTTCGTGTACGGTCTTTCAGGTTCACTTTACTTTGATCAAATCGTTTCAGGACTTGGAAACTCTGCAAATTCGGCAATGCTTATCGTAGCGATAGCATTCGTGATAGCAGGTATCGGATTCAAACTTTCACTTGTGCCGTTCCACTTGTGGACAGCAGACGTATATCAAGGTGCGCCAACATCTGTAACGTCTTACTTGTCTGTAATATCAAAGGGTGCAACAGCATTTGCGTTCCTCGTAGTGATGTCACAAGTATTCGGTCAGTTCTACGACAAAGTGTGGATGTGGATGCTTTATGCACTTATTATCCTCACTATCACCGTAGGTAACTTGTTTGCAATCCGTCAGCGCAATATGAAACGCTTCCTCGCATTTTCATCAATCTCACAAGCAGGATACATTATGCTTGGTGTGATAGCGATGAATGAAGTGGGCGTAGCATCGTTGATGTATTACGTACTCGTTTACATTTTCTCAAACCTTGCAGCATTCGGTGTAATTGGTGCGATTGAAAATGCTACGGGAAAAGTTTCAATGGACGATTACAACGGACTTTATAAGACAAATCCGAGACTTTCATTTGCAATGATGCTTGCGATGTTCTCACTTGCAGGTATTCCTCCATTTGCAGGTTTCTTCAGTAAGTTCTTCATCTTCACCGGAGCATTGCATCAGGAATCAGTAGCAATGTACATTCTTGTGCTTATTGCATTGATTAACACAATCATTTCATTGTACTATTACCTCCTCGTGGTGAAAGCAATGTTTATCAAGACAGAAGAAGAATGTCAGATAGCAAATTTCCGTTCATCATGCAGTGAACGTTTGGGACTTTGGATTACAGTAGGCGGCATTATCTTACTTGGTATTGCAAGTTGCTGCTACAGTTATCTTCTTAATCTTACTCAGGCAAGCGGAATGATGTCAATGTTTTAAGATATAGAAATAACATATACTATATGCGGCGCAAGGTGAACGATATTCATCTTGCGCCGTTGTTTTTACGTCAAACCGAAAAAATGGTATATTTTTCTCAAATTTCGGTAATAATATTATCATTGTTAATTATTAATTTTGCAACGTAAATAATAGGGTTATGAAAGATATCTATATTGACAGCATACAGCAATACAATGACTATTTCGGTTTCGAAACAGTTCATCCGCTTGTTTCCGTAGTACATTGTGACGGAAATGTTAAGCCGAGAACCGAACCTGTTAGATATCACTACGGCTTGTATGCCATTATCCTTAAAGAGACGAAGGGTTGCAGCATCACATACGGTCGCACTCAGTACGATTTTGATGAAATGACTATCACGTCTTTTGCACCCGGTCAGGTCATTACTGTGAATCCTATTCCCTGGAATGCTGTACCTCCGAAGTGGACTGCAATAGTTTTTCACCCGGATTTCCTTGCAAGAACTAATCTCGGACGCGAGATATCAAAATACGGATTTTTTTCTTACAGCAGTGTAGAGGCACTTCACCTTTCATCTGCGGAAGTGGAAATAGTCCGCTCCGTGCTTAATATCATCAAGCAGGAGATGAATTATGCCATTGACCACCATTCACGCAAACTGATAGTGGCTAATATAGAAGTCTTACTTGGCTATTGCCTGAGATTCTATGAACGTCAGTTCGTGACGAGGGAAGAGATAAACCATAAAGTCGTCAAAGACTTTGAGTATATGCTCACTCAGTACATTAAAAATGAAGCAGAGGACAATGGTATTCCTTCTGTGGCTTTTTTTGCAGAGAAGTGCAATTTGACACCCGGATATTTCGGAGAACTTGTAAAGACTGAGACGGGACAGACTGCTCAAAGTTTTATCTCGGAGCACATGGTGACCGTGTCCAAAGAGCTTCTTAGCGATGCAAAACTGTCAGTGTCGCAGGTGGCTTTAAAGATGGGATTTGATTATCCGCAGCATTTTGTACGCTTTTTCAAGCGTCACACAGGTAAGACACCTTCACAGTACAGATTAAATTTTAAGGACTAAAAATTCCGAATATGAAACAGTTGTTTTTTTCACTTGTAGCGATTTTGTGTATTACACTTTGTGCCTGTGCCAAAAAAAGTGAAAATAAATCTCAGGAAGAGGTGCAAAATAATAAAATAGCCGTTACGTATTTTTCTGCAACGGGAACTACAAAGGCTGTTGCTGAAAAAATTGCTGCAGCTACTTCCGGAACGCTTTTTGAAATCACACCGGTGCCTGCTTATACGGCGGAAGACCTTGACTGGCGTGATGAAAATTCAAGAAGTACTATTGATATGAAAAATCCGGCATCTCGTCCTGAAATCAAGCCTGTAGATGTAAGCGAATACGATGTCGTTTATATCGGTTTCCCTATATGGTGGGACGAAGCACCGAGAGAAGTAAATACTTTTATTGAAAGTCAAAATCTTCAGGGAAAGAAAATCATTCTCTTTGCTACTTCAGGTGGCAGCACTATTGATAATTCAGTTAAAATGCTTAAGCAGACTTATCCGGAACTAAATATTCAGTCAGGAAAATTGCTTAATGGCGTAACAGAAAAAGACGTTGAAGAATGGGTAAAAGAAAATTAATAATAATGTTTTGCAGTTTTATATCAATAATTGTCATGGGACAGACAAAAATAGTTCAGACAGCTGGGCATGATGCCTTAGGCGAATTTGCACCGGAGTTCGCTCATCTTAATGATGATATACTTTTTGGTGAAGTGTGGAGTAGAAATGATTTGCTTGGTTTGCGAGACAGAAGTATTGTGACTGTTACTTCGCTCATTTCTCAGGGTATTACGGATAATTCTCTACGTTATCACCTGATGGAAGCAAAGAAAAACGGCATTTCGCGAGTTGAAATATCCGAGATTATTACTCATATAGCATTTTATGCAGGTTGGCCTAAGGCGTGGGCTGCATTTAATTTGGCTAAGAATGTTTGGACAGACGATATTCAAGGCGATGATGCCAAAGCCGAGTTCCAAAAGCAAATGATTTTTCCTATAGGTGAACCTAACACTGCGTACGCAAAGTATTTTATCGGTAATAGTTACCTTGCACGCATTTCTACATCGCAAATACCTTTCGCAAATGTTACGTTTGAGCCCGGTTGCCGCAATAATTGGCATATCCATTATGCTACAAAGGGCGGCGGTCAGATGCTTGTGTGCGTAGCCGGTCGCGGTTGGTACCAGGAAGATGGTAAGCCTGCTCAGGAATTGCTGCCGGGAATGGTGGTCAACATTCCGGCTAACGTAAAGCATTGGCATGGCGCTGCTGCAGATTCGTGGTTCGCACATCTTGCATTTGAAGTACCGGGCGAAAATTCAAGCAACGAATGGCTCGAACCTGTCACTGACGAAGAATACAATAAACTCGCTGAAAATAAATAGAAGATGAAATATATTGACAAAATACAATCACCGGCAGACGTCAAGCGACTCAATGTAGAGCAAATGACGGAGATGGCAGGTGAAATCCGTAATCTGCTGATAAATAAACTCAGTGTTCACGGCGGACACTGTGGACCAAATCTCGGTATGGTAGAGGCTACGATAGCTCTCCATTACGTCTTTAATTCGCCGATTGACAGAATAGTTTTTGACGTCTCGCATCAGAGTTATGCTCACAAGATGCTTACCGGTCGTGTAGGTGCTTTTCTTGATGAAAAACATTACGATGACGTGTCAGGCTACACCGAGCCGTCGGAAAGTGAACATGATAACTTTATTATCGGTCATACGTCAACGTCTGTCAGCCTTGCGTGCGGACTCGCTAAGGGACGTGACTTGAGAGGAGAAAACTATAATGTCATTGCAGTAATCGGCGACGGTTCTCTCAGCGGCGGTGAGGCACTTGAGGGTCTTGACTGGGCATCGGAGTTGAACTCGAACTTGATAATCATCGTTAATGATAATCAGATGTCTATCGCTGAGAATCATGGAGGACTGTATAAGAATCTTGCCGAACTCAGAGCCACAAACGGTAAGTGTGAAAACAATTTGTTCAAGGCTATGGGGCTTGATTACCGCTACGTTGCTAATGGTAATGACGTAAATTCTCTTATTAAGACATTTGAGGAAGTAAAGAATATAAGTCACCCTGTAGTGGTGCATATAAACACCTTGAAGGGTAAAGGTTACCACTTCGCTGAGGAAGATAAGGAAACCTGGCACTGGATTGCACCGTTTGATATTAATACGGGACAATTAAAGTTTACCTCAGATGCTGAAAACTATAATGACCTTACTGCAACGTATCTGCTTGAACAGATGAAAGCCGACGGCAAGGTTTGTGCTATCACTGCCGGTACTCCCGGTATTTGGGGCTGGACTCCGAGTCGCAGAAAGGAAGCCGGCAAGCAATTCGTTGATGTAGGTATTGCTGAAGAACATGCTGTGGCACTTGCCTCAGGTATGGCAAAGGCAGGCGGCAAGCCTGTGTTCGGTGTTTGCAGCTCTTTCGTTCAGCGTACTTACGACCAGATGTCTCAGGACTTGTGTATTAACGATAGTCCCGCCACTATCCTCGTTCTATGGGCATCATTGGCAGCCATGAATGATGTGACACATCTATGCTGGTTTGATATTCCATTGCTTTCAAATATTCCTAATCTT
This sequence comes from Bacteroidales bacterium, assembly GCA_022768005.1. Lineage (GTDB taxonomy): Bacteria > Bacteroidota > Bacteroidia > Bacteroidales > Muribaculaceae > CAJUPY01. The sequence continues at coordinate 15,565 of JALEMF010000028.1, read as the reverse complement.
GTATATCTTGCTCCTACGAATAAAGATGAGTATCTGTCAATGCTCAAGTGGAGTCTTGACTACAAGGAGCACCCTGTAGCAATCCGTGTTCCGGTAGGAAATACTGTAAAGTCAAGTCGTGAAGTGCCGTCGGACTTTTCTATACTGAATAAGTACGAAGTGGTACATCGCGGTAAAGACGTGGCTATCCTCGGTCTTGGTAATTTCTATGCTATGGGTGAGGCTGTAGCCGGATTGCTTAAAGAAAAAGGCATTGATGCCACGGTAGTCAATCCGAGATATATTTCCGGCATAGATGGGGCATTAATGGAAGACTTGAAAGATGACCATAAGTTAATCATCACCCTTGAAGACGGTGTTCTTGAAGGCGGTTTCGGAGAAAAAATCGCAAGATATATGGGCCCGTCATCAGTAAAAGTCCGTTGCTATGGTGCGAAGAAAGAATTTGCTGACCGTTACGATGTGTCGGAATTCTTTACTGAAAATCGCTTGCGTGCGGATTTGATAGCAGAAGACGTTATTAATTTGTTGTAATAATAAGCCAACAAAAATGAAGAAAGGCTGCTGCGTGTGATACGTAACAGCCTTTTTATATGAATTTCAGGAAGATGAATATGAAACTATCTCGTGGTGGCGCACCTTCTTCAGTATCGGACAGACCGCACCTCCCTGAGGTGCGAATGTGTGTGGGCCTTGTCTGTCACCGCATGGCGCACTTCGTGCTTATACGGTGTTTCTGACAGCGGAAAGTCTCCGACTTTCTTTGATGATGTTGTCTTTTACTTACCGAACCGTGTATTTTTAAAAGAAAAAGCCGTAATTCAGGAAATTAAATATCACAAATAGATAAATAAAAAAAGTTTTTCGTATTTTTGCAAAAGAGAAAAGAAAACGTATGCTGAATATCTTATATTACATATATCTGATTTTTGTGGCATTGCCGCTATTGTTGACGGCAACGCTTGTAACGTCTGTTTTGACGGGATTCGGTTCAATAATTTTTGGTGGCAGATGGTGGGGATATTATCCTGCACATATTTGGGCGAAAATATTTTGTATTTTGACCTTCGTCAGAGTAGAAGTGAAAGGACGAGAAAATTATGATAAAAACAAGTCATACGTTTTTGTAGCAAATCATCAGGGCGCGTATGATATTTTTTCAGTTTACGGCTACTTGAATCATAACTTCAAGTGGATGATGAAAAAAAGTCTTGAAAAACTGCCGCTGATTGGTTTTGCTTGTCGCAGGGCGGGGCATATTTACGTAGATAACAGCGGTATTTCAGCAGTGAAAAATACTATGCAACGTGCAGAGACGGAGCTTAAAGACGGAATGTCGCTCGTAGTATTTCCTGAAGGCTCGCGGACAAAGACAGGTAAGATAGGGCGCTTCAAACGCGGTGCTTTCCAGTTGGCACAGGAGTTTTCGTTGCCGATAGTCCCGATAACAATCAACGGAGCTTACGAAGTAATGCCCAGGACATCTCTCGTGCCGCATTATGGCACTATTACACTAATTATTCATAAACCTGTAGCCGCACCTGTAAGCGAAGCGGAAGTACGTACAAAGGCAGATGAAACCTTTGCGGCAGTCCGCAGCGGTCTTGAAGACAGGTATAAATGATATTCACATTTACGTTTCAATGGAAGGATTAGTAATAAAAAATGCGGGAAATCGCTATATTGTTCGTGATAATGACGGAGTGGAATATGCGTGTGCGGTGAAAGGAAAATTCCGTCTGAAAGGAATTCGCACCACGAACCCTGTGGCTGTTGGTGACAGAGTTGTAGTGTCGCTGAATGATGACGGTACCGGCTATATAACAGACATTGTAAAACGTAAAAATTATATTATCCGTAAGGCGAGCAACTTGTCAAAGGAGGCACATATCCTTGCGGCAAATGTTGACGTAGCCGTACTTGTGGTAACACTCAGTCACCCCACCACTTCCACTACCTTTATTGACCGATTTCTGGCTACGGCGGAGGCATACAGCGTTAAAGCTATTTTGGCTATTAATAAAATAGACCTGCTTACTGAAGATGAGGATAAAGAACTCCTTGAGGCTGTGTCGTACCTGTATCGGTCCATTGGCTACGAAGTGATTCAAATTTCAGCACTTGAAGGTACCGGTATAGATACGCTTAAACAGTCATTAGCCGGAAAAATTAGTTTGTTCTCTGGTAATTCCGGAGTAGGGAAATCTACTCTTATAAATTGTCTTATCCCCGGTCTTGACCTTAAGACTGAGGAAATATCCGATGTGCATGACACCGGCGTACATACCACTACTTTTTCTGAAATGTATCAGTTGCCGGAAGGCGGTTGGCTTATAGATACTCCGGGAGTGCGCGGCTTCGGTACTATAGAGATGAAACGCAATGAAGTGGCTCATTATTTTCCGGAAATTTTCAAGATAAGCGAGGATTGCCGTTACGGTGACTGCACGCATACTCATGAACCGGGTTGTGCTGTCCGTGAGGCTGTAGCTCAGCACCTTATATCAGATTCGCGATTTGCATCGTACCTCAGTATTCTTGAGGACTTTGATGAAGATAAGTACCGCAAGGCTTTTTAGATAGTACGAGTAAGATGTGTAGGACGGGTATGACGAGTATGTCTTGTCACACTTGCTCTTCCCGTCTCACAAAATTAGTATAAGATTTGTTTTATCAAGCAAAAAAGCATAATTTTGCAGCGAGTTAGTGCGCTTTGCTCTAACTGTTACATATATAAAGCGTTTTTTGCTTATCCTTTAACAGAAAATTCGCCAAAATATTTCACAGAGGGATTAAGCAGTCAAAAATACGCTCATGCATGTGTTATATCCACCCTGACCCGGGCTGATATACAACGTTGCGTGGGGCTGGCTGTTTATTTCTGTAAGGTGTTTGGCGATACCTCTGTTAAAATAATCAGAATTTGGCCCTGCGCTTTGCATTTTTATATCCGAGGATTGGGGCATACCTCGGGATTATTCTATTTTATGCCTGTACACATAGGAAAATTTATTCAGCAGAAACTTAAGGAAGACGGACGATCGGTGACGTGGTTCGCCTCTAAGATTTGCTGTACTCGCTCCAATGTGTATAAAATCTTTGCTAACGATAATATTGATATTAAGCTGCTTAAGCGGATTTCGCTCGTTCTTGATTTTAATTTCTTTGATGTGCTGGCGCAGGAATGTTTTGATGCTTGATTCAAGTCCGGAAACTATTGTCAGACAAGTCAGACCCGTCAGACAGGTCAGACGGGGTGATATTTATTAGAATTTTTATTGTGTGGAAAAAAATTATACAGTATTGTAGAATGATTGTTGACTATGGTTCAGAGGAGTGTATATTAAATGGTTGTAACTTTGCGATGCTGAAGAAGCGCAATACAACATAAAGCAGAAAATCACATTTTCTAATTTAAATTATACAATATGAAGTTAAAATTTTTTTTGATGGCAACTGCTGCAATGACTCTTGCAACAAGTTGTTCAAGCGATGCAGTTGTTGAAGAGCAACAGGCTGCTAATGCAATCCAATTCGGTGTTACCACCGGTAACGCTTCTCGTGCTGCAAGCTACTATTGCAACAACGACAAACCGGCTCAATTCAACGTTTGGGCTGCAACAGATGGCAAGACTTACTTTGAGAACGAATCATTTTCACAAAAAGGTGGCAAAGGAAATTGGACTATTGATGGTGATTTTGCACGTTTTTGGCCAAGTACTGAAGTGTCTTTCTTCGCAGTAAAGAACCAAACTGCATACAAAGGTGATGTTTTCGCTGATGTTGCATGGAATGGTGTTACTCCTACTATCGCTTTTACTGTAGAAAAACCGGTACAGACTGAGGCATCTGAACAACAAGACCTTCTTTACGCTTATACCAAGGCAACTAAGAACGTACAAGATAACAAATGTGTTGCAAACCTTAACTTCCGCCACGCACTTTCACAAGTTGTTTTCAAGGCTCAAAACAAGAACAAAAACATCTATGTTGAAATCTCTAAAGTACAAGTTGCTAACCTTAAAACTACAGGTACTTTCACTTTCCCAACTAATGTAACAGATGACAAGTCACTTAATGACAAGCATGATCAATCAGGTGTTATTGCTGATAACGACCCAAGTTTCGGAAAATGGATCAATCTAGGCACAACGGCTCCTTATACTACAACAGGTGCTTTCGGTCCTATTGCTGTTCCATGTAATAAAAAAGAAGGAGAGGTACTAAAAGCTGTTGGACCAGTTAACTTGACTAATAATGAAGGTACTGCTACAGGTGAAGGCTCTGTTGAAGCAAACGAACAACAAAATAAAACTTTTTCACTCATCGTTCTTCCACAAGAACTTGGCCATGCTGTTTACAATAAAGTAAATAAAAAATGGGAGGAGGATAAAGCATACTTCATAGTTACATGTCATGTTAAGAACGTAGCAAAAGGTGATGGTTTAGCTGCAACTAAAGACGATGTTACACTTTACAAAGGCGACATCTACATTCCTGTTGACATTAAATGGGAAGTAGGTAAGAAATACATCTACACATTCGTATTCTCTGAAAAGGGACACGCCGGTTATGACGAAAAAGGTAACGATGTTCTTATCCCAATCGAATTCAATGTTACTGTTGACGACTTTGCTGATGCTAAAAATAATGATATTAATATCTGATTTCTATAGCCGGGAGCGATTGGGTTCACTCCCGGTAACTAATAAAAACATAACATCAGGGAGGCTGGCAAGGAATACGTTTCGCAGTGATGCGGGAATGATATTTGGTTATCCCCTTAGTTTGCTTTATGTTGTATAATCCGTAAAGAGAATAACCTTTACGAGGGATATGACCTAAGCCATATTAAGTTAATGAATATTGAGAAAATAATAAACAAATGCCTCTCTGTTGTTTTTTTTACTACAAGGATTATACGAAATATAGCACTGAGTATCGGTGCTTTTTTTGAATCGGTCAGACAGGTCGGACTTTTTGCATTTTAGCGAATTGGAGTAAAAATAACTGCTTGAAAATCAATTATATGAGTGAATGTGTGTAATTTATGTGAAATTCATTAAAATTACTAAAGAGTTTATAGATGAATGTCGCCTAAATTCTTGGATTGCGTTACGTATTCAGTAGTAAACCTACCGTATATTTCGTAAATGCTAAGCTGATGACGTCAAGGTGGAGCCTTGGCGAGACTCTGTCTGTGGAAAACACCGTATAAGCACGCAGTGCGCCATGCGGTGACAGATTATCGGGGCTCAGGCGTATAATTTTAAACTATTGAATTTTACCGGATAGAAATAATATTATATAAATCAACGAGGTTGCATCAGTTTATGACGCAACCTCGCTATTATTTATGTGATAAGTATTTTTAGTGTAAATTCACTTCTCGGATATCACCATGGCTTGAAATGTATTGCCCTTTGAATGAATCGGAAGATAAGACTCCCGTATATGTGCCTATTTCGATTCGTCCTTTGAGAAGTTCTTTTATCTCAACGGTATACGAGTCGTCTCCATTGTTTGCCGCACTTTTAAGGATTAAAGTGTAAACTTCGTTTGATTGAAGGGTGTAATGCCTTTCACCTCGTCCGTTTTCGGCATCAAAAGAGAAATCAATTTTGGCAGAGCCGAATGTTCCGCTAAGTGAGATATATCCGAGCGGCTTGATTATTTCTACGTTAGGGTCAACGATAGAAGCAGCGGTAGTGGTAGTTTCCGGCACTACGTCGTCACTTCTGTCAGCGATATATAGCAATAGCCCTGCAACGGCTGCAACTGCACACAATCCTATTCCACCAATAAAAATGATATGTGAAAATTTCCGTTTATGCTTATTTTCACACAGTTCATTTAACTCGAGCCCTTTAGGCTGCTCCGGAACGGGTTCGGGAGCAACTTCGCCCGGAATAGATTTATTGCTATAATTATCGTCCATATTATCCTAATGATTATAGAATAAACAAATAGAAATTACTTAAATGCTTCTTCGAGTATTTTTTCAGCAGCAACGATGCCGTCTGCATCTTTACCACCGGCTTGTGCAAATCCCGGTTGACCGCCGCCACCGCCTTTGATAGCCTTGGCAGCCTCGCGAACGATTTGTGAAGCGTTAAATCCTCGTTTTACCAAGTCCTCTGTTACCATTACGGTCAAGAGCGGCTTGCGAGTCAAATCGACTGTTGCTCCGAGAAATACTGTGCCTTCCGGTGAAAGTTGACGGACTGTAAATGCAACGTTTTTAACTACGTCAGGAACTCTCGGTCCGTTAAGTTTTACAACCTTTATGTCACCGATAGTTTCAGCTTCTTCGATTGCCTTCTTGGCAAGGTTCTGAATTCTTTCCTTGAAGTAGTCCTCAACTTGTGACTTAAGACTTTCGTTTTCAGCGATAGACTTTTTGAGCGTTTGTATGAGGTCCGGAGCATTGTTGAACATAGTACCTATTTCCTTGAGAGTATCTATGGTCTGATTGATAGCCTCTTCAACTTTTGCACCTGTGATAGCCTCAATGCGTCGGATTCCTGCGGCGATACTGCTTTCCGATACGATTTTTATCATACCGATATTACCGGTGTTAGGCACGTGAGTACCACCACAAAGTTCTATAGAGTCGCCGTAGCGGATAACGCGAACTTCATCGCCGTATTTTTCACCGAAGAGAGCCATAGCACCCATAGCGGTTGCTTCAGCGATAGGCATATTGCGGTGTTCATCAAGTGCGATTGCTTGGCGAACGTGTTGGTTCGCAATTCTTTCCACTTCGCGCAGCTCTTCAGTAGTCACTTTACGGAAGTGAGAGAAGTCAAAGCGAAGAACGTCAGGACTTACGAAAGAACCTTTTTGCTCAACGTGAGTACCGAGTACTTGACGGAGAGCCTGGTGGAGTAAGTGGGTGGCAGTGTGGTTGCAGGAAGTGGCAAGACGAGAGTCTTTGTCAATAGCGGCAATGAATGTAGCTTCAACGTTTTGAGGAATACGTTTTGACAAGTGTACAGCCATGCCGTTTTCACGTTTAGTGTCAAAAATTTCGATAGTTTCGTCAGCGGAAGAAAGAGTACCGCGGTCACCAACTTGTCCACCCATTTCAGCATAGAAAGGCGTTTGGTCAAGTACGATTTGGTAATACTCTTGATTTTTTTGTTTAATCTTGCGGTAACGTAAGATGTGAGCATCAACAGTGAAATTGTCGTAGCCTACGAATTTCTGTTCACCTTCTTTTACGATAACCCAGTCAGTAGTTTCAACGGCGGCAGCATTACGCGCACGTTGTTTCTGTGCTTGCATTTCTGCATCGAATTCAGCCTGATTGAGAGTCATATCCCTTTCTTTGAGGATTAACTGTGTGAGGTCAAGCGGAAATCCGTAAGTATCGTAAAGCAAGAATGCGTCTTTACCTGAAATTTCGGTTTTACCGGCTTTCTTAGCTTCTTCGATGTCATTGTCAAGAAGTTTAATGCCATTTTCAAGAGTACGAAGGAATGAATCTTCTTCTTCCTTGATAACCTTGATGATAAGTTCGCGCTGAGCAGGGAGTTCAGGGTAAGCATCTCCCATATCTTCAATCAGAGTGTCAACGAGACGGTACATAAATGCACTTTTCTGACCGAGGAAAGTGTAAGCGTATCTTACTGCACGACGAAGTATACGACGGATTACGTAACCGGCTTTAGCATTAGACGGCAACTGAGAGTCGGCGATAGAGAATGCGATAGTGCGGACGTGGTCTGCAATAACACGCATTGCAACGTCAACTTTACTATCTTGACCGTATTTCTTGCCGGAAAGTTCTGAAATCTTGTTGATAAGAGGAGTAAATACGTCAGTGTCGTAGTTTGACTGCTTCCCTTGGAGAGCCATACAAAGACGTTCAAATCCCATACCTGTGTCAATAACCTTAGCGGGAAGCGGAACGAGTGAACCGTCAGCCATACGCTGGTACTGCATAAATACAAGGTTCCAGATTTCAATCACTTGAGGGTGGTCCTTATTGACGAGTGAAGCACCGCTGACAGCTTTGCGTTCAGCCTCGTCACGAAGGTCTATATGAATTTCAGAACAAGGACCGCAAGGACCCGTATCGCCCATTTCCCAGAAATTGTCGTGTTTGTTACCATTGATTATATGACTTTCGGGGAGGTGTTTAAGCCAGATGGAAGCGGCTTCCTCATCTCTGTCAAGTCCTTCCTCCTTAGAACCTTCGAAAACTGTAGCGTAAAGGTTTTCGGGATTTAATTTAAGAACGTCAACAAGGTATTCCCAGGCAAAGTCAATAGCATCTTTTTTAAAGTAATCGCCGAATGACCAGTTACCAAGCATTTCGAACATAGTGTGGTGGTAAGTGTCATGTCCAACCTCTTCAAGGTCGTTATGTTTTCCGCTGACACGCAGACACTTCTGAGAGTCCGCGACACGACGATATTTAGGAGCGACATTACCGAGGATAATATCCTTGAACTGGTTCATGCCGGCATTGGTAAACATAAGTGTAGGGTCATCTTTAATGACCATAGGTGCAGAAGGCACTATATGGTGTCCCTTGCTTTCGTAGAAAGTCTTGAAAGACTCGCGTATTTCCTTTGCAGTAAGCATTTTATGATAAATATTTAGAAGTATATACTTAATTAAAGCAAAAAAGATTCTTATAAATAATCTGCAAAATTAGTATTTTTTGCTTATTTTTGCAAGTCAGTACTAAAAAAGGTATGGCTCGCAAAGTATATTACAGATATGATGCAGTGACGGATAGCTATGTAAAGGTAGTGTTATCACGTTGGGATCGCATTTGGAATGTAGCAAAGACAGTCTTTGAAATTTCAAGTGTGGCACTTCTCATATTCCTTGTTTTATATTATAGTATTGACCTTCCAAAGGAAAAAATGCTGCGTGAGGAGAATAATCGCTTGAGGGATAATCTTGAAAGCGTGGAAAAGCGTCTTGACGTGGCTATCACCGTGATGGAAGATATTGCACAGCGAGATAATAATTTTTACCGCGTGATGATGCAGGCAGACCCTATCAGCGACAGTCAGCGATACGCCGGACTTGAGAGAAATGAAGCTTACGAAGGTCTGAGCGATGGTGACCTTGTGAATAACGTTACTGATAGGTCCGAGATGTTGGATCGTATGATTTACACACAGATAAAGTCGTTTGATTCTCTGCGTGAAATGGCTTCAAGTCAGCAAGACAGGCTTGACCATATCCCTTCAATCCAGCCGATAGCGTATGAAGATATGAAGCAAATGGCGTCAGGTTACGGCTATAGAGTTGATCCTGTTTACGGTACGACGAAATTCCATGAAGGAATGGACTTTGCATCAGCCGTAGGAACAAAGGTCTATGCTACAGGAGCGGGAACAGTACTATCAGCCGGCTGGAAAAGTGCTTACGGAAACCTTATTGAGATAGATCATGGATACGGATATATAACACGATATGCACACTTAAGTAAAATAGATGTGAAGCCCGGTCAAAAAGTGTCTCGCGGCTTTTACATCGGTCAGGTAGGTAATACAGGTAAATCCACAGGACCTCACTTGCACTACGAGGTGCGACATAACGGTGTACCACAAAATCCGGTAAATTATTATTTTCAAGACTTAACTCCGGAGCAATATGCAGATATGGTGCGAGCATCAGATGCAGCCGCTCACGTAATGGACTGATATTATGGCACGTAAAGATGACGATTCAATAGAAAAAAGTTATTACAAAATCAGTGAAGTTGCGGAAATACTTGATATTCCTGCTTCCACTTTGCGCTTTTGGGAAAAGAAATTTACTATAATAAAGCCATTCCGTGATAAAGGACAGCGTTACTATACTCCTAAGGATATAGAGACGATAAAGATGATTTATTTCCTCGTAAAAGAAAAAGGGCTCAAAATCGAGGCGGCTCAGCAGGAGATAAAGAAGAACAGACAAGGCGTGGATAAGCGTTTTGAAGTGGTGGAGCGCCTCAAGTCTATTCGCTCGGAGTTAGAAATGATGCTTAATGCACTAAATTCAAAAAGGTAATCAAGTGGCAAGTTTTTTACAAATTAATTCACTTACCAAGAGTGTAGGTGACCGCATACTTTTTCAAAATGTCACTCTCGGCATTTACGAGGGTGATAAAATAGGATTAATAGCCAAGAACGGTATGGGTAAGACTACCTTGCTCCGCTGCCTTGCCGGAATTGAAACTCCGGATTCCGGTGATATAGTGTACCGCAACGACTTAAAAGTAAGTTATCTTGAGCAGACACCGGACTTGCCCGGCGACTTGACGGTCCTCGAGTCTGCCTTTATCCACGAAAGTCCTGCAACGAAGGCTGTCAAAGAGTACGAAATGGCAGTGATTTCCGGTAATCAGGAACAGATGATGTGTGCGATGCAGAAGATGGATTCCGCTGACGCATGGTCCTACGAGGACAGGTTAAAACAACTGCTTACACAGTTCAGAATTACGGACTTGATGCAGAAAGTTTCCACACTGTCAGGCGGTCAGAAAAAACGTCTTGCTCTGGCACGTGTAATCCTTGATGAACCGGAATTCCTAATCCTTGACGAGCCTACCAATCACCTTGATATAGATTCAATAGAATGGCTTGAAGCGTACCTTAAGAGAAGTCGTATGACTCTGCTTCTGGTGACTCACGACAGATATTTCCTTGACCGAATATGCAATAAGATTATAGAGATTGACCGTACGTCACTGTACAGTTATGACGGTAATTATGACTACTATATGCGCCACCGTGCTGAGCGAATAGAGGCTATGAGCGTGGAACTCGCCAAGGTCAAAAACACACTGCGAAAAGAACAGGAGTGGATGAACCGCCAGCCGCAAGCCCGTGCAGGAAAAGCAAGATTTCGCATAAACTCCTTCTACGATCTTAAGGACCGTTCTCGTATTGACTTGAGCGAGAAAAATGTGGCACTTGACGTTAAGTCCACCTATATCGGCTCTAAGATATTCGAGGCGGAACATATATCCAAGCGATTCGGAGATAAGATAATTCTTGATGACTTTAACTATGTGTTTTCCCGCTATGAGAAACTCGGTATTATCGGTCAGAACGGAGTGGGGAAATCTACATTTATAAAATTGCTGCAAGGACTGATACCGCCGGATTCCGGACAATGGAACGTAGGAGAAACCGTTAAATTCGGCTATTATTCACAGGAAGGAATAATGTTCGACGAGAGCAAGAAGGTGATAGATGCGATTACGGACTTGGCGGAGGATATTACTTACAACGATGGAGTACATATTGCACCGATGCAGTTTTTGCAGCGTTTCCTCTTTTCGCCTGCGGACCAGCAGAAATATATATATAAATTAAGTGGAGGAGAACGCGCACGTCTTCATTTGGCTTCAGTGTTGATGCGCTCACCGAATTTTTTAATCCTTGACGAGCCTACTAATGACTTGGATATAGTGACACTTGGTATTCTTGAAGAATACTTATCGGAATTTAAGGGTTGCGTGATAGTTATTTCTCACGACCGTTTCTTCCTTGATACCATCGTTGACCACTTGTTCGTGTTTGAAGGTAATGGAGTAGTGAAAGATTTCCCCGGTTCTTACTCGGACTATAGAGAGTGGAAAAGCGAAAATAAGGAAGAAAAGCCTGTAAACAAAGAACCAAAGACGGAAAAAAAGAAAACCGAACGCGTTCAGAAGTTGACTTTCAAGGAGAAAAAAGAACTTGAAGAAGTCTCGGCTAAACTTGATGATCTGAATCGTGAGAAAGCAGAACTCGAAGCCGCGTTTAATTCCGGTGAACAAATTGATGATATTGCAGCCAAGGCTATCCGCTACGATGAGGTAAAGGCAGAACTTGATGAATTGGAGATGCGCTGGCTTGAACTGTCCGAGAAAGAAGGATAAATAATCCCTCTTAAACTGAATATTGAAACTAAATCACATAACTTTTTAAATATTTTATATTAATAATAGCTTGTTACAAAACAGTTATATTAACAAGCGTTAAGAACGGCTAAATATAGTGAAATATGCACTAAGGGTAAATAAAAATGAAAAAAAAAGTGTATATTTGCGAAATAATATGAAATAAAAATAACCCAAATAATAGTGGTTACTCCACAAGAGACTAATTACTTAACAAATAATAACATTTTACACGTATGAAGAAAACTCTTTTTCTCGTAGGTGCACTTTTGCTATCACAAGGCTTATTCGCACAAACCTTGAAGCAAGGTACACTATCAAATGTCAAGAGACTTACATCCGGTACTGAAAAGTATGAAAATCCTAAATGGTCGCCTGATGGGTCTATGATTGCTTATACATCATTCGGCTATGACGGTCTATACGTCATGAACAGTGATGGTACTTCAAAAGCCAAAATCTCTGAACGCCAGGGAGTCGGCTACATGTATCAATGGAGCGCAGACAGTGAAGAAATTCTTGTTCGCGACACTCGTTGGGACGGTGGTCAAGCCGGTAAAGGACTTCGTCACCATGCAATCTTCGCTGTGGATTTGAATGCAAACGAAGTTAGAATGACTGAAGATGCTGAATTTATGCAGCCTGCATCATGGAGATACACACTTAAAGGTGAAAAGAAAATTGTTGCTCCTGATGCTAAAGTTATTAAAACAACTCGCAGCCTAAAGCCTGTTGCATCTAAAAAACTTAAAGCAGTACTTGCTCAGCCTGCTTCAAAAGTGAGTTTTATTGCAAACGGTGATGAACTTATCGTGGTAGATGAACAAGGTAATACAAAGACGATTTCAAACAAGACAGCATTCTGCCCTGTACTTTCTCCGGACGGAAAGAAAGTAGCATACAATGAGGTAGATGATGTAGTAGTTATGAACATTGACGGATCAGGTAAAAAAGTTCTCGGAATAGGCTTTAATCCGTCATGGGTAAACGATAGTCAAATTGTTTTTGAAAAAACAACAGATGACGGTCACACATACCTCAGCGGTGAGCTTTATATAGTAAATGTCGCAAACGGTGCGACAAAACAAATTACTGCTACAAAGAATATGATAGAAATGAATCCTTCTGTATCACCTGACGGAAGCAAGATCGTTTTCCAATCATTCACAGACGGTCAAATTTACGTAGCAGACCTTAAATAATCACTAACATAACTTAGCATTAATCATGAAAAAGATATTTACAGTAATAATCTTGTTTGCGTTGACGGCTATGTTTATGCCAATGAGCGCAAACTGGTCATCACGTCCTATCGCACTTGACCCGGGACACGGTGGTTCAGACCCGGGTGCTGCAGGTCCTTCTGCACCTCACGAAGCAGAATTGGCTTTACGATGCGCTCAGACACTTCGAGGTTGGGTACAAGATCAGTTAGGCGGTACATGCCGTATGACACGTACATCTAACGTAACTGTTTCACTTTCAGCGCGTCGTCAGTATTCAATCTCTTGGGACCCATGGATTTTCTGTTCAATCCACTTGAATGCATTCAACGGTTCCGCTCACGGTACTGAAACATGGTATTATTGGAGTTCAGGTTCAAGTCATAGCCTTGCAAATTACGTTCAAAGTACACTTGTTCAACAACTCGGTCGCACAAATCGTGGTGTAAAACAAAACGGTTGGACAGTTATCACCGGTACTCCTTCTGTTCCTGCTATCTTGACAGAAGCACTCTTCGTTGATAACTACACAGAGTGGAATATGATTAACAATAACAGTAAAGACGGCTTCAAGAAATGGGCTCGTGGTCATATCTACGGTTTCTATGACTATCTTTCTACTCAAGGTGGAAGTTTCTCAGGTAACCCGCGTGACAACAGCACTATCAGTGCAGGTACTTCAACTCCTCCTCCTGCTCCTGCTCCAACTCCTGAACTTAATGTATCTACATCGAGTCTTTACTTTGAATGTTTCCTTAACGAACACCCGTCACTTGACTTTACTGTAACAGGTAAAAACCTTTCAAGCAATATTTCAGTTGCTTCTTACACTCCGGGTCGTTTCACTCCATCTGTCACTTCACTTGACAAAGCAGGGGGTAAAGTAACAGTTAAATTTAATATCTCTGATAAAGTAGGTACTTACGAAGAAGGCGGTAGCGCCGTTAACTCTAAGTTCTACATTAAAGTTAAGAGCGGCAACCTTGAAAAGACTGTAGCAATCACAGCAAAGGTTAATGCATTGCCACTTAATAAACTTACTGAAAAATGGAACTATTCTGAAAAGAAAGGTAACAAGACTGAAAAGGGTTACGATGCAGGCTTGATTCGTAACTTTACATACAATGATGGTAAACTCTATTGCGTATATAACCATTCAGACATTCTCGTACTTAACGCTCAGACAGGTGAAAGCCTCGGTACTCTTAACTTAGGTACTGTTGTTAATGGCGGTACTCTTAAACTTTGCGATGTAAAAGCAAAGGACGGACGTATCGTAGCATGTAACCTTGCTAAGGAAGGTGAGGAACTTCGCGTTTACGAATGGGCTAATGACCAGGCAGAACCATCATTGCTCTTACATACAACAGACTTCCAGGGAGTTCCTCGTATAGGTGACTGTATTGAACTTTCCGGTTCATACGACTCAGACTTGTGGCTTTCATTCGGTAATGACCCGGGTTCTGCCGACAAGGATACAAAGATTATTGAATACAACCGTAAGAACGGTGCTTGGACTTCATCAAGCGTGAAAGTTACTCAAGACGGTTCCAAGAAATTAAGTACTCAAGGTACTACACGTGTATATAAACAGCCTAATGTAGGTTGGTGGATTGACGGTAAGGATAGTTATCCTACTTGGGTCGTTTACGACAGCGCATCAGGTACAGCCAAGAAATCTACATTCGTGGATACAGGTGAAAGCTGGGGCTCTTGCCACCACGAATTCCAATGGGGCGGTCAGAAGTATTCTGCAAATATCGTGTTCAACGGTAAGGAATACAACACAGACGGTACAATGAAGAACGAAGCAAACTATAAGGGCGCTCGTATGCGTCTTATCATTGACGAAAAGGGTGACTTCACTCGTATGCAACAAGTAGGTGACTTCCCAAGCGCAGGTCTTGGTGATGAAACAAGAAATATCAATGCTACAGCCGATATCGCTATTAACACAGACGGTACAAATTACTTTGAAGCATGGGTATATTCTACAGGCCACGGTATTGCTTACTACTCATTCGGTGATGTCCCTCAGCATAATCCGCAACCTATAGTTCCTCTCAAACCGACTATCAAACTTCCTTCAAACGTTATCAGCCTTGAAACATTCAAAGACGGATTCGCTGAAAAGGTAGTAAATGTAAACGGTGTATCTCTTACAAGTGACATTACATTCTCTATTGATGGTGCAGATGCTGCATACTTCTTCCTTGAAAATGCTACTGTAAGCAAGAATGGTGGAAACTTGAAAGTTTGCTACGCTCCTAAGGCTGTAGGTAGCCACACAGCAAGACTTACTGCAAGTTCTGAAGGTGCTGATGACGTAGTTATCGAACTTAAAGGTACTGCAAAGACTCCTACTCAATTCGTTGATAAGATTGATGCTCTTACCGAAATGTGGAACAAGTCAGGCAGCAACGTTGAAGCATCGTGGGTAAAT
>JALEMF010000096.1 GCA_022768005.1 Bacteroidales bacterium | reverse complement strand
TTACCAATACCAACGTTCAAACCCGGGTGGTGAACAGTACCGCGCTGACGTTTGATGATGTTACCTGCTTTAGCGAATTGACCGCCAAAAATCTTAACTCCGAGTCGTTTGCTTTCTGACTCACGTCCGTTCTTAGAACTACCTACACCTTTTTTATGTGCCATTTTCTTAAGATTTTAGAGGGTTAAGCAATAACTTCTTTAATCACAACTTTGGTGAAATATTGACGGTGACCGTTTTTACGACGATAGCCTTTACGACGTTTCTTCTTGAAAACGATAACTTTTTCACCTTTTACGAGTGGTTCAGCCACTTCGCAAACTACTTTTGCACCTTCTACAGTAGGTGCGCCGACTTTAACGGCACCTTCAGCGTCAACGAGAAGAACGCGGTCGAATTCTACTGCTTCGCCTTCTTTCTTGTCTTCACCGAGATAGTGAACATACAGATACTTGCCTTGTTCAGCTTTGAACTGTTGTCCTTGAATTTCTACGATAACGTACATCTGTTTGTTATTGTTACAGGGTTACTCCGTTGGGCGAGTTGCAAAAATGTATTGCTACTACTTATTCCGAGCCCTTGGCGGAAAAATTTGCGACTGCAAAGTTAAGCATATTTTTCTGCTTTGTCACATTATTATTAATTACTTTTACGTGTTTTGGAAATAATTAATGATAATTAACAATTAGCGGCAAACTTCTTCTGTATCAGGTACAGACCGCACCTCCCCGAGGTGCGAGGGGGAAGGGGCTTCGTCTTTTCACCGCATGGCGCACTTACGTGCTTATACGGTGTTACTTACAGCCGAGCCTCGCCGAGGCTCTTCCTTGGTGTAACTTCTTCAGTATCAGATAAAGAGCGTATGTACTTAACTTGCCTTGATTAACAAAAAAATTGCGGCGTACCCACTGAGGAGTACACCGCAAGGTTCCAAACAGTTTTATTTATGAAATTGAAAATTATTTCAAATTATTTTCGAGGTAGTTTCTAAGTGCTTCGTTTTCCGGGTCAATTTCAAGGAATTTAGTGAAATAGAGACGGGCATTTTCATTGTCACCAAGACCTAAATAGTAGTTCGCGATTTGGTTGTAAGCGTTGATGTAATCGTTTTTCTTTGCAGTCTTGTTAGCCGGGTCTTTGTCGAGAATTTCAAGTGCGGAAAGGTAAGTTTTTACAACGTCTTCGTTAACCTTGTTGTCGTTTTGCACGAATTGGATTCTTGCTTTAGTGAGGACTATAGTAGCATTGTCCGGAACGCGTTCAAGGACGGTGTTAATACAGTTAAGCGCTTTTTCTACCGCTTCTTGTTTTTTAGCGGGGTCAGTAGCAGTAGCTGCAACGTTTTGATAGCGGCGAGCGAGCATAAAGATGTCGTTTGTAGTAGCTTCGCCTGCGTCAACGAAACGTTGTTGAGCGTCAGCGGCTTCAGTGTACATTTTAGCCTTAGTATAAGCGCCTGAAAGGTCTTTAAGAAGGTCTTTCTTTTCAGGAGCAATCTTTACAGCTTCTTCGTACTGTAATGCAGCGAGAGTGTCTTGACCGAGGTTTTGAAGGATATCGCCGTAAGTAGTGTAGTCGTTCGCAGCAAGATTACCTTGAACCTTGGTGTTGTTGAGGAACTTTTCTGCGAATTCGCGAGCCTTCTCGTATTGACCGAGTTTTTCAAGGTTCAAGAATTGCATACGTTGCATATAGATGTTGTCCGGTTCTTCGTCGAGGATTTTGCCTGCGAGGTCAAAAGATTCCTGGTATTTCTTGCCGAAATATAGGAGGGCTACGTAGCGGATTTCGTCTTTCTGGAAGTGGTTAGGGTTCTTGATGTATTCGCCGTATTGCTCAGCAGCGAGAGTGAGGCGGTCGCTTTCGTAGTATTCTTCAGCGAGTTCGCGCTGTGCAAGAGCAGAGTCCGGGCGTTTAGCGAGTAGTTCTTTAAGTTTGTCGATAGAGTATTGCGGATTTACGTGGAAGTAAACGCGAGCGTACTTAACGTATGCTTCAGGGTAAGCAGTGTTTACGTCAAATTCGTTAGCCATCTGATAGAAAGAAGCGGCATCACCGACGTTAGTCTTAGCGAGCATATCTCCTTCGAGGATATAGATGGCCGGCTCCGGATTTTTCTTGCTTACTTTTTTGGCTTCAGCGAGGTTTTTTTCGATAGTTTTAGCGTAAAGCACAGGGTCAACGCTGTAGTAGGTCCGTGCGATTTCAGTGAGAACGGCAGCGTCTTTTTTGTCAAATTCGCGAGCCACTTTGAAGTTCTTTTCAGCAGCTTCGGTATTGCCTTGCTTGAGGTCGATGTAGCCTAAGCCGATATAGTTAAGCGGGCAGTTGGCATTAGCGGCGATACCTTGGTCAAAGTGCCCTTTAGCAGCGTTGAGGTTGCCATTATGCATATCGATAAGACCTAAGTAGTAGTTAGCCAAAGCCTTGTCGGTAGAAGCTTCGTTAAGAGTCTTTTCAAGAATAATTGCAGCTTCTTCCGGTTGGTCGGCTTTGAAATATTCAATGCCATCTTTGAAGCCTTGTTGCGCGGATAGAGTGAGTGCGCTTCCTAATAGAAATGAAAAAAATACTTTTAATTTCATGTCGTGAATGTTTTATCAGTGGTTATTATTTTTTATTAATTTCTCGTTAATTGATTTGTACCATTCTCGGCTGCATTGTAGCCGGCAGCACACCTGTCATTTGGATTAATTTCTGACCTTGAAATCCTGTGACGAAAGAGAAGAAGCCGTGGCTGGTAGTACCGGCTACAGATGCGCATACCATATAGATTGAGCGGTAAAGCGGATATTGTCCGGTGTAGATGTAGTACTGGTACGGCTTGTATGCTTCAATGGAATCATCGCGGCGCACTTTCAGTACTTTTACGTCACGGTTGAAGTCAAGATTCGTAGTATCGCTTGATGCTGAAATCTTGGCTTTTTCTTCGATGGTGTGAGATACCACTTTCATGTCCGTACTAATCCAACTTACTCCAATCACACCGATGGTGTTTTTGCTGGCTTTTACAGCATCGAAAACGGCTTTGTTTGAGCCTTGTGCGTAAACGTTGCTGCCGAAATCTTTACCGCAGAGGAGCGAATCCTTCATATATTTCACTGTTGAAGAGCCGGCTTCATCGAATACAACGTTGATATTACCCATCTTTGACGGCTCTATTTGATCCCAACGAGTGACAGTCCCGGAGAGAATGTCGGAAATTTCGCTTTTCGATAGGATTTCGATAGTATTCTCAGGGTTAACGATGAGTGCGATAGCATCAACGGCGATTTTCTGAGTGCGAGGATTTCGTTTGTTAGCTTTGAGGTATTCAGTTTCTTCCTTTGTCAGCTCGCGAGAGATGACAGCCAGCCTTGTCTTCATATTGATAAGGGAGTCAATGGCGGCGGATTCACTGATGTAGTAGGGGATAATGCTTGCATCAGGGTAAACGTATTCATATACGTCAATTTCCTGCTGCATGATGTTTTCAAAACTGTTATCACACATCAGCGTTGTCATACCGGAAGTTGACGTGTTGCCTTGGCGCTGTTCTTTGTAGTTTTGGCAAGACGTGAATAATGCCAGAGCGATGCCGAAGCAAAAGGCGGATTTTATGAAACTGTTAATGTAGCTCATACGTATTGTGTACTTAATATTTAAACTGTCTGTAAGCTCTCCAAAAGCCGTAAAGTGCAAATACACAGCCGAAAGTGTATCTCATCCATGCGTATTGGATAGTGACTTCAAAGAGCTCTGTGAAAATGAGTGCATACGCCATAGCAAGGTAGATAAGCACCATAATAACACCGAAAATGACCTTCATTTTTGAAGGTTTAGTGATGTATTCGTTGTTGTTTTCTAAATTTTCTTCTGACATAATATACCGGTTTAGTACAAGTATTATTTTGAGTCGTTTATTAATTCGTAAAGTTAGTATTTTTTTTTGTTACAAAACTTTTTTTGCTCAAATATTATAAACAATTAACAAATTAAGGCGTGATTTGTAGTTAAAGATGCAAGAATCATAATTGATAATTCATAAAGCGTGGCTTACCAACGTTGAAAAAGAACTCTTCTCTAACCACAAACCTCTAACCTTTTCCCCTACGCTATAGTGCTAAGACGGAATTTGTAGTGAAAAGTTTACTGAATGTTAAGAATCTTCTTTAATCTTAAACCGAGTGCGGTTATATTTCGGAAAGTTCTGAATGTTTCTGAATAGGGTGCGAGCTTCTGAAAGCGAGGCTTCACCCGGGTTAAGGTAGCCTAATTCTTTGTTGAAGTAATCCTAAAGTTGTGTAAGTCCTGTTTTCAGTTTTAGAGAGAGAAGAAAGGTATCTTTTATTGTGATAATAACTATTTAATTTCTTTTTCGCAAAGTCTCAGCAAAAGTCTGTTTACAGTGTCGTCTTTTCGCAGATTATCGTCAAGTAATCCCATTATGGAGTAGTTACATTCTCCGCAGATATCGATTCCGATAAGTTTGTCGTGAGTGAAAAGTAAAGACAAGAGTTTTTTCAACTGCTGAATGGTTGTAGCACCCTGGTCCCAGTTTGTCACTTCGACGTCAGGGTCAAGCACATCTTTGTCAATGGAAATGTAAATGGGGTAGTTGAAATGGAGTTTTGCAAAATCGTCCCAAGCAGTTTTGTTGCAGAGTTGTGATTCCTTGAACTCAACCAGTTTTGGCAAATACGTTTTGTCAACCTGTTTTAAAAGTTTGTCTGAAGTGCCGATAAGCACAACCTTTTCAAGGTATTTATTAGTGTCGATAACGTCTTTAATCCAAGATCCGCACGTGAGGAGTCCTTCAAAAAGTGACGGTTGCATATCTGTGTGGTGGTCGAAAACCACGAGAACGAATCTTGTATCGATTTTATCAGTAAAGAATTTAGATACGTAGTGATAATTACCTGAGTCAATGAAATGTATTCCGTGAGGAGGTATGTCCTTGATTTTGGTGCAAATAGCATTGGCGGCATCACAGTCGCAAAGGCAGTCTGTGCCGGCAATATCGGAGCAGTCAATCCATGTAGTCCGTTCGTGTTTGTAAAAAGTCTCTTCCGAATAGACGTTAGTGAAATTCAGTATCGTCAGTTTGTTCATATTCAGACTTTTAATGTTTGCTGTCGCCCCAGCGTTGTTTTTGTAGCGCATCAGCCTTTTGCTCGGCAGGGTTGTCTGCGGCATTCCACAGTCGTGTGCCAACGAGGTCGTCAGGTAAAAATTGTTGTTTTACGAAATGTCCGGGATAGTCGTGAGCGTACTTGTAGTCAACGCCGTAGCCGATGTCTTTCATTAGTTTTGTAGGAGCGTTTCTGATGTGAAGCGGCACGGGTAAGTCGCCGGTTTGTTTAACCAACTCAAGTGCGCTGTTAATAGCCATATATGCGGAATTGCTCTTAGGCGAAGTAGCGAGGTAGATAGTACATTCCGCCAGAGGAATTCTACCTTCCGGCATACCGATTTTTTGGATTATTTCGTAGGTGGTATTGGCAAGGAGCATAGCGTTCGGGTTTGCGAGTCCGATATCTTCCGATGCGAGAATGGCAAGACGGCGTGCAATAAACTCCGGGTCTTCGCCGCCGTTAATCATTCTTGCAAGCCAATAGATGGCGGCATCAGGGTCGCTGCCTCTGACGCTTTTGATGAAAGCGGAAATGATATCGTAGTGCATTTCTCCCGCCTTGTCGTAAGCTGCGGGATTTTCTTGCAGGCAGTCAATAACGTTCTTGTCGTTTATTACGAGTGGTTTTCCGTATGCTACAGACTGTTCGAGCAGGTCAAGAATATTTAGCAATTTTCTTGCATCTCCACCGGAAAAGCGGAATAGTGCGGTAGTCTCTTCCACTTTGATGTCTCGCTTGGAGAGGACTTCGTCAGTGGTAATGGCACGGTCAAGAAGCACTTGTAAGTCAGTGCTGTCCAGCGGCTGTAATGTATATACTCTTGCGCGAGACAACAGAGGACGAATAACTTCAAATGAAGGGTTTTCCGTAGTTGCGCCAATGAGTGTGATAATGCCGCTTTCTACAGCGCCTAACAGACTGTCTTGCTGCGATTTGCTGAATCGGTGTATTTCATCGATAAAAAGTATCGGACGACCTGTGCTGAATACACCGAGAGCATCATTTTTACATCGGTCAATGACGTCTCTCACATCTTTCACTCCGGAAGTAATGGCACTGAGAGTGTAAAACGGTGATTTAGTGGAATTTGCTATGATTTTAGCCAATGTTGTTTTACCAACACCCGGAGGACCCCAAAGAATAAAAGATGAAACCATGCCTGATTCAATCATTCGCCTTAACACGGCATTAGGTCCCACAATATGTTTCTGCCCGACGTATTCATCGAGTGTCTTAGGTCTCATTCTTTCCGGTAGTGGTGGTAATATTGACATACGTTATCTCGTTTTTTATTAGATCTTTTTTAATATTCTCCATTGTTCCGGGTACAGATTATTTGCTCTGTTCCCTATGTTTTTGACGAAGCCCAAAGGTATATTGCAGTAAGTGATTAAGACGTATCCCTTGGGTGTGCCTTCCTGGAGTGTTATCGCCTCTCTCCTAAGGTATTGCAAAGCAGAGTCGCGATTGACATCAATAGATGGAAATGACTTGCGGTTAATTTCCGTAGAGCAAGCGAGTGCTTGTTCGGGAATAAAGTCTTTGCCCTTGACGGTAGCGAGAGGAATACCGTAATGAATGATGTCAAGGTGTTGCGCAAGTCGCTTTAAATCATTGCTATATGCAACCGGGAATGCGGTTATTTTCTCTTTAGTGCCGATTAATTCATAATTTCCCGGGTTGACTATTCTGTTTGCAACCTCTGTGCAGATAGCATCGCTTTTCGTTTTGACCTTTTTCTTGGATTCCTTCTCCTTCTTGAGTGTATATTCTCCCTCCTTTTTAAATACAGCCATAAACAGTCCTTCTCCTCGGATACGACCGGGTATGAAGCGATATCCGAAAACTCCTTCAGGCAGTAACGGTGATTTTACTATGCCCCAGTCCGGATTGATGATTATTTCCACACTTTGGGCATCGTATTCCGCAAGGATATGATTGACCATATCTTCATTTTCCTGTCTGTTAAAAGTGCAAGTGCTGTAAATGAAGTATCCTCCGGCTCGGAGTGAATGCCAAATATTGTCAATAATCTCCTTTTGTCTTTCGGCGCATTCATTGACGAGGTTCGGAGACCATTGATTTACCGCCTCTTCATCTTTGCGGAACATACCTTCCCCGGAGCATGGAACGTCTGCTGCAATGATGTCAAATTCATCACGAAGTTTGCGAAACTTGCGAGTGTCACCTCGAGAAACGATAGTGCCGGGGTATCCCCACTTGATAACGTTTTCCGCTAAGATTGATGCACGGCGGAAGTCATATTCATTGGCAGTGATAAGAGATCCGTCAGGCAGCGCATCAATAGCCGCAGTGGTTTTGCCCCCCGGAGCGGCACAAGCATCAAGGTACTTGACAGGATTTCCCGGCGATACTAACTGCTTGATGACGTGAGCAATAAACATTGAAGACGCGTCTTGGACGTAGAACAAACCCTGGTGCATCTGTGGGATAAAAGTAAAGGCAGGTCGCTCGTCAAGGTAAAAGCCCGAGTCGCTCAGCCAAGGTACTGCCTCTGACGTAACCAATTCGCTGTCAGCGCACTTATTTTTGCGCTTGTTGAATCTGATGGAGACGGAAGGCGCAGTACCTGTCAATGTGTCCGCAAGGCGATAGTTTTCCTCAATGCCAAGTTCTTTAATCTGTCTGACAAATATAGGATTTAATGTAGTCAATCTTGAAAAGTTTTTGATGTGTTACAAAGTTATTTGTTTTTTTTTATTTAAGCAAATTCTGTATATTTGCGTTGAAATTAAATCTTTAATTATTATGAAAAAATTAGTAGTATTGACAGGTGCGGGAATGAGTGTGGAAAGCGGATTGTCAACTTTCCGCGGAGGTAACGGAATGTGGGATAACTATCCGGTGATGGACGTAGCAAGTGCCACCGGGTTTCGCCGTAATCCTGCTCTTGTGCATGAATTTTATAATATTCGCCGTCATGAATTGATTAACGTAAAGCCTAATGCAGGACATTACGGACTTGTGGATTTGGAATCAAAGTACGATGTGAAAATTATTACGCAGAACGTTGATAATCTGCATGAGCAAGCCGGGAGCAAATCCGTGCTTCACTTGCATGGAGAACTGATGAAAGTGCGCGCTGTGGATAATGAAAATCTTGTTTATACCCTGACAAAAGATAATCTTGATACGACACCGGAAACGATAATTGACGGTCACCATGTGCGCCCGCATATTGTGTTTTTCGAAGAATCCGTGCCGATGTTCGAGCCTGCAATAGAAATAGTCCAAGATGCTGATATAGTAGTGGTTATAGGGACTTCACTTCAAGTCTATCCTGCTGCAAGTCTTATAAATTACGCACGCAAAGCGACTGCAATATACTACATAGACCCGGCGCCTGCGCACGTTCCTGATTTTGTGACGGTTATCCCGAAAGGAGCAACTGAAGGAGTTAAGGAATTGAAGAAATTGCTGATGTGATTACGGTTTGCATTTGCAAATTTTTTAAGGCATTGTGATACTTGCCTATACATTGTTAATAACTTTTTTACAAAAAAAATAATTTGCTATTGTAAATAAGGTATAAAGTTGCTACCTTTACACCCCTAAAAACGGGGCGCTGAATGAATAATACGGTTTATCATATTCCGGCATTGTTGCCACAGGCTATAGAAGGGTTAAAAATTAATCCTTCAGGCATTTATATTGACGCAACTTTCGGCGGTGGCGGACATTCCGGTGCGATAGTCAGGAACTTGTCGCAGGAAGGACATTTGTATAGTTTTGACCAGGATATCGAAGCAGTGGAAAGGGCTTTCAGTGATGAGAGATTTACTATCGTGTACTCAAACTTTCGCTTTATGTCGAACTTTATGCGCTATTACGGTCATACAGGCGACGTTGACGGCATACTTGCGGACTTGGGCGTAAGTTTTCATCACTTTGATGACCCGGACAGAGGATTCTCTTTCCGCTGGGAAGGTAAACTTGATATGCGTATGAATCAGAAAGCCGATAAAGATGCGGCATCTGTTGTCAATGGCTACACTGAAGAACAGTTGAGCAATATTTTCTACCTTTACGGCGAACTGAAGCAGTCAAGGAAAGTGGCTGCCGCGATAGTTAAGGCTCGTGACGTAAAGCCGGTGGAAACCATTGAGCAGCTTCTTGCGGTGGTAAAGCCGATAATAAACGTAAAACAGGAGAAAAAAGAACTTGCTCAGATATTCCAAGCACTGCGCATTGAGGTGAATGACGAACTTACTGCTCTTAAACAATTTTTGGGACAATCAATTAAAACGTTGAAGCCCGGAGGACGACTCGTGGTGATAACATATCATTCACTTGAAGATCGCCTTGTCAAAAACTTTATGAAGACAGGAAACATAGAGGGAAAAGTGACAAAAGATTTTTATGGACGAAATCTTTCACCGCTGAAACTGATTACGTCAAAGCCAATAGTGCCTGATGAAGAAGAAATTGAAGCAAATCCGCGCTCTCGCAGCGCTAAAATGAGAATAGCAGAGTTGGTAGTTACTGAATAATGAAAAAAAAGAAAGTGAGGAAGCGGGCTTATGGCTGAAGAAAGTAAAAATAAAAGACAGACACCGGAAAAGAGACCGAAAATGCTATTGCATACATTTTACGGAATGGCATTTTCATCTGAATTCTTCAAGAGATATTGGAGAATAGTATTGTGTGTTGTGTTCGTGTCAATACTCCATATCACAAACCGCTACCTGTGCATTACCCGAATCCAAATAGTAAACGAACTTGAGTCAAAATCCAAGGCTATGAGTTCGCGCGCACTTGCTGCAAAAGGAGAATATCTTGCTTCTACTCGTGAAAAGAGTATGAGACAACTTGTGGATTCCCTTAATCTCAATCTTGAAGTGTCCAAATCCCCGAATATAGTGCTTAAATACGATGCTAAAGGGCAGAACTGATTAAAACCGGCGTGATAAAATGAGTACTGAAACAGAGAATAGAAGCAAAAAAACTAAGAAAGAGAATCCTGGTAACGGCAATTTATTAGGTCGTTATATCCTCATTGCCTTTTTCTTTTTTATATGGGCAGTAGGAGTGGTGTATTTTTTGGCAAAGAACTCACTGGTTGACTCTTCAAAATGGGTGGAGAGAGAAAACAGTATGCGCAAGCCTAAAATAGTAGAGCCGGTGCGCGGTGATATATTGGCACGTGACGGAAGTATTTTGGCAACTAATGAAATTTGCTACGACGTGGCTATTCACTATCGCCAAATTGCTAAAGACTCCACTTTCATAGCAAACGTTCCTGCATTTGCGGAGAAAATGGCGGAATACTTTCCGGAACGAACGAAGCAAGAGTGGATGGATACAATCCTTGCACCTTTCAGAGAACCGGTAAAAAGTAAGCGACGCAAGTTTTTTGCTCTGATTAAGGGTATGAATCACGACACCTATCAGGAATTCCTTAAGTTCCCGATTATTGATTGCGGATACGGAAAGCCGTTCAGATACCGCTGTCAGACCGGTATTTCAATCAGTTCCAGGTACCGCCGAATGTATCCGTGCGGAAATATGGCTCGCAGGTCAATAGGTAAAGTGGGACAAATGGATACCACGGACTTGAAGAAGATGGGTAAAGGAATTGAGTGTAAAGACCGTCTTTTCGGACTTTACGGACTTGAAGAAGCTCTTGACTCGCTGCTATATGGTACTCAAGGTAAGAAATACCCTACCGCAGGTACGCGCGGAATACAGTATTGGACTAATATAGAGCCTATTAACGGCTATAATGTGAAATCAACTATTGATATTACACTTCAGGACTTGCTTGATACATCGCTTCTTGATGAACTTGAGGTGCAGGAAAGAAAGCCTAAAAATGCAATAGCAATGCTTATGGACGTCAAGACGGGCGATTTGCTTGCCGTGTCAAACTATGACTATAAAGACGGAAAATACGTTGAGGCGATGAATTACGCTTTTGAAGCAAGATACGACCCGGGTTCGCTATTGAAAACGTTGACACTGCTTATTGCGCTTGAGGACGGATTAGTGCCGAGCGTAAATGCTATGGTTCCCGTAACTCCTATTCAAGGACAAAGCAAATCGCATTTCGAAAAACATGTAAAAGCCGCTACTGCAAGCGATATTATCAAGAAGTCTTCGAATACGGGTATGATTCACATGCTCTTCGCTCCGAACTCTCCTTATCCTTCGCATCCTCAGCAGTATTTGAAGCGACTTGAGGGGATCGGACTTATGGAGCCGATAAACGTAGGAAACAGAAATGCGGTAAGTTTAGGCTATCCGAGAAGAAAAATGACGGAGAAGGACTTGGCACAGATGGCTTACGGCTACAATCTTGATTTCCCGCCAATCCTTATGATGTCTATATACAATGCTGTGGCAAATGATGGAAAATTCGTTCGCCCACGCCTTTATACAGAGTTAATCGGTGAAGACACGATTATAAAAAACGACGTGTCGTATATCCGTGACCGTATTTGCTCCGAGGACCATGCCCGTCAAATCCGTGAAGCACTTCGCACGGTGGTGCAAGTAGGCGGTACCGGTGTGAGAATGAAGGACTGCGTAGTGCCGCTTGCCGGTAAAACGGGTACGGCTCAGGTCAATAAAGACGGTAAGTACCATAACGATATATGGCGATTCTCTTTCTGTGGCTTTATGCCGTACGAAAATCCTCAATACACCATCTTTGTGATGTTCAATGAAGTAAATATTCCGGCGAATACAATATCTGTGGGACGTTCGGCAGGTCAGGTAGTGTTGAGAATGGCAGAGAAAATGTACGCTCGCGGTTATCTCGGTGATTCACCTATGGTGGCTGAGGCAAAAGAAAAGGGCGGATTACCAAAGGTGTTCCGTTCGTTCGACAAATCTGCTTACGAGGCTGCCGAGAATATTGCCGGAGTGCATTACAATAAAAATGGACAAGACACGCTGAAGAGAGGTGTCGTACCTGATGTAGTGGCAATGGGACTTAAAGAGGCTATAAGAAATCTGGAAACGTGTGGCTACAATGTAAAGGCTGAGGGCTCGGGCTTCGTGGCAAACCAAACGCCGGTGGCAGGAACGAAATCTCCGCTCGGCACTACGGTGGTGCTTCACTTAAAACAATAGAAACAAGAAAAATTAAATATATAGAAATGACAAAGTCATTACGTGAAATATTAGAATCAGTAAAAACATCGTCAGTACACGGAAACCTCGATGTAGAAATATGCGGCATCACGAGCGACTCTCGCAAAGTGGCTCCGGGAATGTTGTTCGTAGCAGTGCGAGGCGTGAATGTTGACGGACATAATTATATCTCTGCAGCAATTTCCGCAGGTGCAACGGCTATCGTCGCTGAGGATTACAGAGAAGATTGTGAGGGTGTGACATACGTGTCAGTTGAAAACAGTGCTATCGCTTTGGGATTTATAGCGTCAGCATGGTACGATAATCCTTCGCAAAAAATTAAATTGGTGGGCGTGACAGGTACTAATGGCAAGACCACTATTGCAACCCTGATATATGAGATGGCACGCCTGATGGGCTATAAAGCAGGACTTCTATCCACAGTAGTGAACTACGTGGATACTGAGGCTGTGGCTTCCACTCACACTACACCGGACCCTATCGAACTAAATGAACTTCTTCACCGTATGGTGGAGGCCGGCTGTGAGTATGCGGCAATGGAAGTGAGCAGTCATGCGGCACACCAGCACCGAATTGCAGGCTTGCACTTTGTGGGCGGCATTTTTACGAATCTTACTCGTGACCACCTTGACTATCACAAGACAGTTGAGGCGTATCTGAATGCTAAAAAGTCATTTTTTGACGGTCTTGGCAAAGATGCCTTTGCTCTTACGAATCTTGATGACAAGGTAGGACTTGTGATGCTCCAGAATACTGCTGCATCAAAGCATACGTATTCGCTTCAGAAACTCGGTGACTACAATGGACGAATACTTGAGCAGCGCCTTGACGGCACGCTTATCACTTTTAACAGGCGTGAAGTGGAAGTGATGTTCACAGGTCGTTTTAATGCATATAATCTTACTGCAATATACGGAGCATCATTACTCCTGGGCTGGGACGAAGAGAAAGTACTGCTCAATATGAGTAAACTCGTACCTGTGGCAGGACGATTTCAGACATTCAAGTCCCATACTATCGGCTATACGGCAATCGTGGACTATGCGCACACACCTGATGCAGTGATAAATGTGATTACTACTATCCGTGAGGTTATCGGAAACACCGGCAGAATTATCACAGTGGTAGGTGCAGGCGGTGACAGAGATAAGGGTAAACGACCTATTATGGCACACGAGGCTGCAAGGCTCAGCGACAGACTTATCCTTACTTCCGACAATCCGCGTACTGAAGACCCTAAAGCCATTCTTGCAGATATGGAAGCAGGACTTGATACACGTCAGTTGCGCCAAAAGACGCTTACCGTGACAGATAGAAAAGAAGCAATAAGAGTGGCTACCGTCCTTGCAAAGCGCGGTGACGTAATTCTTGTAGCAGGTAAAGGTCATGAGACGTATCAGGAAATAAACGGTGTACGTCATCACTTTGATGACCGTGAAGTGCTTCAAGAGATTTTTGAACTTGAAAAATAAAATAAGGAATTTAAGAATACAAGTCAGATGCTATATTATCTATTTGAATACTTGACCGGTCTTGGTGTCCCCGGTTCACGATTAATGAGTTATATCACCTTTCGTTCCGGCATGGCATTGGTTCTGTCCTTGCTTATAGCAATATTTATCGGTAAAAAGATTATTGCCAAATTGCAATCAATGCAGGTGGGTGAAATAATTCGTGACCTTGACCTCGAGGGACAGATGAGCAAGAAGGGCACTCCTACGATGGGAGGCATAATCATCATCGTGTCAATCCTTATCCCGTGCCTGCTACTCGGAAATCTGAGCAGCGTGTATATGCTGTTGATGATAATAGCCACAATTTGGCTCGGCTCAATTGGTTTTCTTGATGATTACCTGAAAATTCATCGTCATAATAAGGACGGACTTAAAGGTAAATTCAAGATTGTGGGGCAGATAGGTTTGGGTCTTATTGTGGGCTTGACAATGTACTTGAATGATGACGTTGTGGTAAGCGAAAACGTTGAAGTAGTGCTGAGGGAACATAAGGAAATGGTGGTTTCATCTCCGCAAGCGGAATCAGTGAAAGCACCTGTAACAACTATTCCTTTCGTGAAAGATAACAACTTCAATTACACTTATCTCACATCATGGCTCGGCGACCATGCTGAGATGGCAGGTTGGATATTGTTTATCATAGTCACAATCATAGCAGTGACCGCTACCTCCAATGGTGCAAACCTTACAGACGGTATTGACGGACTTGCGGCGGGAACGTCAGCGATAATAGGCGTGGCACTTGCTATTATGGCATACCTCGGCAGTAACTTCATATATTCAAGTTACCTTAATATAATGTATGTCCCCGGGTCGGAAGAACTTGTGGTGTATATGGCTGCCTTTATCGGTGCGCTGGTAGGCTTTTTGTGGTACAATACGTATCCGGCACAAGTATTTATGGGCGACACCGGCAGTTTGACCCTCGGCGGTGTAATAGCAGTGTTCGCAATATTAATCCATAAAGAATTGCTAATACCATTGCTTTGTGCGATATTCTTTGTGGAGGACATTTCAGTGATGATTCAAGTAGCGTATTTCAAGTTTACGAAGAAAAAATACGGTGAAGGCAAGCGTGTTTTCAAAATGGCACCATTGCATCACCATTTTCAACGTCCCGGAAATGCCGGTTTTGATGCATTGATACAGAAGCCGTTGCAAGCAATACCGGAATCAAAAATCACTATGCGATTCTGGATTATAGGCATTATTCTTGCCGTGATGACATTTGTGACACTTAAGATAAGATAAAAAATACAATACATATATATAAAAAATATTACTAACATGAGTAACAGACGTATCGTAGTCCTTGGCGGTGGTGAAAGCGGTGTAGGAGCCGCAGTACTTGCCAAAGTGAAAGGGTTTGATTTGTTTTTAAGTGACTTCGGCACTATTGCTCCGAAGTACAGAAAAATGTTAGATGACTATCAAATCTGTTGGGAAGACGGAAAGCATACTGAAGAACTTATTCTTAATGCTGATGAGGTTATTAAGAGTCCCGGTATTCCGCCTACTGCTCCTATTATAAAAAAGATAGTTGAAAAGGGTATACCTGTGATTTCGGAAATAGAATTTGCAGGTCGCTACACTGATGCAAAGATGATATGTATTACCGGCAGCAACGGTAAGACTACCACTACTTTGCTTACTTATCATATACTTTCCGATGCCGGCATTAACGTAGGCTTGGCTGGAAATGTAGGACGTTCACTTGCATTTCAAGTAGCAACCGAACATCACGACGTATATGTGATAGAACTCAGCAGTTTCCAACTTGAAAATATGTATGATTTCAAGGCAAACGTAGCCGTGATGATGAATATCACTCCGGACCACCTTGACAGATACGACTACAAGATGCAGAATTACGTTAAAGCAAAATTCCGCATTATCAACAATATGACTGCAAACGATGCTTTTATCTACTGGCAAGATGACCCTGTGATAAATGCGCAGCTTGAAAAAATTACCACTGAAGCACATTTGTACCCATTTGCGGAACACTGTCACAAAGATAGTGCGGCATACGTTGATGATGAGCGGGAACTTATATTTAACACTCCGGAAATTTCAATGAAGATGCCGAGGGCAGACCTTGCTCTGAGCGGATTGCACAACTTGTTTAATTCAATGGCGGCAGGACTTTCAGCATGTCTTCTTGACGTGAATAAGGATAATATCCGCAAGTCGCTTTCGGACTTTGCAGGTGTGGAACATCGTCTTGAATACGTTGAAACTGTCAACGGCGTTAAGTATATCAACGACTCTAAGGCTACAAACGTAAATTCATGCTGGTACGCACTTGAAAGTATGCCTAAGACCAAGACTACAGTCTTAATCCTCGGAGGTAAAGATAAGGGTAATGATTACTCTGAAATACTTCCACTTGTCAATGAGCGAGTTAAGGCTATCGTGGCTATGGGTAAAGATAATGCCAAGATTGTAGATTTCTTCAAGGAAGTGGTACCCGTCACGGATACACATTCACTTGCAGATGCGATAGATGCTTGCAAGGCTGCTGCAGAGGAAGGCGACACAGTGTTGCTTTCACCGTGCTGTGCAAGTTTTGACTTATTTAAGAGTTACGAAGACAGAGGTGACCAATTCAAGGCTGTCGTAAGAAATCTGAAGTAGATAGTCCTATATTTCAATGTGCTATGGCAAATACAGAAAAGAATAAACCGGAAACTCGCCCTGATGAATTTTCACGTTCCGTAGATAAGTACCTGCTTGGTATTTATATTGCGCTGCTCGTTTTTTCGATTATAGAATCGTACGGAGCATCATCGTTTGAGGTAAAAGCGGATAATATTTTCGGTCCGCTCATACGTCACCTTGTGACTTTGGGCATAGGCGTGTTGACGACGGTGATAGTGTCAAGAATTAATTATCGGCATATACCGGTGTTGACACCTTTGTTTGTATTTCTCAGTGCAATTATAGTGATTGTAGTATTCTGCTTCGGTGAAGTGTCGAATGATGCAGTGAGGTCCGTCAGCGTGTTAGGCTTTCAGTTGCAGTCCTCGGAGTTCGTGAAGTTATCGGCAGTGCTTGTGATAGCCCTTGTGGCATCAAAATCTCAGGATAAAGAACGAAAATTATCCAAGAAAGGTGTTATTATCATATCTGTAGTCGTAGCGATATTCGGAGGCGCTCTTATTACTCAGGGACTTACTAATACTGCACTCTTAATGGGCATATCAATAGCGATGATGTTTCTCGGCGGCATCAGGTGGAAACATCTGGGTGCAGTGGGTGGTGTGTATATAGTCCTTACCGTTATAATGTTCGGTGTGCATAGTATGCTCAAGTCCGATGACTCCGAATCCTCACCTGAGCAGGAACAAGTAGTTGCAGTTGCCGGTACTTCTGTCCCGGGGGATATAGCTGCAAATGTGCAGGGAACGGGAGAGAAAAAGACCGTCTTTCGCCGTTCTTCAACATGGACCAAGCGAATAGAGCAATGGAAAAATGACACTATCCCGATGTACGAGCAAAAAGTGACTGACGAAAATCGCCAAGTGTTTTTTGCAAGAATGGCACAAGGTACGGGAAACATATTCGGTCACGGACCGGGTAACTCGAGTGTAACATCTCAGTTACCATTGGCGAATATTGACTATATCTTTTCCGTTGTAGTGTCTGACTTGGGATTTGCAGGCGGTTTTGCACTCTTGCTGTGTTACTTGTCATTGTTGTTTCGAGCAGGACGAATAGCATCAAAGTGCCGCAGAGCCTATCCTGCAATGTTGATAATAGGAATGTCCGTATTCATAGTGTTCTCGGCGATGTTTCACATGGCGATAAATACGGGACTCTTCCCTGTATCAGGTCAGCCGTTGCCGTTGATATCAAAAGGCGGAACGTCAATTCTGATAACGTCACTTGCGTTCGGGATAATGTTCAGCGTAAGCCGTACTGCTGCCATGTCATCAAAGAAAGAAGAGAATATTGCGGAAAAAGAAATGCTTCCAGATGATTTACAAGCGGAGAATCCGGGTATGTTAAAGTAGAACGAATTGAAATTAATAGTCAAAATAATAATATATAGTCCAAGAGTATAAATTATGAAAGTGATTATAAGCGGTGGAGGTACCGGAGGTCATATCTTCCCGGCAATATCAATAGCAAACGAAATTCGTAACCGTGTAAGCGGGACGGATATTCTTTTCGTTGGTGCTGAGGGGAGAATGGAGATGGATAGAGTACCGGAAGCCGGTTATCCTATTTACGGTTTGCCTGTCAAGGGCTTTGACCGAAAAAATATTTTTAAGAATATAAAAGTGCTGTGGAATCTCTACAAGAGTATGAAACGCGCCGGATATATTGTAAAAGATTTCGCACCGGATATTGTTATAGGTGTTGGAGGCTATGCAAGCGGTCCTACACTGAAGCAAGCTCAACGCCTCGGCATACCTACTCTTATTCAAGAGCAGAATTCTTACGCCGGTGTTACAAACAAGATGCTTGCTGAAAAGGCGGATAAAATCTGTGTGGCATACGAGGGTATGGATAAATTTTTTCCGGCAGACAAAATTATTATGACCGGTAATCCTGTCCGTGCAAATATCCTTGATACTTCTATTACGAAGGAAGAAGCAAAGCGCCAACTCGGTTTTGACCCTGAAAGACCGCTTGTACTCTCCGTGGGTGGAAGTCTCGGCGCGCGCACTATCAATGATGCATTGAAAACGGCTTATCCCGAGATAGTTAAGGCGGGTGCATCATTGCTGTGGCAGACAGGCAAATTATATTACAAAGACTGTGCTGAGTTCGTCGGCAAAAAGGATAATGTAGTGGTAACGCAATTTATAAGCCGAATGGACCTTGCTTACAGGGCAGCTGACGTAATGGTGTCACGTGCCGGAGCAAGTACAATCTCGGAAATACAACTTGTGGGTATGCCTGCGGTGTTAATACCTTCACCTAACGTAGCCGAGGATCATCAGCGTAAAAATGCTCAGGCACTTGTGTCGCAAGATGCCGCCGTCATGCTTCTTGACACAGACTGTAAGGAAAAACTTGCCGAGACGGTCATCACTCTGCTTAATGATGAAAACAAGCGAAAGTCACTTTCTGAAAATGTGAAGAAAATGGCACTTCCCGATGCTGCTCGCAAGATAGTAGATGAAGCACTTAAACTGATTGCAAACAAGTCTGCCAAGAAGTAATTTTCACTGCAGATATTAAATAGAATAATATGAAACGTAATATATATTTCGTTGGAGCCGGAGGTATAGGTATGGCTGCTCTTGAACGCTATTTTCTGAAACTCGGCTATAAAGTGGCAGGCTATGATAAGACACCTACCGCGCTAACGGCAGCCCTTCAAAGTGAAGGAGTGAATATTGTCTTTGACGATGATCCGGACCTTATCCCGGAAGATTTCAGAAAGCCGGATTCAACACTCGTGGTGTTTACACCGGCAATTCCGGAAAGTCATCGCGGACTTCAGTATTTCCGTGCAAATGGATTTGAAGTAGTGAAGCGTGCAGCAGTGCTTGGTGAGGTTACAAGAAATTCCCTCGGACTTTGCTTTTCCGGCACGCACGGTAAGACTACAACGTCATCAATGGCAGCACATATTTTAACTCAGACTCCGGGGCTTGGCTGTACGGCATTCCTCGGCGGTGTGCTTAGAAACTATAAGAGTAATTTTCTTCTTAATACCGATTCCCCTTACAGTGTCATAGAGGCAGATGAATTCGACCGTTCATTTCACCATTTGACACCGTACATAGCAGTAGTTACGGCAACAGACCCGGATCACTTGGATATTTACGGAACGGAAGAGGCGTACCTGGAAAGTTTCGCTCACTTCACCGAGTTAATTCGCAAAGACGGAATATTGATAATCCATACCGGGCTGAAACTGAAGCCGAGACCTGTAGAAGGTGTCAAAGTATATACTTATTCACGCGATGAAGGTGATTTCCATGCAGTAAATATCCGCAGAGGAAATGGTGAGATAGTGTTTGATATGGTGACACCAAAGGGGGAAATAAAGGATATAAAACTTGGCGTACCTGTAGAAATAAATATTGAAAATGCCATTGCTGCCATCGCCGCTTGCTCTATGCTCAAAGAGTTTGATGCAGAAGCAGCAAAAGCCGCAATAGCATCATTTATGGGTGCAGAGCGTCGTTTCCAATTCTGGCTTAAAGAGCCGGGAGAAAACGGACGTGTTATAATTGACGACTATGCTCATCACCCTGATGAACTTAAAGCATCAATAAAGTCCGTAAAGGCACTATACCCGCATCGCAAACTTACTGTGGCATTCCAGCCTCACTTATATACCCGTACACGAGATTTTGCACCGCAATTCGCTGCTGCACTGTCTCTTGCAGATGAGGTTATACTCCTGGATATTTATCCGGCAAGAGAACTGCCTATACCAGGCGTGACATCAAAAATTATCTTTGATGACATAAAAACGCCTCAAAAAAAGATGATTGTAAAATCAGATTTGATAGATACAATAAAAAATTGTAACTTTGAAGTGTTATTGACAGTTGGTGCAGGCGATATTGCCACTTACTTGCCGAAATTGTTGGAAGAACTGAAAAATTAGCGTAGGAGTTTTTTGTAATGTCCAAGATGTCTATCCTATATATGGTGCTTTCAATACTGCTGGGTGCATATCTGGTGGTAGGCGTTACATTGGCTGATATGCAGGCGGTGCGAGAAAAATCAATGGGACTTAAAGTTCACTTGATGAATCCTGCGAACCGCTTTGTGAAAGAAACGGATATCTACGACCAAATAAAGGACGTGCAAGGCAAGATTGCCGGTGTTCCCGTCTATTCCATTCATTTGCAGGATATAGAGGATAAGTTAAACGTATTTCCAAATATTGAGTGGGCGAACGTCACAAGGTGCTATTCATCGGACTCCGCATACATCAACATTGATGTGAAAGCATTAGTGCCGGTAGCGAGATTTATTGACAGTCAGGGAAAATCGTTTTACGTCAATAAAGACGGTAAAAAACTGATTGCAAACTATAAGAATCACACTGATGACGTGCCAATCTTTATTGCGGACTTGGATAGCGCACAGCTTGTGAATACAATGGCGAAATTAAAGCCGCTGTTGGACTATGCTAAGGCAAATGAGGTGTTCAGAGACTTTGCTACGGCATTCAAGATAGAGACAAACGGTGATATCATTCTCCAGCCTATAGTTTCAAATCACGTCATAAACCTCGGTGATGCTCAGATCCTTGACAACAAGATGCAACGTCTCAAAGTGTTTTATCACGACGTTGTCAGGGTAAAAGGGTGGGAGTACTACGATACCATTTCCGTCAAGTGGAAAGGACAGATTGTAGCCACAAAGAGGCAGAAAGCAAGTTTGACTCCGGCATTTTCTCAGGACGAAGATTCAACTGATCTGCTTGAAACCCAAATGGACCTTATAGAGGCAATACCGGAGAGTGAAATGACACCAACGAATAAAAGAAAGTATTAACATATAAGATAAATCATCTAACAACATAACACACATCATGTCAATAAGATATATAGCAGCATTCGAGATTGCGAGTTCTAAGATAAAAGGAGCGGTGGCAACTGTGGATAGTGATTCCGGCAGATTGTCAGTTCTTGCCGTGGAAGAAGAGCGCGCCACGGATTTAGTGCATTACGGCTGTGTAAGGAAACCCGCAGAAGTGTTTTCACACGTAGAATCAATACGTAAAAAACTTGAAGCACACCATGCTGTAGCACCGCGAAAAATTGAGAAGGCGGTAGTGTCGCTCGGTGGTCACACTCTTATGTCAACTGTGAAATCCACTGAAATGACATTTCCGGAAGATACGGTTATTACTGATGATATAATCCGTGAACTTAAAAGACGTATTGGTGAACAAGGTGTAGAAAACCGTGAAGTCGTAAAAGTGCTTCCGCGAGACTACACTGTCAACGGATTTTCTCAACAAAGTCCTTTAGGAATGTTCTGCCGTTCTATCAGCGCAAACTTGAATGTGGTGTATTGCAGCAACCAGTTGAAGATAAATCTTAACAGAGTGTTTGAAACGCAGTCAGTTAACAGTGCTAATATTCAGGTTCTCAAATACCCGGTTCGTCCTCTTGCAATCGCAAATATCGTGCTGAGCAACGAGGATAAGCAGCTCGGTTGTATGCTTGTGGATTTCGGTGCGGAAACCACAACAGTATCGATTTACAAAGGTTCTACACTGCGCTATCTTGTGACATTGCCATTCGGCTCGCGTAATATCACGCGTGACATCATGAATATCCGTTCATGCTTGGAAGATGTGGCTGAAAACTTGAAATGCACTCTCGGAAATATTGACCCGGAACAAAAATCCGCAAATCCGGATACTAAGGAGATTAATAATTTCATTGAGGCACGTGCTTCTGAAATTATAGCGAATATTAATGAACAACTGAATTACGCAGGTATCAAGCCGGAAGAACTTCCTCGCGGCATCATTATCACCGGTGGCGGTGCCAAACTTCCCGGATTTAATACACTGCTCAGTCAGCAGACAGACTTAAAAATCAGAACTGCCGTTCCGGATTATAAAATAAACATTTGCGATGGCTCGCTGCGTCCTTCCGATGAAGTTGACGTTATTGCCCTCCTTGCTCACGCTGCATCGCTGAGAGATAAGACGGATATGCTTTCAATGCCTAAGATTGAAAAGCCTGTTACTGATGATAACGTTTCTCGCATAGGTGAAGAAAATGATGAGCCTCTTGATGAAGGAGAGGAGAAGCTGAAACCTGCAAGTAAGCCTAAGTCAATGAGTATTCTCGACAAATTGAAAAATCTGTTGTCGGATAACGATAATGATGATAATTAATATTCCGTGACTTTGAAACCTTTTTAAAACTAATTGCGTAACGGCAAATAAATATATAAGACTATGACTATTGAGGATTTGGATAATACAAGCAACTTCAGCCCTGATAAAAATCAACCGCTGCCGGTGCAGATTAAGGTGCTCGGTGTAGGTGGCGGCGGCTGTAATGCCGTAAACTATATGTACCAACAGGGTTACAGTGATATAACTTTTGCTATTGCAAATACGGACCATCAAGCACTTCTGGGCTCAAAAGTGCCTACGCAAGTGTTGCTCGGACCGAAAACGTGTGGTGGTAACGGTGCCGGTGCAGTAGCCGAACTTGCGCGCGATGCTGCAGAAGAAAGTGCCGATGCTATTGAGTCACTTTTTAATGATGCTACGAAGGTGGTGTTTATTACTGCCGGTATGGGTGGAGGTACAGGTACGGGTGCGGCTCCTGTTGTGGCACGTATTGCGAAAGATAGAGGTATTCTCACCGTAGGTATCGTCACTATCCCGTTCATGTTCGAAGGTTATCCTAAAATCAGGGCAGCCCTCAAAGGTGCTGATGAGATGAGTAAATATGTTGACGTAATGCTCGTGGTAAATAATCAGCGGCTTGTGGAAATCTATCCGGACCTTGACTTTATGAACGCATTCCATAAGGCTGACGAAACTCTGTGCAATGCAGCAAAGAGTATTTCCGACCTTATTAATATGCAGGGATATATCAACTGTGACCTTCGAGACGTCTGCACTACACTTAAAGACGGCGGCACTGCTATTATCTCAACAGGTTACGGATCAGGTGAATACCGTATTACAGAGGCTATTAATAATTCTCTTAACTCTCCGCTGCTTAAGAATAAGAATATCTACACGGCAAAACGTATTCTTATCTGTATCCACTACAATCCACAGGCACAGCGTGCATTCAAGATGGAAGAAAGTAACCAGCTTACTACGTTTATGAGTAATTTCTCAAACGTAGATAAGTTTATTTGGGGTACTTATTACGACGGAACTCTCGGAGATGAGATTAAAGTGTCTGTTCTCGCGGCAGGCTTTGATACTGACAGCGAGATTGAAACCAAGCCTGAACCTCAAGTTAAAGAGCAACATTCCGCTGAAGAGAAAAAATCAAAAGAAGATGAGATTGACGAGAAGATTAAGGATACTTACGGCCCTACTACAACTCAACGCTTTAATGCGGAACGTCAGCGTATCTTCCTCCTTAAGCCGGAGCAGATAGATGATGAGTCAATCCTTGAAATGCTTGAAAATAATCCCGCTTATAATCGTGACAAGTCAGTAATCGACAAGTTCAAAAATCTTTCTAACGCCAATAAAGAGGCCGAGCAGGCATCATCTTCATCACTTGCCGCAGGCTCAGTGATATCATTCTGAAATACTTGATGGACGCCGACTCTTTGATAGTACAATTAAAGCCCTTTTCCACCTTTGACGAAGCACCTTCGTCAAGGGAGGATATGGTGCTGTGTTCTACCGGAAGAGTAGGGTATCTTCAAGGAAAATCCCTTGAGCCTCGAGGCATTTCCGTAGCAAATGACAGTCCGCTGCTTGCCGTGCTATTCCTTTTCGTGGTAGTGGTGTTGTTCAATTATCACCATTGCCGTAGAATGTTCAAGAATATAAAGGAAGACCTTGTGGGTGTGCGCCGCAGAGCGAATGCCTTTGATGACCATACGGCAAATGAACTTCGAGCATCGTTTGTCCTTATTCTTCAGATGTGTGTATGCCAGTCATTACTGCTGTATTATCATTTTGCAGCAAGGGCATCGGCGTACGAAGTAATGAACCGGCAGTTGCTGATGATATTCGGACTTACAGCCGGGCTTTACCTGTTTCAGATAGTGGCGTACTTAGTGGTGGGAAACGTGTTTGCGGACAGTGCATCATGCAAGTTGTGGGTGCGCGGATATAATGTCTCGGCGGCAATATCCGGGATAGTGCTTATTTATCCCACGTTTATAGCCACATTTTACCCTGAAACGACTAATGCTATGATAATCACGGCGTTAATACTTTTTATTTTGATTAAATCTTTGTTTGTGATTAAGGGAATGAGAATTTTTTATGACAAAATTTACTCTTTGCTTTATTTTATTTTGTACCTTTGCACTCTTGAAATAATCCCTTTAATATTCGTTTACTCAGAAGTTGGACTTTTGTGTAAGTGTTTTTAAGTCAGAACTATTAAAGTTTAAGGTAAAGTGAGCATAAAGAAAATTTTAGTATCCCAACCAAAACCTTCCGACAGTAAATCACCGTATTTCGATATAGCGGAACGTCATAATGTAGAAATCGTATTTCGTCCTTTCATAAAAGTAGAAGGATTATCTGCGAAGGAATTCCGTCAGCAAAAAATTTCTATTCCGGAATACACTGCTATCATTTTTACAGCGAAAACGGCTATTGACAGTTTTTTTCACATCTGTGAGGAAATGCGTATCGTGATACCTGAAACTATGAAATATTTTTGCACTACTGAGGCTATAGCACTTTATTTGCAAAAATACACTGTATATCGCAAGCGTAAAATATTCCACGGCGAGACGGGTAAACTTGATGACCCTGCACTCGTAGCATGTATGAATAAGCACTGTAAGGAAAAATTCCTTTATGCAGTCAGCGATGTGCATAAAGATGGTGCTTGTCCGCTTGACAACACTAAAATCAAGTATTCAAAGGCTGTAATGTACCGTACTGTAAGTAATGACTTTACTGCAGATGAGCCGTTTGACTATGATGTGCTTATATTTTTCAGCCCGGCGGGAATCGATTCTTTGCTTAAGAACTTCCCGGACTTCAAGCAAGGGGATATCCGTATCGGTGTGTTTGGTGTTGCTACAGCAAAGGCTGTGACAGAAGCAGGCTTGCGCCTTGATTTCCAAGCACCTAATCCAAAGACTCCATCAATGGTGTCTGCTCTTGATGCTTATTTGACAGAAAATAATATATGAAATGCCTGGGACTAAATAAGTCTCATAAACTTTGCTCATTAATATCAATAGATGCATTGTTTATGCGGAGCGGTGATGTGCAATCCGCTCTTGCATATCCGATGCGTGTAGTGTGGAGGGTAAATCCTTCAAGGAAGGCAGATGTCCACACTCCTAAATTCCTTATTTCAGTGCCTCGTCGTCGTCTTCACCATGCTGTTGACCGTGTGAAGATGCGAAGACGAATCCGTGAGGCCTATCGCTTGAATCGTGCAGTCATTTTTGCAGATATACATTTACCTGTGGATATGGCGTTTATCTACGTTGCAGATAAACTAACGGACTACAAGCAGGTGGATAAGGCGATGATAAAATGCCTTACAAAAATAGCGGAACAATGTTCTCAAAAGTCTCAAGTTTCATAAGTGCAGTTCTGATACTTCCCATACGGTTTTATCAAAAGTGTATTTCACCGCTGTTTCCTCCGGTGTGTCGCTTTACGCCCACTTGCAGTCAGTACGCAGTGGAGGCACTTCGCAAGCATGGGCCGATAAAGGGGTTGTACCTTTCAGTTAAGCGAATACTTCGCTGTAATCCGTGGGGAGGCAGCGGTTATGACCCGGTGCCATGATTCTTGATATTCATCATCACGGAAGTGTGTCAGCGGAAGCGATAACCTCAATATCCGCAGATGAGCAAATGCCCGACGGTGAAGGATATTTATCCGTGGGTATTCATCCGTGGAAGCACTTTAATCCGGCGTATTTTATAAAACTTGCTGCAATGCTTTGTGACCCGCGAGTGGTTGCGCTTGGTGAGGCTGGTGTTGACAGACTTCGCGGAGATGATTTGGACTATCAGATAAAAGTCTTTAAGGTACAAATGATACTTAGTGAACAGTACAGATTGCCATTGGTGATACATTCTGTGCGTTCCTCGGATATTATAATGGGTCTGAGAAGTAAATTCAAGCCAACGATGCCCTGGATATTTCACGGCTTCCGAGGAAAGCCCGCAGCAGCGGAACAGTTGCTCAAATCCGGCGTCTGTCTGTCATTCGGTGAAAAGTTTAATCCGAGTACTGTAGTAAGTATTCCTGATGATAAATTGCTTGTGGAGACGGATATGTCAGCCAAGCCCATAGATGATATAATTTCCGAAATAGCAAACCTTAGAAATCAAGAAGCCGAAAGCGTGAAAAAGACAGTTGTAAATAATGCTTTGATGCTGTTCGGAAAGTAGTTATTATGCAGCTGTTTTGCCGATATTTTGTCATAAACGGGAGTTTTGTATATCCCTTCTTTTACCATTGGAAA
The DNA here is from genome assembly GCA_022768005.1 of Bacteroidales bacterium. GTDB lineage: Bacteria > Bacteroidota > Bacteroidia > Bacteroidales > Muribaculaceae > CAJUPY01. Next base: position 9,644 of record JALEMF010000096.1, on the reverse strand, counting down.
ATAATTGCTAACTTTGTAGCATTAATATAAATAAAAACTTTTCACGTGGAAACCAAGTATATTTTCGTAACCGGAGGTGTAGTATCTTCATTAGGTAAAGGTATTATTTCTTCGTCAGTAGCATGTTTGTTAAAAGCACGCGGCTATCGTGTCACAATCCAAAAGTTTGACCCATACATAAACATTGACCCGGGTACTTTGAACCCGTACGAGCATGGAGAATGTTATGTGACGGTAGATGGTCATGAAGCGGATTTGGATTTAGGTCACTATGAACGCTTTACGGATATTCAGACTACTCGCGCAAATAATATAACTACCGGGCGTATTTATCAGAGTGTTATTGATAAGGAGCGTCGCGGCGATTATTTAGGCAAGACGGTTCAGATAGTGCCGCATATTACAGATGAGATTAAGAGAAATGTGAAGTTGCTTGCCAATACGGGTAACTTTGATTTTATTATCACTGAAATCGGTGGTACTGTGGGTGATATCGAGTCATTGCCGTTTATTGAAAGTGTACGTCAGCTCCGTTGGGAACTCGGTTCAAATTGTATTTGTATTCACCTTACTTACGTGCCTTATATCGCTGCTGCAAAAGAACTTAAGACGAAACCTACTCAGCACTCTGTAAAACAGCTTCAAGAGGTTGGTATTCAGCCGGATATACTTGTACTTCGTACTGAGAAAAATATCACTCCGGAAGTTCGCCGCAAGATTGCACTCTTCTGTAATGTTGCTCCTGAGGCTGTAATTCAGTCAATAGATGTGCCTACTATCTACGAAGTGCCTATCAAGATGCACGAACAGCACCTTGACGAGATTATTCTGAAGAAGATGGGTGTACCTGTCGAGGGTGAACCTCACATGGCGCCGTGGCTTAATTTCCTTGAAAAGATGGATAAGGCTACGGAAGATGTCACTATCGGTATTGTGGGAAAATACGTGGAACTTCAAGATGCTTACAAGTCAATAAACGAGTCGCTTTTCCAGGCAGCTACGTACAATGACCATCGCCTTAATTTGCGCTTTATCCACTCCGAGAAGGTTAATAATGACAATATAGAATCGTATCTTAAGGACCTGGACGGCGTGGTTATCGCTCCGGGATTCGGTCAGAGAGGTATTGAAGGTAAATTTGCGGCACTAAAGTGGTGTCGCGAGCATAATGTGCCGACGTTCGGTATTTGTCTCGGTATGCAGTGTATGGTGATAGAATTTGCACGAGATGTGTTAGGGCTTGAAGATGCAAATTCCACAGAGATGGAGCCTTCCGCCAAGAATAATGTCATTGACTTGATGGAAGAGCAGAAGTCTATTTCGAACCTCGGCGGAACTATGCGTCTGGGTGCCTACGAGTGTAAACTTGCTCCGGACTCAATTGCGGCAAAGGCTTACGGCTCTACACTTGTCAAAGAACGTCACCGTCATCGCTTTGAGTTTAATAACGATTACCGCGAACAGTTCGAGGCCGCAGGTATGAAGTGTGTGGGTGAAAATCCTGCCACTCACTTGGTGGAAGTGGTGGAAATTCCGTCATTACGCTGGTTTACAGGTACTCAGTACCACCCGGAATATTCTTCAACGGTACTTCACCCTAATCCGCTGTTCTTGAGTTTCGTAAAAGCGGCTATTGACTATAAACACGAAAAAAATAAATAAAAATACATAACAATAAAGTAAATGGATAAAAACACTCTATTGGGGCTGCTGCTGATGGCAGCCGTCATATTCGGCTTTACGTGGCTTAACAGTCCTTCTGAAGAGGATATTGCAGCTGCTAAAGCACAACAGGAACAACTTGCCGCTGAGCAGGAAAGACAAGTTAAGGAGGCTGCTGAGAAAGCACTCCGCCCTGACTCTGTTTCCGCATCGGAGCGATCATCAGTGGCGAATGCCGTAAAGATGGTAGGAGTTACTGATACTGCTACTAATGCAGTGTCTTTCAAGACTCAGGAAGTAAATCTTTCAGTATCCGGTGAAAGTGTAACCGGTACTGTTGCGGCTGCAGATACTGTGATAAGCATTGACAAGTTGATGAACAATGATTTTACCGGTCTTTCTCTCGCTCAGTCAAAGGCGGCGGTTGAAAATCTTCGTAAGGTAATTACAGATGCCGCTCAATTCAGGGATTTTGCTCGACACATGTCCGGAACAGAGGAATATGTGACTCTTCAAAATGATGTTCTTGAACTTAAGTTATCTACCAAAGGCGGACGTATCGCAGATGCTATGCTTAAGGATTATTACAGTTACATCAATGGCGATACTGCCAATATCCACGTTTTCCGTCCTGAACATTCTAACTATAACTTCACATTCACCACTGCTTCACAGCAACGCTTTGGCACTCACCAGTTCTATTTCACTCCTATTGTGGAAAATGACTCTACGGTGACAATGAAATTAAATTTCGCCAATGGTGGTTACTGGGGTATAAGATACACTTTGCCTAAGGGTAGTTATGTGACTAAGATGGAAGTGGTTCAAAGCAAGATGGACGCATATCTTCCTGCCAATATGGCTACTATTGAGTTCAATATAGCTCAAAATCTTATCAGAACCGAGGAAGGTCGCACGTTCGAGGAACGCCAGAGTGCTATCTACTACAAGTACGTGGGTGAATCTCCTAAGGACCTTGAGTCAATGGGTGATGATGAAAAGTCGCTTGAACAGAGGGTCAAATGGTTCGCATTCAAGAGCCAATTCTTCTCTGCAGTGTTTATCCCAAAGACAAGTTTTACTTCCGCAAACTTGAAATCAAAGGTAATCAAGAATTCTGACGTACTGAAGGTTTACGATGCGCAGTCCGTTCTTGACTACTCTTCAAAGGACGAAAATCCGATATCTATTGACGTGTATTTCGGTCCGAACCTATATCCGCTTCTTTCTGACCTTGACGATCAGATTGTGAGTGAAAATGACAAGGATTTACACCTCACTTCACTTGTCCCGTTAGGCTGGCCTATTATCCGCTGGATAAGCACATTGATAATTATCCCTGTGTTCCACTTCCTGGGCGGATTTATCTCAAACTATGGTATAATAATTCTGTTGCTTACCTTGTTCATCAAGTTAATCATATTCCCGTTCACATACAAGAGTATGATGTCACAGGCTAAAATGCGTGTTCTTGCTCCGGAAATAAAGGAAATAAATGAGAAATATCCGGGTCAGGAAAATGCGATGAAACGTTCTCAGAAGACGATGGAGCTTTATTCTCGTGTAGGTGCGAGTCCGTTCTCCGGCTGTCTGCCGATGATATTACAGATGCCTGTCCTTATCGCAATGTTCTGGTTCTTCCCGTCATGTATTGAACTTCGCGGACAGTCATTTCTCTGGGCTTCAAACCTTGCAGCGCCTGATGTGATTTTCACACTTCCGTTCTCAATTCCATGGTACGGCAGTCATGTGTCACTCTTCTGTCTTCTTATGACAGTGACTAACGTGATTTATACACGCATCAATATGCAAAATCAGCCGGGCAACGATTCTATGCCTATGATGAAGTGGATGATGTACTTGATGCCTGTGATGTTCTTGTTCTTCTTCAATGACTATGCTGCAGGCTTGAGCTACTATTACTTCCTGTCGCTCCTTATCACTATCGTTTTGACATGGGTGTTCCGTCGCTGTGTTGATGAAAAGAAAGTACGTGCTCAGATGATGGAAAATGCCAAGAAACCCAAGAAGAAAAGCGGCTGGATTGCTCGTCTTGAAGAGGCTCAACGCCAGCAGCAAGCTGCTCTCCGTCAGCAACAAGGTAAGGGCAAGAAAAAATAATATTCTCTGACTTAAATACTAATAAAATATTTTATAATGATGAAAAAAATTCTCTCCACACTATTTGCTGTATGCACGGTTTTTACGACTTTTGCATCAGGACAATGGACATTACGTGAAAGAACTTTTGATGTGGATACCGTATTCCACGCAACGGTAGGTCCGGGTACTACTCAGACTTCTGTTTACCTTACCGGTCCTGCAGTGCTTCACGTGTTTTATACGACAATAGACCTCAATAATGAGTTTGTGAATATTCATGCAGTGAGCGGTACTGATAATTCCGCCGGCTGTGAGAATATTTCAAGTATGGCAGTGCGCAAGTCAACGGATAATGCCCATTACTTCGCAGGCGTTAATGCGGATTTCTTCCAGACGTCAGGACGTGTGGGAGAACCTCTCAGCAACTGTATTGTGGAGGGAGAAATTTTCCGTCTTGTGAATAATGGCAGAGTTCATTTCAGCTCCGGAAAAGACTGGGTGGATATCTTTAAGACTAAATTCTCTGCCAAAATTTCGAACGGCACCGTATCAAAGAAAGTGTCAGGTATTAACAAGGCTCTCGGTACTAATGATTTGGCACTTTTCACGAGCCGCTATGCATCAAAGACCGTTACAGCGGAAGGTGTAGCGGAAGTGACAATAAAGCCTGTTGAAGGTGTTGTTAAATGCGGTACTACAAAGTTCGTGGTAACTTCCGCTCCGGTTACTACAGGCGGTTCTGCTATTCCTGCCGGAGAATGTGTACTCGCAGGCTCAAGCAGCAATGTGGATTTCGTAAGCGGGCTAAAAGAAGGTGACGAATTGACCTTGACATTGAATATCACTTCCGACGGTAAGGATATTAATGACATCGTAGGTCAAGTGGGCGGACTTCCGGAGATTCTCCATGAAGGTGAAATCTTGGGTACTGAGGCAAGTCCTTCTCTTCTTGACCCGTTGCACCCGCGTACCGCTATCGGTTACAATGCGGACAGAACAAAACTTGTGATGCTCGTTGTTGACGGTCGCGGAGTTTCCGCAGGTGTCAGTTCTCCGGACCTTGCTGCTATTATGCTCAACACAGGCTGCTCTTACGCAATGAATCTTGACGGCGGCGGTTCTTCAAGCTTGTATATAGAGGCTTTGGGAACAAGAAACAAGCCATCAGATGGCAAAGAAAGAGCTGTAGCTAACGGTGTTTTTGCAGTGGCGAATTGTCCTGTGGATAAGACACCTGAGACTATTGAATTTGTCACCAAGGCAATTTCATTACCGCGCTACAGTTATTACACTCCTACCGTTTATGCTTACAATAAGTACGGTGTGCTGATTGATACGGATTTCAAGGGCTATACATTGTCATGCGATGATGATTTCGGTACTGTGACAGATGACGGCAAGTCACTCTTATGTAATGGTACGGGCTATAAGGCTCTAAGAGCAACATACGGTGATTGCACTACGTCTATTCCTGTAAAAATAGTAGATGCTTCTCCACGTTTCCGCCTCTCAAGTGTAGTAGTTGACCCGTATAATGCTTATACGTCAGAACTCGTTTCCACTATTGGTGGCGTTGATTCTCCTGTGGATAATTCCGTAATGACATGGTCAAGTGAAGATTCAAATATTGCGGCTGTTGACAATCTCGGTAATATCACAGCAGTGTCAAAAGGTGAAACAGTGATACATGCCGTTCTTGATGCGTACGATTTGACATTGTCGGTCAAAGTGGAAGTGCCTACAACCCGCTATATTTCACTTTTCGGTGACGCAGCCCTTACGCTTGCCAAGTCTTCATTAAAGAGTGATGCGACAGTTACTAAAACAGATAACGGCTTTGACCTCGATTTCACTATTTCCGCAAAGCGTGGTACTTACGCCGGTGTTAAAACCAATGTGAATACATACGCTATTCCGGACTCAATACGTATGTCCGTAAATCCCGGAACTGCTTCCATCACTAAAGTGGTGTTCAGTTATGTAGGTTACGATGGAAGAACGAAGTATGCTACTTTTACTCCGGAATTTACTGAGAATACTACTGTAGATTTACTTTTCCCAGTAAAGGAGATTGTAGATAATTCACTTCGCGAAAGTTTCCCTATTAATTTTACCGGAGTAAATTTTTACTTGAATAACTCTGCTTCCTCTACACATAAGATTTCCGTCAAGTCGCTGAATCAAGTGTATGACAGTGTTAAAGAATCCGGTGGAGTGGAGACTGTTCAGGGTGGTAATGAAAATTTTATTCTTGCTCCTAATCCGGTAAATCCGGGTGAAACCGTTTCTCTCGGCAAGTATTCTCGCTTTGCCGTGTATAGCCTCGCCGGTGTTAAAGTAAACGAAGGTGAAGGCACACATTTCACAGCACCTGAAGTAAAAGGCGTCTATGTAGTAAGCGTGGAAAAATCATCGCAGAAACTAATTGTTAAGTAATCCCGTGTGATAGAAGAAATCTTTTACGATTCAATAGATTTGCTGCAGCAACTTATCTCTACTCCGTCAGTAAGTAGAGATGAAGTTGCTGTGGCTTCTGTTTTTGAGGACTACGCACGCCGTAATATGCCCGGAGAAGTCCGGCGACTCGGAAATAATGTCCTTGTCTTTTCTCCGCAATTTGATGAGTCAAAAAAGACAATTTTGCTTAATTCTCACCTTGACACCGTCAAGCCGGTGAGCGGGTGGAGCAGAGACCCTTTTGAGCCTTGCATAGAGGAAGAGACAGAGTGCCTTTACGGGCTTGGCAGTAATGATGCGGGAGCATCACTCGTATCTCTTGCCGGCGCTTATCGTTACCTTATAAGCAAACCTCAAAATTACAACCTTATTTTCGTAGCCTCGGCAGAGGAGGAGGTGTCAGGCAAAGGAGGAATCGAGATGGTGATACCGTCTCTGCCTGCTATTGATTTTGTCATTGTAGGTGAGCCTACCGGAATGTGCCCTGCAATAGCGGAAAAAGGGCTTCTTGTGCTTGATGGAGTAGTGGAGGGTATATCAGGCCACGCGGCACGAAATGAGGGCGTAAACGCCATTTATAAGGCATTGCCTGTGGTGACACTGTTAAGCCAAATGCGACTGCCTAAGGTATCAAAAACTCTCGGCGATGTTAAAATCAGCGTGACTCAGATAAATGCCGGCACGCAGCACAATGTAGTACCCGATAAGTGTAACTTTGTGGTAGATGTCAGGACTACCGATGCGTATTCAAACGAAGAAACCCTTGAACTGCTTCGCCGTGCAGTAGAACCTTTAGGCGCAATATTGACACCTCGTTCCACTCGGTTGAAACCGTCAGGAATAAGTGAAAATCACCCCGTGGTGAGTCGTCTTAAGATGCTTGGCAAAGAGCCTTTCGGCTCGTCAACACTCAGTGATCAGGCACTGATGCCGTGGCAATCGTTGAAACTTGGTCCCGGTGACTCTGCGCGAAGTCATACAGCAGATGAATTCATATATATGCGTGAAATCCGCGAGGCTATTTATGTATATATCCGAGTACTTGATAATCTCTGATTTTTACTTATCTTTGCATAAGGAATAAGCCGATACTATCTTTTCATGAAAAATCTTTATTACGTCATAGTGCTTTTATTTCTTGTGACTTTATCGTCTTGCAAGGATAAAATGGTAGAGCAAAATCTGCTTAGGGCAGAGTCGCTGATTCAGGATTTACCGGATTCAGCCCTTGTGGTATTAGATTCACTATATGCGCAAACCCCATTGAGCAATTCCGAACAAAATGCAAGATTGGCGCTTTTGTTAACACAAGCGCGGGATAAAAATTATTATTTTGAAACGAACGATTCTATAATTTCGGTCGCCTGTGACTATTATGTTGATAGCCGTCATTACAGATATGCTTGCCTGTCTTGCTTTTACAAAGGACTTATATTGTATAATAAAAAAGATTATGTCGAATCTATAAGATTACTGTTAAAATCTTTATTGATATCAGACAAGTTCAATGATGATTTTATCAAAGCAAAAATAAATGAAGCGATTGCAGATGTTTATTATAGCGTTTTTAATAACAAAGAAGCGATAAGGTATAGGACTCTTGCCTCAAAGTATTATAATCTTGCAGGCAAGAAAGAATATGCTCTTTTTTCAGATGTAGATATTCCCAACGTCTCCGGAAGTTGAGTTGCTCTATTATGCAATGAAAGAGCCGTGAAACAATAATTACTGATTTTTGCAATTATTTGCATTTAAATATTCTTTATTCTATCTTTGTGGAATAAATATTAACAGCCAATCATTAAATTCTAAATTTATAAATATAGTTATCTATGATAAAAAATCTGTCACTTTTGTGAATGCTGATATTTACATTACTTCCGGTATTTGAATTAAATGATACCATATTTTACATCAATGTCGGTATATTCGCAATAATAATACTGACCCTTATTTACTTGGTGGTTACATCTCTGAAAAAAGGTTCTGTCAAGTTGAGTGAACTCCTTTTTGATGATTTGGCTACAATGGTAGCTGATGTGTATATCGGTATAGTCGGAGTATCTGTTTGCTACTGTCTGAATCCGGGTAAAATTATCTATTGGTGGTGGTTTTATTTGACATTCAGCTTGACCATGATAGTATCATTTTTATTGAAAAAACATAAATAATTAATTCTAAAATAAGCTGATGAGAAAATTTGTACTTTCAGCAAGTATCTGCATATATGCAATATTGTATGTGCTTTGGACAATCCTTGGTGTTCAATATTCAGCAGCAGGTATTGCAATTTGCGGTTTAAGCGTGCTTTTTTCGTGCTTGATGTCCGGCGTAACCCGAAAGGATAGAACGTCGTTTGAAAAGCTTCGCAGTATAGAATCAATGTTGTTTGCATTGTTTATGATAGCGGTGGCGGTATGCTCGAACTATATGTCGTCTATACCTGAACCATACGGAATAATATTGTATTCAATATTTAATGCTTGTGTTATATCAATATTCATAGATAGAATATTCAGACCTTATAAAAAGTAATATTACATAATTTCTATATGATGGGAACGATTAATTTGCATATTATTCATAATATGCAGTTTCGGATATATTCTTAAAATTCAATTATTGAATTGGCTAAGTTTGTTTCTTTGTTTTCCGTGCGCGATATATCTTGTATACAAAATATGCAAAGGTGAGGCGGGTGCAGAGAGAAACAGGAATGTTTTCCGATTGGTGAATACGTGTGCGATTACCGTATTGAATATTTTGACAATTTGGTTGGTGTTTTAGGCACAGTACAGTGTTTCCCACAGATATATCCTCGCCGAGGCTATGTTGGCGTATCTTCATTTCTTTGTGAAGAAGTTGATTATTTTGGACCATGAGCGGTAATAGCGGAGCGGACCACCGAGGTATTTGTTAAAAAAATCCGGGTGTCGGCGGTTGAGAACATCAATGACGTGATGCTTGAGCTCTCTGTCACGTTCGCGTTTGCTGCCTTTGGTGACGCGGTAACGGAGCGACACTTCCGGGATTTTTACTACTTTTCCACCATTCTTGAGGAGTGCAATCCAAAATTCCCAGTCTTCTCTTGCTATAATTTTGGCACAATATCCGTCAGTCATGTCGTAGTCTTCCCGGCGGTACATAGCGCACGTGTCCATAATGTTTTTCTTGGCAAGCCTTTCGAGTGAAAATTCCGGCAGTTTCCATATCCCGGTTCTATCACCGAAAAATTCGGCGGTCATAGTCACTACTTTTACGTCACTTTTCTCGTCAAGAATTTTTACGGCTTTGGCAATATAGTTCGGCATAAGAATATTGTCAGCGTCCATAGGGAAGATGTATTTGCCTGCCGAGGCGTGAATAGCATTGTTTCTTGCGGTGCAAACTCCTGCATTTTCCTGATGCAACACTTTGATTCT
>JALEMF010000116.1 GCA_022768005.1 Bacteroidales bacterium | reverse complement strand
TTATCAATGCTATCCCGCGACTTGAATCAAGTGCAAAAGCAAATGGACCAGGCAAAGGTAAAGTCACCGAGAAATGCCACCCTAATATACGTCAACGACCAGATAGGCGCTCAAATTTCAGCAGGTGAACATATAGCCACTATTGCAGACCTGAATCATTTCAAACTCAGCGGTGAATTTGCCGAAGGATTTCTTGACCGAATAGGCATAGGCTCAAAAGTAACAGCTAAAATCGGTAAAAAACTTTTTGAAGGTACTATCATCAATATATCACCTAACTCACAGAATGGTATGATTTCTTTTACAGTATCACTGAAAGACAATTCATCACCGGACCTAAGAGCAGGACTTAAAGCGGAAATAAATATTTTATCCGATGTTATTGATAATGCCATAAGAATCCGTCGTTTCCCCGAATATAAGAAACCGGGAAAATACGATCTGTTTATTCTAACAGATAATAGTACACTTACTCGTCGCACTGTGACACTCGGTGATTCAAATTGGGAGTACGTAGAAGTCAAATCAGGATTAAAGCCCGGTGAACAAGTAGTGACAAGCAAAATGGAAAAATATAAATCCGAAAAAAATATCACAGTTAAATGAAAATTACGCAGTACTTAAAACAATCATGGCACGAAGCGAAGTCCAAGCCTCTGTACACCGGACTTTATATCACAGGTGTTACTCTCGCAGTAGCATTAACTATGATTTTCGCCAATTATTACTTCATACGTATCTCACCTACGTACCCTGAAGTAAACCGTAACGACACTTATTACTTAACCCAATGCCGAATGCACAATATTGCAGAAGATTACGCCAACGGGTGGTACATGGGGTCAATTCTCGCAAGAGATTACGTTCAGAAAATAAAAGGACCTGAATGTGTTAGTATTAAATATGGTGCGGTGAAAACTCTCAAGGCAAAGCCTGAGTTTAAATCAGACATTAGAGAAGACCTCAATGTCTTGGAAAATGATGCCAAATTTTTCAAGATTTACGAGTTTGATTTTCTTGCAGGCAGACCCTTTAGTCAGGAAGAGTTTGATAACAAAAATAAAGTAGCAGTCATTTCTGACATTGTTGCCGAAAAACTTTATTCCGACTGTTTTGAAAACATTATAGGTAAAAGTATTTTTATTAATGATATTGAATACAGGATTACCGGTATCGTTAAACATTGTAGCCAACTATGTACAGAGTCATACGCTGATGCATACTGCGCTATTGATTACGATAACGTCAGAGAAATGAATGACCGCATCTTAGGTCCGTTTACTGCTGTATTTCTTATCAGAAATGACAAACAACTTGATGACACAAAAAAAGAATTGGAAAATATTCGCAATCAGATAGCCGGATTATACGAAGGCTGGGAACTCGTTATTGGTGACCAACCTAAGTCACATATCCGCACAATAATGCAGGACATTCAAGATAGTAGCGATGAAGAATTTTCATGGTGGAAAATTATCCGAAATAATATGCTGATAGTGATAGTGCTGTTACTTGTCCCTGCACTGAATATGAGCGGTATGATATCCGGCAGAATGGAAAACCGCCAATCTGAAATAGGTATTCGCAAATCCTTCGGAGCAACAAAATCAAGCCTATTGTCACAACTTTTCATTGAAAATATGCTCTACACCTTAATAGGAGCGTTCTTAGGATTGATTATTTCATGGAGTGTATTGTACTTTAATATGAAACAAATTATAGTAATGTTTGACCCTTATGCTTTATACTCAATAAGTGCAGAGACAGAACCTGAAGTATCATTCGGAATGTTATTCTCTCCTGAAGTATTCTTCACCACAATTATAGTAATCTTCGTATTCAATTCACTTTCGGCTATAGTCCCTGCATGGTGGGCATTACGTCAAAACATAGTTAACTCACTTAATAATAATCGATAATGATTAAGATAATATTAAAAAATATATGGAGCCGTCGCCGCATTAACGGTTGGCTAATAGCAGAACTTATACTCATTACAGTTCTTGCATGGATTATGCTTGACCCCGTAGTAGAAATGACTTACGATCTAAGTCTTGAAAAGGGTTATGATGCAGACCGACTCTGCGCATTGACAGTAAAAGTAAGTAACGACACTACGCTTGAAAAGGCAAACGATGACCAATTTTATCGAATCTTTGACAAAATTAAGCGTCTGCCGGAAGTTGAAAATGTTACATTGACCTCCTTTACTTTTCCTGAATCCCAAGGTACCTCTGACAGAGTATTTGTAACGAATGACTCAGCAAGGATTGTTGCCAGCGTTATATATTACCTTCCCAATGTTAACTTTTTTGAGACATTCGGAATTAAGAGTGCAGAAGGATATGAAAGCGTTGATAATCTGTCTAAAATGTCTCTTTCAGAAAATCAGTTCATCATCACTAAATCTCTTGCAGACAGATTTTTCCCGGGAGAAAATGCTATAGGCAAAACTTTATCAGGCGATAGCGAAGATGAACAATACGAAGTCGTTGGCGTTGTTGAAGATGTCAGACCATTCTCTATCAATCGTAACGCCAACGCAGTATTTAGTTTAACAGAAGGACTGCAAGGTGCTATGATGTACAATTTTGGCATGATGGTCAAAGTGAAAGAAGGCATTAATGCCAAAGATTTCGCTTACAAATTCAATCAAAACATCTCCGAGTTCAAAGATGGAAGAACATATATTGAATCAGCCGTAACCTACGATATTCTTACTGAGAACCGTAATATTACCCCAATGGGGGAATACAAGCTGAAAGTTATCTTACTATGTTTCTTCCTCATCAACTTGATCATAGGTGTTATCGGGAACTTCTGGCTTCAGACTCGTCAAAGAGCGAGCGAAGTGGCTATTATGAAATCTTTCGGCGCTACAAGGAGAAACATCGTATCACTACTCATCGGTGAAGGTACCGTGCTTACTTTCATTGCCTGGCTTATCGGTTGCATCATATATCTCCAGTACGCACTCTCTCACGGATTGTATATGGGGTTTACACAAAATTTATTCCAAAGTTTTTACTCTGACATTGCTGACTGTTGGGTAAATAATTTTTCTGTCCATTTTCTCATAATATCATTAATCGTATTTGCAGTAATGTGGGTTTTCGTATTAATCGGAGTAACCATTCCGGCTGTCAATATCAGCAAGACAAACACTGCTGCTGCGTTACACAATGATTAATTCAAAATGCTTAATTCATAATTAGTAATTACAATACTCAAAACTTTATATTATGGCTATCATAAAACTCCAAAACATAAATAAAATCTATCGCACTGACGAAATTGAAACAGTTGCACTTGAAAACGTTAACCTTGAAGTGGAAAAAGGCGAATTTCTCTCAATTATGGGACCTTCAGGTTGTGGTAAATCAACCCTCTTGAACATCATAGGACTCTTAGACACTCCTACTGACGGCACAGTATCCATAAATGACCTTGACACTTCAAAACTTAGCGATAAGCAGTTAGCACAGTTCCGAAACAAGACATTAGGATTCGTATTCCAAAGTTTCCACCTTATCAATTCTCTTAATGTGCTTGACAACGTGATGTTGCCACTTCTTTACAGGTCAATGAGTGATAAAGAACGTAAGGAAGCAGCAAAATTGATGCTTGAACGTGTAGGACTCTCACACCGTGCATATCACTACCCTGCCCAACTTTCAGGCGGTCAGTGTCAACGTGTAGCGATAGCACGTGCTATCGTAGGAAACCCTGAAATAATCCTTGCCGATGAGCCTACCGGTAACTTGGATTCAAAAATGGGTAGTGAGATTATGGAACTTCTTCACGAACTAAACATCAAAGACGGCAGAACTATAGTTATGGTAACCCACAATGAAGCACAAGCAAATGAAACATCAAGGATAGTTCGTTTCTTTGACGGACGACAAGTTGAATAAAAGTTTATTATATTCATGTTTCATAATGGTCAATAAAATATCTATCATATTATTTTTGTTTGCATCACTTTTTACAGCGAATGCGCAAGTTAATGACACCATATATCTCTCACTTGACAAAGCGATTGAAAGAGGACGCACTAAAAGCGTGGCTGCAGAATCCGCAATAAACACCCTCAGGTCATACTATTGGGAATACCGCTCTTACAAGGCATCACTATTGCCGGAAATGAATTTTGAAGCTACCCTTCCATCGTATTCAAAGAGTTATGGTGCATACCAACTTGACGATGGTTCTTATACCTTCGTCAGAAATAATCACCTTGATATGTCCGGCAGCCTCTCTATTGACCAGAATATATGGCTTACAGGCGGTACGCTATCTATTATTTCTTCACTTGACTTTTACAGACAATTCGGTAATAACACCGGGAACAATTTCAAGTCTATCCCGGTGGCTATTACCCTCAGTCAACCGATATTCGGAGTCAACACAGTCAAGTGGGATAGAAAAATTGAACCGCTACGCTACGAAGAAGCTAAGGCGGATTACATTGAATCGTCAGAAAAAGTCGCACTGACGGCTATCACATATTATTTCAACCTGCTTAGCGACAAAGAAAGCGTGTCAATAGCAAAACAAAATCTTGAAAATGCAAAACACCTCTACAATGTTGCTTTGGCTAAAAGAAATATGGGACAAATCAGCAAAAACGATGTGTTGCAACTGAAACTCAACGTCCTTGATGCACAGTCCGAGCTTACTGATGCAGTTTCCACAATGAAAAGCGATATGTTCCGCTTGCGCACTTTTCTGGACTATGGAGAAAACGTAGTCATAGAACCGATTATTCCGGAAAAATTCGCAAACATTAGCCTGAACTACGATGACGTTCTCCAAAAAGCACTTGAACATAATTCTTTCTCAAAAAATATCCGCAGACGACAACTTGAAGCTGACTACGATGTAGCAAAAGCAAAAGGTGACTTAAGGCAGATAACTCTTTATGCTCAAGTAGGATTTACAGGTACTTCAAATGAATTCAATGACGCCTACAATCACCTTAAAGACAATCAAATAGTGGAAGTGGGTGTTAAAATTCCGCTCATTGACTGGGGTAAACGCCGAGGTAAAGTAAAAGTAGCACAAAGCAACAGAAACCTTATTCAGAGTCAACTTCGTCAGGAAGCAATAGAGTTCAATCAAGACATTTTTATCCTCGTAGAACGATTTAACAATCAGCAATCACAGGTTGAAATCGCAATGACTTCCGATACTATTGCTCGCAAAAGATACGAAACAAATGTTGAAACTTTTTTGCGCGGAAAAATATCTACACTTGACTTAAATGATTCCCGAGTAACTAAAGACAAATCACGACTGGAGTATATCTCAAACTTGTACAAATACTGGTACTATTATTATCAAATCCGCTCACTTTCACTCTGGGATTATATTCAAAACAAACCACTTGAAGTGGATTTTGAAGAAATTATTTAATACATTTTAAATGCAAATTTTGGCAGACTGTCAAATTTTTAGTTACTTCGCATAAAATACGCTTACAGATATGATACTTGTTGTTGACGATGATTGTTCCGTACGCAGTTCACTGAAAATACTGCTCTCACGCAGCGGTGGCTATAAGGTGGAAACTGCAGCAAATGCTGATGAAGCACTTGCTGCTATCCGTAGAGGTAACATTCGTCTCGTCATAACAGATATGAATTTTTCTTCCGACACTTCCGGACAAGACGGAATTGAACTTCTCCAAAAAATTAAAGTCTTATCTCCTGACACTCCCGTGATTTTAATCACTGCCTGGGGCTCCATACCTCTTGCCGTAGAAGGAATGAAGCACGGTGCAACTGACTTTATTCCAAAACCTTGGGACAATAGAGTCCTCCTTGATAAAATCAAAGTTCTTGCCCCGACTGATGACAGCAATACAGACTTTAACCGATACGGCATTATCGGCAACAATGCAAAGCTTATTTCAGTTCTGAATATAGTAAAGCGAATAGCGGCTACTGACGCACCTGTCCTTATCACCGGAGAAAATGGCACAGGCAAAGAAATGATAGCACTTGCCATTCATAACAATTCCAACCGGAAAGAAAAACCATTTGTCAAAGTTAATCTCGGAGGCATCTCCCGTTCTCTCTTCGAAAGCGAAATGTTCGGACACAAAAAAGGCGCATTTACAGGTGCGGTAGCTGACCGAATCGGCAGATTTCAACTTGCCGACGGCGGTACTATTTTCCTTGATGAAATTGGAGAACTGGACATCGAAAGCCAAGTAAAACTTCTCCGCGTACTCCAAGAAAAAACTTTTGAACCTCTCGGAGAAAGCAAATCTGTTAAAGTCGATGTAAGAGTTATCTGCGCCACGAACGCACCCCTTGAAGAAAAAATCACTGAAGGTACTTTCCGTGAAGACTTATATTACAGAATTAACCTCATCTCGCTTCACCTCCCTCCTTTGCGCGAAAGAATTGACGATATTCCACTGTTAATTAACGAATTTGCAAGCCACTCTTTCAAAGACAATATCAAGTTTACACAAAGTGCAATAAACAAACTGTGCAAATACTCTTTTCCCGGAAACATCAGGCAACTGAAAAACGTTGTGGAAAGAGCCATCTTAATGAGTGACAGCAACATAATTGAGGACTCTGACATATCACTCCCGAAAGACAAAACGAACGAATTCGCAGCACTTGACGACATTGAACGCAAACAGATAATTGAAACACTAAAGTTAACCGGAGGTAATATTTCGCGAGCATCAGCCATCTTAGGACTTTCACGGCAAGCATTATACCGACGAATGGAAAAACTGAGTATTAAAATATGAACCTGAAGCATTTCTTCCTTTTCTTAATATTACTGTTATTACTGTTTACAGGCTTACTTCTGTATTTCACATTACAGCAAGGTGCAGTCGCATTCTATATAGCAGAAGGAGCAGTAATTATATCCGTAATAACACTTGCTGTATTTTACAAAAGAATTGTAAAACCGATAAGGACTTTAGCGCAAGGTATGGATATGCTGAAAATGCAGGATTTCACACAGAGACTTAAAACAATCGGTCAAAAAGAAACGGATACCATTGCAGAAACTTTTAATGCAATCATCTCAAGACTGCGTGAAGAACAAATTCACACTCGCGAACAAGAGCATTTCCTGAACCTAATCATAAACAACACCTCAACCGCCATTATTCTACTTGACGGCAATAACAAAATCAGTTTTCTTAATTCCGCAGCCACCACTCTTTTCGGCAAAGACGTTGTGAGCAAAGGTCTGTCCGAAATTAATACGCCTGTTGCCAAAATACTATCAAGTGTTGCCCCACATAGTACAATCACATTGCCTACAAACACCGGAGACCTGTTCCGTTGCACACACGAGACATTTATGGACAGCGGGTACGCACACCACTTTTTCATTATTGAAAACGTTACCACTGAAATAAATAATGCCCAAAGAACTGCATACGAGAAAATTATCCGAATGATTTCACACGAAGTCAACAACAGTATGACAGGAATTCTATCCACGATGCAAATGCTTGAAGAAATATGTCACGAAAATAACAAACTAAGCTATTTTGAAGAACCGATTGACGCCTGCATTAATCGCTCAACTCAATTAGGACAATTTCTCAGCCGAATAGCACAAGTCGTTAAAATCCCTGACCCAAAATTACGCAGCTGCAACATCAACGACTGCATAACTCAAGCCGTAACATTCGTAAAAAGTGAAGCCGACAACCGCAATATTGACATTTCAATACACTATTCTGCGGAAAGCATCATAAAAGGCATTGACATAGACCTGTTTCAGCAAGCACTCATCAATATTCTGAGAAATGCAATGGAAAGCATTGACAAAAACGGCAAAATATCCATTGACTTCAGTGAAAATCACATATTCATCACGGATAACGGAAAAGGAATAGATGCAAAAATAGCAGAAAACATCTTCCGACCTTTTTTCAGCACAAAAAAAGGCGGTCAAGGCATAGGACTAATGATGATAGCCGATATCCTCACCAAGCACGGCTTCAAATATTCCCTCGCCACAAATCCACAAACGAATCTGACAACGTTTGCGATTTATATATAACTTTATAGCTCACAATTCAGTTGCATTTCTTTATACAAAATTATTATGTAGATTCAAAATCGACCTGCAAAATAAATTTCTGAGTTCAAAAACAATTACGGAATATGTCATAAAAATTTCAGTATGGGACATTCAACATGGATATATTCTTTTCATACTATTATCAAATCTAATCATTGATTTTGAAAGTCCGGAACAAATGCTAATAGATATTATTATTGCATTTTTAGAATTTTTTGGATATATTATTCCTTAGGTAAGAATTAACTAATGTGCAATTATACTAAATATGAGACAAAAGCTAAAATAAAATGTGGAGCAAACCTCACGATTCGCTCCACACTAATAATGTTATAAAAATATTGATTATGTATCAACAGTAATATTCTTTATTGTCTTCCTGATACAACCATTGCTGAATCAATTTTCTTAACAAGTCCTTGAAGAACTTTGCCCGGACCGAGTTCTACAAATTCTGTAGCTCCGTCTGCTATCATATTCTTAACTGATTGTGTCCAACGTACCGGTGAGGTGAGCTGTGCAATCAAGTTTGCTTTAATTTCTTCAGGATTTGTGTGTGGCTTAGCATCAACGTTTTGATAAACAGGACAAACCGGCTCATGAATTTCAGTTTTTGCTATTGCCTCGGCAAGTTCTGCACGTGCAGGTTCCATACATGGTGAGTGGAATGCTCCTCCTACTTTCAAAGGAACTACGCGACGAGCACCGGCAGCAGTAAGTTTTTCACTTGCAGCAGCAACGGCTTCAATTTCACCTGAGATTACGATTTGACCCGGAGAGTTATAGTTTGCACAAACAACTACACCTTCTACTTCAGCACATGCAGCTTCTACTACGTCATCAGCAAGACCGAGAACTGCTGCCATTGTTGACGGCTTCAATTCACATGCCTTTTGCATAGCCATCGCACGAGCGGATACAAGACGGAGACCGTCCTCAAAGTTCAATGCTCCTGCTGCTACAAGTGCAGAAAATTCACCAAGTGAGTGACCTGCTGTCATATCAGGACAAAACTCTTCACCAAGAGTTTTTGCTAAAATTACACTGTGAAGGAATATTGCAGGCTGAGTTACTCTTGTCTGACGCAAATCTTCGTCTGTACCTGCAAACATAAGGTCTGTGATGCGGAAACCTAATATTTCATTAGCTTTCTCAAACATTTCATGTGCTACGGCATTGTTGTCGTAAAGGTCTTTACCCATGCCAACAAATTGTGCACCTTGACCCGGAAATACAAATGCTTTCATTTTTTATTTTATTGTTATAAATATAATTCGTTTTTGTCGCTGCAAAGGTAATAATAATATTTCAATTACGGAAAAAATTCCACAATTAATTATGGAGAAATTTCTACAATAAAACGTATATCACTGATTATCAAACAATAGCGCTATACACGCAATAATAACATCTTGGAATATTACACATTATTTCATACAAATAGCCGCTATAACGGCGAAAAAATTCGTACCTTTGCACTAAACGAACAGATATATGAGCAGAAGTATTAAAGGTTACTTTTACGGTATATTGGCAGCGGCTTCGTATGGAATGAATCCGCTGTTTGCATTGCCTCTATATTCCGAGGGAATGTCCACGCCATCAGTATTGTGTTTCAGATACGCTTTAGCATTGCCGATTCTGGCAATAATGATAGCGATACGCAAGCAAAGGTTTACCTTATCGGTAAAAGATGAATTAGTGCCGATAATATTACTGGGACTACTGATGGGCTTTTCATCTTTAGGACTATTTTTAAGTTACAGATATATGCCGGCAGGGATAGCATCTACTATTTTATTCGTCTATCCGCTTATGGTGGCATTGCTGATGGCAACCATTTTTCATCAAAAGATTACGTCACTCACGAAGGTGTGCCTTGCAGCTGCAATGGCTGGCATATTGCTATTGTCCGTTAATGGCGATTGGAGTGGTAACAGTGAATACAATTATTTTATAGGAATATCGCTCGTCATTCTCTCCTCGCTTGCATACGCTATATACATCGTAGGAGTAAATACGGAGACAATAAAAAAAGTACCGACACTTACGCTGACTTTCTACGTTCTTCTTTTCGGGTGGGCGATTTTTTTAGTGCAAATACTCCTCGGAGAGCCATTCCAAGTGCCGTCAAACTCTCTAATGTGGATAAATTCAGTGTGCCTCGCACTTATCCCTACAGCATTATCTCTCGTTTTCACAACACTTGCAATCCAAAATATCGGCAGCACGCCCACTGCTATCCTCGGAGTGTTTGAACCCGTAACAGCAATATTTTTCGGAATTATAGTATTCGGAGAGACACTTGTAGCCACAGATGTATGCGGAATTATACTGATAATGTCAGCCGTAACAATGGTAATTATGGGTGATAAAGTACATTTGCCGCTAAACAGAATAAAGAAGTTATTTCCATCAAAAAGAAAGTAAGACCGAATGAACCGAATTATATTATCCATCATATTCTCGCTAACTTTTTTCTTCTCAAATGCACGGGAAGATATTTCCATTTCAATTTTCACCACTGCCCAGGGAAATGACATATACGAGCTTGAAGGGCATGCAGCTCTGAGAATACGAAAAGGCAACGATATAGACTGTGTAATAAACTGGGGACTCTTTGACTTTAATTCTCCGAACTTTGTATATAGATTCGTAAAAGGAGAAAACGACTACAAGTGCGGTGCCATGCCAACTGAATATTTTCTTGAATCATACGCAAGGGAAGGACGAACTGTATTCGAACATTATTTAAACATACCGCAAGATGCAGCGC
>JALEMF010000112.1 GCA_022768005.1 Bacteroidales bacterium | reverse complement strand
GATACTGATAACGATATTTTATTAAGAGCCCGTTTGTACGTGCCACAAATTAGGCTCTTGTAGTATTTTTTTACTCCACATAAATCAATTCTCTGAGGATAGCATCGGCTGTGAGGAGGAATTGTTCCGGAATGATGATGTTATTATCCTTTTGGATTAGTTTGCCTTGGGATATTAGGGCGGCTGATGTGCGAGTGAAGTAATTGGCGAGGTAGCCGGGATAGCGGGTTGCTATGCTTTCTTTGCTTAGTCCGTGACTTGTTCTGAGAGCGGTGATGATGGTGTCGTTGTATCGCTCTATATCGTTGGTGTATTCTTCTATGAAACAGGGGGTTACTTTATTGCAGATTGCGTCAATGTATTGCGGAATGTTGTTAGGGTTATATCTTCTTATTTTTCCGTCAAAACTGTGTGCGCTGCAGCCTATGCCTAAGTACGGTGTGCTATCCCAATACTTTGAATTGTGCTTCGCTTCATAGCCCGGCAGAGCAAAGTTTGAGATTTCGTAATGGTTGTATCCGTTTGCTCGAGCGGTGTCACAAAGATGGGTGTACATTTCTATTGCTTCTTCATCTGTGGCTTCCTTGATGATACGTTTTTCCCTCTGCGAATAGATTTTTGTTCCTTTCTCAAATGAGAGAAGGTAAGCGGAGAAGTGTGGGGGATTGAAATTGAGGAGCGTTTGCAGTGATTTCATAAATACGTCAAAAGATGATTTTGAAACGTTGCCTGCGGGTAAGCCGTAGATGAGGTCGCAGCTGTAGTTAAAACCTTTGCTCTTAATCAACTCTATTGCTTCAATAGCTTTTGCTGCTGAATGTCTTCTGGAAATAATCTTCAGACAGTCGTCGTCAAAAGATTGCACTCCCATACTTATACGGTTTATTCCGAAAGACCGGTATAAATCGCATAAGTCGGAAGTGACGTCTTCCGGATTAACTTCAATGGTAAACTCGGTCAAAGAATCTGTGATATAAGGCTTTAACCCTTGCAGCAGGGCGGTGATTGCTTTCTCCGACAATATAGATGGTGTTCCGCCACCGATATAAATTGTGGTGAACGGAGCAGGGACTTCATCAGCCCTCAACTTTAATTCTCCAAGAAGTGCGATTACATAGTCGTCTTGGTACTTCAGCATAGCAGGAGCAGAGAAAAAGTCGCAGTAGCTGCACTTTGAGCCGCAGAAGGGAATATGCAAATATAGTCCGGAATCTTGTTTCATCACAAACTACAATTTATTTTCCTTACCGCATATAGATGCAAATCTGCAATAATCGCAGTGATTACTGTCGCTTGTCTGCGTAAAAGGTACAGTTGCATCATATAGTTCCTGCATCTTGCTCTTAAAAGCATCAGTAAAAGAATCTTCAAGTGTGATTGAAGTATTCGGGTCTATAGTTGTCAGGAAATCAGTCACGTCAATATATTTAGTACCGTTTTTTATTTTCAAGTAATCAATAGGTGCGACGGCAAGAGTACGGATTTTGTAAATCAAAGGAATTATGCGAAGGTTTTTGTAGTTTTCCAATCCTTTTATTTCGTTTGATTTGATTAAATCATGGAAGATTGTAGAGTAAAGGAAGAGTTGGAAGATAGCTTTAGGATTATCCTTAGATACAAATAAACTCTCAATTCCGGCGAATTCCGTTTTATCAGAACCGGTCTTATAGTCCACGATTCTGATAGCCTTAGTTCCGTCATTAAATGTGACTTCGTCAATACGGTCAATAAATCCCTTGATGTTAATAGCGGTGCTATCATCAATCTTAAACGGGTGTTCAAATTTGTATTCAGAAGCAATATATCGATACTCCTTTATCTCTTTTTTATCAAGATAATCTATTTCACACTTGAAGGCTCTTATCATAAAAGACTTCATAATGTCTGCGAGCATCTGCATTTCAGGCGGAATATCTTTTTCGATTGTGAGCGAAGGCGGATCGGGAATTTTTGAATTATCTACTGCATAATAATTCGTCTTAAATGATGCTACGAGGGAATGTTCAATAAATTTTTCGTCAATATTACTAAGAATATCTTTATTAAAAATGTCAATTTTCTTGTATTCTTTATAGTACTCATAAAAATTTTGGAAAGCTTCGTGAAGTATAGTACCATACATTGCATCATCAACGTACGTCAATGCTTCATTTTCTTCACGGAAATCCGAAACGTATTCTAAGAAAAATTCAAGCGGGCAGGCGATATACTTGTTTATGGCACTGGCAGAAAAATACTGTTTGTTGCCATCAACAGGTTGTGTAGTGTATTTGCGTAATTGCTGTAAGATGGCGTCATCTTTCTGTACAATTTTCCCTTTGTCAGTGTCGTTAATTTTAGGAATTTCAAATAATCTTTCCTTAGGTTGACTGATATCAAAAGTGTATTGGATCTCAGAAAGTTTATTACCAAATGTTTTGCTGAAAATATTCTTAATCTGGTACAGGTAGCGAGACATCTCGGACTTTCCTTCACCTGAACGCGAGTCATAGACAAAGAAAACTCTCTTAGCCCTTGTCAAGAGTCGATAAAAATAGTATGCAAAAATGGATTCCTGGACGTCAGGAGTAGTAATCTTATATCCTTGGCGCAATTCGTAAGGGATAAGAGATTTTCTGAACAGTTTTTTGGGGTAAACTTTTTCATTCATAGACAGAATGATAACGTTTTCAAAGTCCAATGCTCTCGTTTCAAGTACACCCATTATTTGCACACCCATAAGGGGCAAACCTTCAAAGTTGACGGTTTCGTTAGACGCAAGTTTATGCATCATTTGTGTGAGAGTGTCCTTGTTTAAGAATATTTCATGCTTGGCACATAAGTCTTGAATCAAGAAAAGGCTTTGACGGTATTTCTTAATGAAAGACTTTAACAAAACATCGTCAACAGCTTTGCTTTCAATACGTTTGAGCAAGTCGACAATAGTGTCAAAAGTTTTTGAAGCATCATCAAAAAGAGGGAAATAACATTCAATATAATTATCACCACACCTGTTAATTATCTCATCGCGCGGAATAATGTACTTATGTTCATTATTTGTCATATAAGACAATACGTCAACTAATTTCGGTTCGAATTTTCGCAGCAGGGGGTGGGCGAGCAGTTCCAGTATATCCGTATAAAAGAAAGAGTAACCTTCTTTCTCAGTTGTTCTTGCCTTATGCTCCAAGTTTATAATAGCTTTAATGAGAGATGTCAGAGGCGTATTAGACATAGGATAGCCCATAGTGATATTTATCTTCAAGCCATCATCACTATTATCTGAAGTTTTCTTTGATGATAGAGTCCCCGGAGGGAAAGACCTCAGCAAGTAAGTGCAGAGCGATTCGTCAGGCAGTACAATCGCAGTATTAACTTTGGTATTTATATCCTTATCATTTTTAAACAATTCCTCAATTTTAGTTGCGGCGAATTTTGTTTGCCCTACATTTGACGGAATGCCGATTATTTCAGCCTCCGGAATATTATCATTAAGGTCTGCTATATCAAGTTCACTTTTGTATTTGTTTTTATACTCTTTTACAAATCTGCCGGCGATATTGTATTCAGTGATAAAGGGCGATTCAGAATCCCAATAGAAATCTCCGATACCCTTGAATTTCATCCAGTCAAATAATTTCTGTTCGGAATTAGAAAGAGCGTTGAAGCCGATGAAGATATATTTAGAGTACCTAAGTCTTACACTATCCAGGAATCCTTTTTCCGCAATTTTTCTGTAAGCCATTCCGGAATAGCAAACGTTTCTATCGCTCAGTATCTGCGTAAGATTCTCATATAATTCCGGCAGAACCTCCCATAAAGTCTTGAATTTGTGTAATATTTCGCTTTCGTTATCACCTTGATAATGCATCCACATATTATCTCCGTGATCATTTTTGCCTTTTAAAGGATTGCGAAAATGTGTATCAACGACTTTCATTTGCTCGGGAGTCAGGTAGTCAGTCTTTATTTGATCAAAGTGAGTTGTGTTAGTCAAAATCTCTTTTGCATCAACAAGTGCCCTGTCTATATCGTTGAAATCGTCAATAGCAATTTCACCCCAGTGTGCGAATGAATCAAAGTTTACAATGCTTTCATTCCCTACAAGTTTCTTATAGCAATCGTAAAGGATAAACAACAGCTCTATTTTTGACAGCTCAACAGAGTGCGTCGTCTTCATAATAAAACTATTGATGTCAATAGTATTAGGGAAGACCACGTTGCCAATTTCCTTTTTGCTTAATTCATGAATGAATTTTTCAAAGAAGATACAGCATCGCTTGTTAGGAAAAATAAAGCAAAAATCAGCAATTTCATCAGGATACTTTTTTATGTATGCTTCTGCAATACTATATAGAAATGTTTTCATAGGTATATATAAAAAATAAAAATACTATTGTTTAATCAGCAAAATAGTTCTCACGGCAACATCGAATAACACAATTTTAGAATTAGCGTTACCTGAGATGTCTTTTACAGCATCGTTGAATGTCCTGCTAAGAGCTTGTACGTTTCTTTCAGAGATGAATGGAGCGAATTTAGTGGAGAATTTTTCTTCTGAGGTGTTGAGATACGTCAAGTCGTGTTCATGGAGATTGTAAATGAAATTTTCACGAGTAAGTCTGTCGCAATACTTCAGGAAAGAAAGTTGCTGCTCACGTCCTAATGTGGAGACCTCGGCAGACCATGCTTTCAAGTCCGCAACTTTACGAGCGTAAGCACTACGCATAAGGCGGATAAATAATTCAAAGTATTTTGAATTAATTCCGGTAGTGGAAAGCTGTTTCAGAGCCTTTGTCAGCGAGCCTTCCGCATTATGCGCAATAGATAGCGCATCTTGAGAATTGAGGCTGAATCTTTTACACAGAAAGTCGGATATGTCATTATCTGTAAAGCGTTCAACATCAATTCTTTGGCATCGAGAATATATAGTAGGTAATATTTCTTGCGGAGAATCCGAGGATAGAATGAAGATGGTGTCGCTGAACGGTTCTTCAATAAGTTTTAACAGCTTGTTTGCGCACTGCTCATTCATTCTTTCCGGCAACCACATCACCACAATTTTGTATTTAGCGCTTCTTGCGGTAAAGGATAGCTTTGAAATCAAAGTATCACTTTCCGTAACGTACATTACCGGGAGAGTAGAAGGCGAACCGAGTTCTTCAAGCCAGCCTTCAAAATTCATCATCGGGTCTGCTACTACAAAGTGCTTAAATTCTTCAATGAAATCATCGGAAACTGGTGGTGTACCGCTACTTTTCTTCTTAATAACGGGAAAACTGAAAAAAGTGTCAATATGATTAAAAGATTCATGTTGCCTGCACGACGGACATACCCCGCAACTATCGCCGTCTGCTTTGTTAGGACAGTGAATATATTGCGCAAGTGCTTGCGCAAGTGCGAATTTTCCAACACCTTGTTCACCTTGTAGCAAAATAGCGTGGGGGATACGTTCATTATCCACCATATCTATAAGTCTCTGTTTAACTTTATGCTGTCCGGGAATGTCTTCGAATTTCATGATTAAGAATTTAAAAAATTTGAGAAACTACTTTGTGTACTGACTTGACGGCGTTATGTGAATAGTAATGAATTGACTTGACTCCGTTTTCAAACAAGTCTTTACTCTGTGCATAACACCATTCAATACCGACTTGCTTTATTTCATCATCATTCTTGCAAGCGATGAGTTCTTTAGCAAGTTCGATGGGTAAATCCACTTTAAAGACCTTAGGCAATAACGTTATTTGGTTTGAATTTATAATAGGCTTCAATCCGGGAATAATGGGGACATTGATACCGGCTTCTTTTGCACGCCTTACAAAATCGTAATATTTGGCATTGTCAAAAAACATTTGAGTGACTACGTAGTCAGCTCCTGCATCAACCTTTGCTTTGAGCCACATAATATCCATCTCTGCATTTGGAGACTCTTCATGTTTCTCCGGGTAACCCGCTACACCGTAAGAGAAAGGAATATCGTTCGCATTATCCATAGAAGTGCCGTCAATAAAAAATCCTTTATTAAAAGCATTGACTTGCGCTTGAAGTTCCGATGCGTGCGCATGTCCGTCAGGATTCGGTGTAAATCTTGATTCATGTTTTGCTTTATCTCCACGCAATAGAAGCAAGTTCGTTATTTCAAGGAAGCTGAGGTCAATAAGAGCGTATTCCGTTTCCATTTTAGAATAACCCGAGCAAATGATGTGAGGGACGGCAGGAATATGGAATTTATGCTGTATAGCGGCAGCAACAGCCACTGTTCCCGGTCGGCTTCTTTCAGAAACTCTTCTATATAGTCCGTCAGGAGTGGATTTATATACCATTTCGCTGCGGTGTGTCGTAATATTGATGTATGCCGGGTCAAACTCCATCAATGAATCAATATTACTGAAGAGTTTTTCAATTCCTTTACCTTTAAGTGGAGGCAGGACCTCAAAAGAAAATGCTTTACATTGCTTTTGATTGATAATTTCAGGAACCGTAGGCATACACTATTGTTGTTTTTTTTCAGGAGTTTTTATTTCAGTAGCCTTATAACCGATTTCTTTAAGAGATTCAGCAAGTTTTTGAGGCGTAGTCTTCTCAGCATCGTATTTAAGGACGATGAGTTGTCTTTCTCTTGAGATGCCGATGGCTTTTATACCTTTTTCGAACTTGAGTTGATTCTTTATTTTTGCTTCGCAATTTTCACAACGAATGACAGGCTGAACAGTGAAAGTTACCGTCTGAATATCTTTAGCAGCAACGCTGAGGAATGCTACAAAAGAAATAAGTAATAAACCGAGTTTTTTCATAATTATTTGTAATTAAATTTTAATCTGAAGCCGGCATAAACCATCGCACCGCTTATCGGGCCCCAGACTAAAGTAGGGTCGTAATAGTTAGCGGATTGAATATTTATAATCGGATTTTTTTGTTTGTAGTTAGTCAAGTTTTCACCGCCAATATATAATGAGAAGTGGCGGAAGTGTCTTGTTACTTGACCGCTTAACTGAGCAAATGCTGAATAGCTCTCGCTATATATTTTGGTGTTATTAATAACGGGAGAAGATGGCAATCTTCCACCGCCGTTTAATTGTAAAGTCAAGTCAAATTGCCATAACTCAAGTGGCGTGAGGTAGGATAACGATACAAGCCCTTTGTATCTTGAAGTTAAAGGCTTGGTTCTTTTTACACCATTATATGTTTCCTTTACATCATTGTACCTGTAAGCGGCAGCAAATGTAAATCCCTCAAACACCTCGTAATTCATATCAAATTGAATAGTATGGGAGTAAGATTTGCCATTAAGGTCTGTGATGTTTATTTCACCCGGATTGGAATCCCGGTCAAGGATTACCTGATTTTTGAAATCCGTGAAATAATACTCTCCGGAAATTGAGAACGGACGATTAAAAAGTGAAGTGGAGAAAGTGGAAGAAATACCGTAATTGTATGCCTCTTCTTGTGTCAAGTTCTCAGTAATCTTGATAGGTAATGATGCTGAAAGAAGATAATTGTATTCAGCCAACGGATTTACGGTACGGTATCCTTTTCCGGCAGATGCTCTGACTGTTAATTGCTTTACCGGTGCCCACTTAATGTGAGCTCTCGGAGTGACAAAACTTCCGTAAATGCTGCTGTGGTCGTATCTCAGACCTGCCATTGCAACGAATTTGTCAGCCAATTTATAAGTGTACTGAAAGTATGCGCCGGGAGTGGTCTCTCTATCCACCAAGTCAGAGACTTTGTGTAATTTGTGGTGGAAATAGTCATATACGATACTTCCGCCTAACGAAATAGAGTTATGATTGTCAAACTCCGTTTCGAACATTAGAGAACTATATACATTGGTTTGTCCGGTGTAAAGACTTCTTTGCTCACCGTAAATACCATCGGATAAGTGTCGTGAATAATTTGCCATAAATGCAATATTCGTATTTTTTTCTTGGTTAAGAATCCACGCATTTTTCAGCCAACCGTTAATGTCCGTAGTTCTGATGTCTGTGTCGTACACATCAGGAGATAAATGGTGATCACCGTGAGATGCTACTCCACTTGTGCGTTTTTCGCTTATCACGGAAATAAGCGCTTGCGTTATTCTCTTAGATGAAAAATATCCCCAACGATTAAGCAAGTTTACTTGTCTTATATGTGGCATATCAATAAAACCATCATCATTACCATCATGATTTTTGTATCTGTCTTCATAGTGAGCCAGGAAGGCCGTTGATAATTGTTGATTGAGGTGAAGGTTCGCATCTACGTTTGCTTCAACTTTTGCCTCAGTATCACCATAAACGTTAGCACCGATTGAATTTCCTTCAGCCTGTGGCTTGAGGTATTCAATATTTATTTGTCCCGTCATAGATTCGTATCCGTTTTTGACGGAACTTGCACCTTTTGAAACCTGAATACTCTGCATCCATGGTCCGGGGACGTAGCCTAAAGAATAGGGTTGCGCCGCACCTCTGAAAGCAGGAATGTTTTCAGTGAGCATTTGCACGTATGAACCGGATAAGCCGAGTAACTTAATTTGCCTTGCTCCTGTAGCTGCATCATTGTACGTAACGTCAACCGATGGATTCGTCGTAAAACTTTCACCAAGATTACAGCAAGCGGCTTTGAACATTTCAAGTTGATTAATCAAAGTAGAGTTCTCGGCACCGGATACTTTGACAACACCTCTTCCGCGAGTAGTGATAGTGACTTCATCAAGAGAATGAAGTTTAAGAGTGATAGTAATCGGAGATTCCGTATCGCTTATAGTGGTAGTATCATTTTCGTATCCTAAAAAACTTGTAATAAGCCTTTTACAATTCTTATCATAATCTATCTTGAATTTGCCGTCAGTATCTGTTGTCGTAGCCATATTTTTGTTCTCCCATCGTACAATGGCTCCGATTATAGTTTCTCCGTCTTCGGAATATACAATTCCGCTGACGTTGGCTTTACCCGCGATGCCTGAAAGACTTAATATAATGAGTAGTAATACTGTTTTTTTCATTTTATTTTGGTCTGAAGTAATTGCAATGCAGATATAGCATCTTGTTGATTTTCAAAAGAAGAGAGTGGCACTACGATTAATCCCTTTTTGTGATTTAAATATGAAATGATTATTATATCTTTACTGACAGAGAAAGATTGAAAATCCGAATATGCAGAGACTGACGGGTTGTCTGTTTTTGAAAATATTTGATTTTCCTCATCGTATTTCACGCATTGTATGATTATCTCATTATCATCAAAAGTAACATATCGCAATTTAATTCCTGTGACATAACTCGGCAAGAGCAATGTGTTCAAGTACGATAAAATCATTAAAAACGGATACAGCAAAAACAAGAGCATCAGTCCTACATATAGAAACGCATTATTGTATGTAGCCCCAAGTACGAAAGATGCAGCAGGAAATATTAATAGCCAGAGGTTATTCAGAAGTCGTCTTCTAATCTCTATTTTTGCTATTGTGTTCGGACTGATTTTATGATATTTAGTTGTAATCATTATGCCTGTAATTCATCTTCTTACAAAGATAATATTATTTTATTAAACTGTCAAAGTAACTTAGTGCATCAGCTACAACAAATGTGCTTCCGCCTATAAAAATAACATCATTGTCATTAGCTGTTTTTTTCGCCAATTCGATAGCCTCCGTGACGTTATATGTCAATAGTCCGGATAAACCATGGCTGTTAGCAATACCATATAAGGTATTTGTGTCCATAGCGCGGGGAACCGAAGCTCGGGTGAAAATATATTT
>JALEMF010000089.1 GCA_022768005.1 Bacteroidales bacterium | reverse complement strand
AGTTATTTCATCTTGTTTTGCGAACCATTCTTTATCTGTCATCCACACGTAGTTTACTACAGGTATGTCATTGGCTTGAAGAATCATCTTCATAGTAATTTTATCCATACCGTTTGCTGATGAAAGAGTGTTACAACCTGCGTACGGGATACCGATAGTCTCAAGGAGTCCTTCGAAAATGCCGTCTTCACCATTTGAGCCGTGAAGAACGGGAATTACTACATCAAGAGTGGCGATAACATCATTGCCGAACATTGATTTCTTTGCTTTGTATAGGTTATAGTCGCCGAATGTCGGTCGCATATACACCTTAGTGCATTTAGCCAGTAATTGGTCAGTATGGCGGTAGTTGGCAACGTCGAATAGTGCATCTCCGGTGTACCATTCACCTTGCTTTGTAATATATATAGGTGTTACATCAAATCTGTCTCTATTGATGGCGTGCATCGCTTGTGATGCAGAGATAACGGATATTTCATGTTCTGTGGAACGTCCTCCAAAGAATACGCCGATATTTGTTTTCATCTTTTTACTTTATTAATTGTATAATGTAATGAATTGTCTGAATGTTATTTGAAAGTGTCGGGAAGGTCATTTTCGTAAAGTACCGTGTCACCTGCCGTGATAATCGGTGAAAGTGTTGCCTGAGCTTCAGCGAAAGAGTCAACGATGTAAAGATTTTTTTTGTCAAATCCTTTACTGTTAATGCCTTCAGTGATTGCATCGCGATTGTATTTTCCTACAACGATTGCTATGTCAACGCTTTCTGCGATATGTTCGCCGAATGTTTTATTTAGTTCGTATTGCTTTTCTCCGAGTTCTATCATACCAGGAGTGATTACGATTCTTTTTCCCCCATTCATTTGTGATAGTACGTCAAGTGCCATCTTGGAACCGTCAGGGTTGGAATTAAACGCATCATCAATAATGGTGATGCCGCCGGCAGTAGTCTTTTTGCTGAGTCGGTGTTCCACTTGCTCTATGTGGCTCACTGCGTATTTTATTTTTTCAATAGGTTCTCCTAAATGTATTGCTACGGCAATAGCCCCGATAAGGTTTGAAATATTACATTCTCCGAGAAGCGGTGTAGTGAAGTCTATTTCTTCTTTATCCGGAGTGACAAGGGTGAATGTAGCTCCGTGAGAATTGTATTTGATATTCGTTGCTTGATAGCCACTATGTGCATTGTCTCTAACGGAGTAACGTACGGATTTGACGTTTGTGATTTCTCTGTTTTTGATGTACTCAAAGTCGTTATTAACTACTGCATATCCGTCAGAAGGCAGCGCATCTGCAAGTTCGAATTTTGTACGTTGAACGTTTTGTATAGTTTTGAAAGACTCCAAGTGCTGTTCACCAACAGCGGTAATAATACCGATTTGCGGATGAACAATGTCGCAAATTTCTTTAATATCACCGATTTGCTTTGCACCCATTTCTACGATGAACACTTGATTGTACGGCTTGAGATATTCTCTGATGGTACGTATGACGCCGAGTGGTGTATTAAAACTTCCAGGTGTCATAGTTACGTCAAAATACTCGGATAATATTCTGTTGAGGTAGTGTTTTGTACTCGTTTTGCCGTAACTTCCCGTGATACCTATCACAATCAAGTCTTTCATAGAGTTAAGGCGAGCGACGGCATCATTGTAGTAATGACGGTTAATAGCATTTTCAACCGGTTGCAGAACTAAATGTGCTGCCAGAAGTATAATAGGGGAGATGATAATACCTCCGAGCAGTGACAATACCGTAGCATTAATATTGTCTGAAACAAAATATATGATGCAGATAATTATGGCTGATATCAGCAGTGACGTAATCAGCAATCGTGATGCGCGAGACGTGAGAACGAGCGGCTTCTTGTATTTTGCTGTCGCGAGGTCAAGCGTATTCCATACGCACACTATGGCAGCAAAGGGATAAGTGAGTATTTCGGCATTTCTGAATGCTAATGGCAACAGAAGTGCTATCATAGCAAAGATGCGGCGGAAAGTCGTGGTCTCCCCACTTTTATTTATCCAATTAACGTATCTGTCTCTACGATAAGAATTTTGTTGAAGCATCATCAAGTCGCGGCGCAGTGTTACGAATAAGTCTGCTGCGGCTGTAATTAGGAGCGTTATTGATAATATTAATATAATATTCATTATGCTATTTTGTTTGTCTTTAAATTTATGATTTCAAAAAGTTTGACAGTACGGCTCTGAATCCCATTGGGTTGTCTAAAAAACTGTAATGACCGCAACCTGTGAATGACACCAAGCCTGCATCGGGAATAAGTTTTTCCATCACCTTTGCATCTTTCAGTGGAGTAGCAGTATCGTTTTCGCCCCATATAAGTAGTGTGGGGGCTTTAATCAGAGGCATTAAAGGCGTAAGGTCCTCATTGACTACCTTGGATAAGATTGCTCTCATCATATTCGATGCACCGGCGTAGTCACTTGAACCGTTTTTAGCACGCATGTTATCTATGATTCTGTCTGCATTAGTCTTACTTAAAGTGTGGTTCACAATCCATTTTGAAATTTTGAACGAATACACTTTACAATAGTATTTAAGTGAACGCTTTGGTTTCACACCTGCAGCATCTACGAGTATTACTTTTTCAGTCCTGTTTCTTGAAGCAAATATGATGGCAATACGTCCGCCGAATGAGTGACCTATTAGAGTAGGATTTTTGATATTTTCAACTTCAGCAAGATGCTCTATCAGTCGGGTATATTCCTCTGTTCCCCATACTGTCTCAGGCTCTGAAGATTTACCGAATCCCGGGAAGTCAACGTTATAAACGGTGTGTGTATTAATGGCAATACGCTCTATTGATGCCACCGTGGTGTGATTACAACCCCAGCCATGCATCAATATCAGTGCCGGTCCTTCACCGGTGACAGTGTAATGCATAGTGACGCCATTGTATTCTATTTCTTTTTCTGCCATATACTGTTAATTCTTCTTTTTACTGAAGAGATTTTTCCACCAAGACTTTTTATGGTGAGTCTTTTCACTTTCGTATCCGTAACCATAACTATAAACACTGCTGCCGTAATGTCCGTAATGACCGTAGTGTCCGTATTTTCTGTAAGCGTATGACCCGGAAGTGATATTAACGTCATTGAGGATTAAATAGCATTGACTTAATCGTCCGCTTTGGATTTCGCTGTTTACAAGGTTTATGCAAGTACGCTTTGTGTAGTTTGCACGTGCTATGTAAAGCTGGATATCCGTGAGTCTTGATATGTTCAATGTGTCTGAAACAATACCGATTGGTGCGGAGTCAATGATTATGATGTCAAAGTCGTTACGTGCTTGAGCTAAAAGTTCGTCAAGTTTGCCGTTTGACAGCAATTCGTTAGGATTAGGAGGTATAGGTCCGGCTGCCAATATGTATAGGTTTTGGTAGTCCGGTATTGTCTGGAGAAGTGATTTATAGTCACTCTCGTTGCCTAAAAGGTAATTAGTCAAACCGGGCTGCTTGTTTACGTTGAAAAATCGATGTAGAGTGGGTCGTCTGACGTCAGCACCGATTATAAGGGTCTTTTTCCCCTTGATGGCAAATGTAGCGGCAATGTTTGCGGCGCAGAAAGATTTACCTTCACCGGAAAGTGATGAAGTGGTGAGAATTACTTTCTTGTCTTTGCCAAGTCCGCTGAGTACCATTTCAATATTCGTTCTGATAAGGCGGAATAATTCGGTACCGCTGTTGTCGGAATTTTCTTTGACCACAACGCCGGAAGCATTATCGGTGATGTGTGAAACTTCGCCGAGGATTGTGATATCCGTGGCTCTGCTGAGTTCGTTCTTATCTTTAAATACCGGGAATATCAGTCTGCGAACGAAAATGTATATGCAAGGAACTACGAAGCCGATTATTAATCCGAAAAACAGATGGATATATAGTTTTGGGGATATAGGTCCTACGCCCATAGGAGAGTCAATGAGGTGAGCCGTAGGAGTGGCAAGTGCCTTTTGCAATGCGATTTCTTCTCTTCTTTGGAGAAGGAAAGTGTATATATTAACTTTCACTTGCTGTTCACGGAAAATTTCCTGCATACCTTTGTCAATAGTAGGTACGCTTGCAAGTTGTCCTGCACTTGTCGCATTCCTTGCAGATGTAGAGCGGCGGCGAGTGACAAGATTGTTTTTAGCGGATTTAATAGCTTGTACGATACGCGATTTTTCTCTTGAAATATCGTCTTTCATCTTGATGATGAGGGGATTGTCATTCGTGCTTGTTTCAAGTGATCTTTGCAGCTGTGACACCTTCTTGTTGTAGCTCTCGATAAGTGAAGAAAGTTCAGGATCTTCACAAATCTGTGCAATAGGACTGTAGTCTTTTTGTTTTAGCACGGCAGAGTTGATTTCGTCAAGGAGCTGAAGTTGCACATCAATTTGTGCAAGTTGCTCGGAAGTAGCATCTGACTTTGAAGAGTAGATTGCAGCTTGACTTTCAACAGACGTAGGAATATTGTGTGCTCGTTTGTACATTTCAAGTCGTGATTCAACGTCTTTGAGTTCACTTGAAATCATCACAAGACGGTCAAGGATAAATTCTTCGGTCTGTACTGCGGAGCGGTTTTTCTCTTCAATGATATTTTTGTTGTAAAGATTTACGAGCGAAGTGATAATGTCCTCTCCAAGTGCAATTACCGGTGTGTTGTAAGTAATGCGGATAATTGACATTGAATTTGATGCATACTCAATGTTTAATCTTGATGCGATAGACTGGGCAACGCTTAGTCGCTTGTTAATAACGATTTTAATATCGTTGTCAAAACGGTTTGCAGTAGGTGATAAAGAAAGTTTTACGTCTCCGTGCGGTGTTGGAATTACTGCCGGAAATGTAGTATTAATCTGTTTGTTTTCTTTTACGCCCTTGTACTGAGTGGATAAAGCTACGTTGTATTTATCATCACCGTCTTTTGATACTTCAATACGGATTTGATTGCTGAGGTTTCTCAAGTCCGTAGGATTCATTTCAGCCACTACCGGGTTTGTGCCGTAGATAGGAGTATCCCTGAAAGAACCGATTTCGTAATAACTGTAAGCCAGCCCGAGTGTATCAACGATGTTTACGATACTGTTTCTTGACTTAAGAATTTCTATTTCAGTCTCGTCAATGTAAGCATTAGGTGCGATAAGTCCTTCCGGTGTTCTGCTGAGAGCAAAAGAACTTGTTGCTTGCTGTTCGTCATTAAGATATATTGATGCACCTACTTGGTAAGACGGTACTTTCGTGGAATATATGAATACTGCGATAATGCAAGATATGATAGCACAAAGAATTATGTACTTGATGTTGCTCAGATAGTCAAGCAGCAGTCCGCTCAGGTCAAATGAATCATCAATAGAACTGAGGTATTTCTTTTTGCCTGTTGTATTAGCATCGTTTTGCATAATTGTTGATTTATTACATATTAACGATTGTAAGGATAAGGGCTACAATACCGGACACTCCGCCGACGATGGTAGAAGTGACGCCGATAGCATTAGGTATTTGCCATGCGCCCTGGGCTGCAGAACGGTTCGGAGTCACGTATATGATATCATTTTGTTGAAGTGTATAGTATGGAGAAGTGAGAATGTTCTTATCGTGTAAGTCCACGACAGCCACTTCTCTTGTACCGTCAAAATTTGTTCTTACTATTTTAACTGTCTCTCTTTCTCCTCTAATGTCAAGGTCGCCTGCCTTAGCGATAGCTTCAAAGATATTAAGTCTTTCATTGTCGCTTTTGACGATCCCGGGGCTCTTTACCTGTCCTACCACAGTGACGCTGAAATTCATTATTCTGACGTCAATAGTAGGTTTTTCTTTGATGTATTTGGGATAGATAGCTTCCGAAAGATTGTTGATAACTTCACTTTTCTTTAGTCCGCCAAGGTGTAATGTTCCTATCAAAGGAAAATCGATATTTCCGTTAGCATCTATGAGGTAGTAGCGGATAGCAGGGTCATTATTGTTCGTATTGTTATTCTGAATATTTCCGTCTTGCGACATCGACTTGCCTTTATTGAACATAGCTACTGACTCGTAAGATGAAGCGGTTATTTCAATATACACAAGGTCGCCTGGCATAAATACAGGCTCGGTGAGAGGATTTACGGTGGCTAATTGTTCTGCTGTAAGTGTTTCTGCATCAGGTATATAGGTTACTGTCTTCGGAGCATGGCATGCAGTCAATGCTAAAGATATTAAAACGGCGGATAAAATTCGTTTCATTATTTGAAGAGATAACAAAGTTAAAAGTTTAGTTTTGAATAGTTGTTCTTGTAAATTAACTTGCAAATTTACGCAATTTTTCTGTGATATAAATAATGTTTTCCACGCTTTTTCCTACACTCTGCGAAATTAAACATTTTGAATCAAATAATGTGTATAATGAATTAATTTGGTAATCTCGCTCTTTATCCTTACCTTTGACATATAATAGTTTTTAAATAATGAAGTTAGGAAATTATAATACGCTTAAAATCAATCGTAAAGTTGATTTCGGTGTTTATCTTGATGCCGGTGACGGTGTCGAAATCTTGTTGCCCGGGAAATATCTTTCGGATAATGTTCGTGTAGGTGACGAAGTGGATGTATTTGTGTACAAAGATTCCGAAGACAGGCTTATTGCAACTACTGAGCACCCTTTTGCCGTTGTCGGTGAAATGGCTTATCTTACAGTTTCCCAAGTTAATGAAATAGGTGCATTCCTGGATTGGGGATTGCAGAAAGAATTGCTTGTGCCTTACAGTGAACAAAGACAGAAAATGCGTAAGGGTAAGACGTATCTTGTGTATATATACGTTGATGATACTACACAAAGAATTGTAGGTACTGCCAAGATTGAAAAATATGTTGGTAATTTACTTCCGAAATACCATCGTGGTGATAAAGTGGATTGCATTTTCTACAAGCAGACTGAAATAGGATATAGAGTAATAGTGGATAATGCACATTACGGTATGCTTTATTATGACGAGGTGCATGGGGAAATTGATGAGGAAAATCATTTTGCTGCTTTTGTTAAAGGCGTAAGAGAAGATGGCAAGATTGACTTGACTTTATCCGACAAGGTTGAAAATCGTGTATCTGCTCTGGCTGAGAGAATAATGAAATTTATTTCTATTAACGGGGGTGTGATGACGATTACAGACAAAACAAATCCGGACATCATTGCAAGCACGTTCTCTTGCAGTAAAAAGGATTTCAAAAAGGCTATAGGCGCTCTTTACAAACAGAAGAAAATTGTTATCGGTGATGATAAAATAACGATTGCGTAAATATACTGATACTATAAAAATAAAGAGGCTGCATCAACAGATGTAGTCTCTTTATTTTTGAGCCGCGAGTGGGACTCGAACCCACGACCTTTTCGTTACGAATGAAATGCTCTACCGACTGAGCTATTGCGGCTGATTGCCAATGTTTGGCTTTTGCGAGTGCAAAGTTATTATTTTTTTGTGACTTGACGACTAAAAGTGAGAGTTATTTTTGAATTTTTTAAATCAAGCTCTGCCATTGCCGGTGATGAAATATAAGGAACTACAGCGTTAACCTTCTCTTGTGTAGAATAATAGTAATACGAAGTAGATGCTTCCTGAGTTGTGACAAGTGACACCGGCGTTATTACAAATGTGTAATCTTCAGGTTTTATTTCATCTTTTTTCAGCAAGTCAAGCATATAGTTGCGTAGTCCGGTGAATTCGTAGTAGCCTGTTTTGGAATTGTATTCCGCTACGAATGAGGTGACACCATCTGCAAGTTTGTTTTCAATGAAGAAATTATCTTTATCTTTGGATAATATCATCATAATATTCGTAGGCGGTGCTATTTCATAATCATTTTCAATAGCATTAACCGGTATTTTAAATGTCAATGCGTTAAGGACTGCAACTTTACCTGCTCTTTCACGATATGCTTTTACTACGTCAAGCGCAGGGAATGTGATTTCCAAATCTCTTCCTGCAGGTGCAACGATGATGTTATCGCCATTATCAATTTTTTTCTTGAGGCTTTCACTCATCGTGTAGTCAATAAGGTTGTCGGTTACCACTTCAGGTTTTGTAGCGAAATAGTATCCTACATTGCTGATAACAGTGTCTTTATCAGCGGTGGTTTTTGTATGTTTGGAGTAATACATACGCATAGATGTCTGAGTGATTCTCATTACGCGTCCGCTGCCGTAACTGTTCTTAACGAATATTCCCGGGAATACGTTTGTGAAGTCTTCAGGATTTGAATACAACTCAGGGTTTTGCTTGTATTTCCTGAATAGTTCTCGTCCTATCTCTACAGGAAGTTTAGCATAAACGTATCTGCTTTCGTAAGCCTTGACTGTATCATTTTCTCCTGCAACGTTGCATTTATATATCTGCGAAGATAATTTTTTGCTCGCATCGTAATATCCTTCAGGATTGAAGTCGCTGTAAATAGGGGAGGGCAGCTGCTTCGTCAGAGGGTAAATCTCAAGTCCCATAGGGATTAGAGAGTCGCCTACAATATCACCCTTGGGAATGTTCAGTACAACTATCAGCGAGTCAATATCTTCAGCGCTAACTCCTACGGTGTCTATCTTATTTGCACACATAAATTGTGTGATGTATTCTGAAGAAAAAGTACCATATTCTTTGGAACTTATTGAGCCGAGGAGTTGTGTGACCGTACGAGACTGTATTCTGAGATTTTCAATGGATTTGCCTTCAACAACGAATGTTGAATCAATGTCAATCTCAAGATTGTCGTTTACGAGTGAACCTCCGATGTTGTTTACTTCATTGTCGCAAGCCGTGAAAATGAAGGTAAACAATGTGATAATGCTGATGAATAAAAATTTTATTTTCATCTTATATTTTCTGTTGAAATATATTAGTACTGTAATGAAGCGTAGAACTCTGCATACTTTTCTGTGTAGTTTTCACTTCCCGGGTATCTCATAAACGGTTTGCCGGATTCAGCAGCGTATTTTATGAGTTCTTCGTCAATATTTTCTGAAGCTTCTACTACTGCGTCAGAAAAATCAATAGCAAGTTTGTTTAGTTCGATATAGTCAATTTCTTTATCTTGGATTTTTGACAAAACACTATCATCAAAACCTGCCATCTTCAATTTTTCAGCAAATCTCGGATCAAGTTTTCCGTCAAATTTGTCATTGAAGAGGGAATAAACCACTTTCGCAGAACGGAATGAAGGGTCATCTTGGTATAAACTCTTGATGTAAAGCGGTGATAACGCAGTAGCCCAACCTACACAGTGAATGATAGCAGGGTCCCAACGTAATTTTTTTACGGTTTCTGCTACGCCGCGTACGAAAAACGCCATACGCTCATCGTTATCTTCCGGCGTTTCGCGTATTTCAAGGTCTTTTGCGGTGTGGTGCATAAAGTAGTCATCGTTATCTATAAAATAGACTTGCAAACGAGATGGCAGCAAGGTGGCTACCTTGATAATGAGCGGGTGGTCTGTGTCATCAATGATGATATTCATGCCGGACAGACGGATTACTTCGTGTAATTGATTACGACGTTCGTTGATTATACCGTACTTTGGCATAAATGTTCTAACCTCATATCCGTGGCTAATAATAGATTGTGACAGGTCCTTAGTAAGTATTGACATTTCCGTCTTCGGAAGATACGGACTTACTTCTTGTGCGATGTAAAGTATTTTTGGCTTGCTCATTAATTATGCTATAATTTTGTGACAATTATTCTGCAAATTTACAAAAAATAATTGAATTTCGCTTTAAATATGCCTTCCCAAAACATTTAATTTGTCTAAATTTCCTTAATAATGGTATTATTTGTGATATTTTATACGTCCTCCACAATTCTCATTGCGTAATTTGCCGATATTGAATTAATATATTGTGAACGATTAAAGGAATCCCCTCAGCATACTGAATTCCGGGTAATTTTTCATTAGCCTGTTGATAATTAATTCAAGTTTGTCGTGTGTGAGTGATTCCTCCGGCAATACTTCTCTTTTATCGTCTTCATATATGTATGCTTGTACGTCAAGGTCTTCAGGCATTGGTCTTGAATTGTCTGATTCAGAGAATATTATGTCAAGTATATCTTCATACGTTTTTGTATCAAAATTCATATTGTTATCTTCAAGCGTTGGCATTGAATAAAAACGATATGATGCTTTAGTAGGGGATAGCGAAACTATCATTTGTGCTGTGTCAGGAATTCTAAGCGAGAATATGAAGTCCGTTATTTTAGTCTTATCCATTTTTATAAATTATTTATAGTAAAATTATCGGCATCGTTTATTACCGGCAGTTTAGTTCTTATATCTTCAATGCTTTTTTTGCTTAAAGTGGCATAGACAATGTTATCGGTGTTTTCTCCAATGTTTTTCCCTGTCGGGTCAAAAATGTAAGACAAGTCCGAGTATTCTCCGTATTTATCTTCTCCGGAGCGGTTTGCTCCTGCTATATATGCTTGATTTTCTATTGCACGTGCTATCAGAAGGTGTTTCCATGCAAAACTTCTCACTTTTGGCCAGTTAGCAGGTACAAGAAGGAGATCATAGTCGTTTTTAATATTTCTGCACCATACGGGGAAACGCAAGTCGTAACATATAATCATTGATATGTTCCAACCGCGATAACGTATAGTACGACAGCGATTTAAGCCGCTGTAAAGTAATTTCTTTTCAGGACTTAGCGAAAATAAGTGCTTTTTATCGTAATACGAGTCATCACCGCCCGGCTCTATGAAAAATGCTCGGTTCAATATTGTAGATGCAAGTTTGCACAAATAGCTGCCGGCTATTGCCAGGTTGTATTTATCAGCGAGTTGGTGAAGGCGAGTGATTGTATTTCCGGTAGTATTCTCGGCAAGTGTATTAAGTTTATCTTGATTGCTGATAAATCCCGTAGAAAATAATTCCGGTAGTACAACGATATCCACCCCTTGCTGTAAACTGTCAAGTGCATTTTCAAGTGCAATAAAATTTTCAGCAGGATTTTCTTGTTTTATATCTAATGATATAATTGCTATTTTCAAGTCGTCTGTCATAATACGTTTTGCGAAAATAATCAGTCAGTACAGAAATTTTCCGGGTGACATCCGGTGAATTGACTGTAATAACTTTTTATTTCTTTAATATCTTTATCATTGTCACCTGTAGGGGTGAAAGTCTTTTCTATGTAAATATTTTTGGTCTTGAAGTCAAATGCTCCGAGGCAGATTGGTACTCCGGCTTGCCTTGAGATTTCAAGAAACCCGGTATGCCATTTTGACGTTCTGCTTCTTGTTCCTTCAGGAGTGATGGCAATAGCCAGTTTGTCTGTGTTCTTGAATTTTTCCACAAGGACGTCAACAAGTGAAAATTTCTTGTTTTTTCTTGCTACGGGAACGCCTCCGATTGACCTGAAAAAATATCCGAGCGGCCACTTGAACCATGATTCTTTCATTAAAAAACCGGCTTGACGACCAACGGACATATATGCGAGTTTACCAAATATGAAGTCTAAATTACTTGTGTGCGGTGCAACGCAAATAATACATTTGGGGTAGTCAGGTACTGTAACTGTAACTTTCCACCCCAAAATGCGAAGTATAAGTTTAGAAAACCACATTATTCGGTAGTCTTTTTATTAGCGTCTTTAGCTTCCTGAGGAAGTGCTGCGTTCATAGCTTTTACAATTTCTTGTAATTTAGCTTCTACTTCTTTGTGGAGTGTAGCAAATGCTTTTTTGAAGTATCTTCTTCTTTCCTTGTTGTATTCGTGTTTGTTGCCAAAGTCAGAAGGTATTTTGTCGTAAGCGACTGATACTTTTTCAAGAGAAATTGTCT
This sequence comes from Bacteroidales bacterium, assembly GCA_022768005.1. GTDB lineage: Bacteria > Bacteroidota > Bacteroidia > Bacteroidales > Muribaculaceae > CAJUPY01. The sequence goes on along the minus strand of JALEMF010000089.1, from coordinate 2,909 downwards.
GAAGTGTAGCTACTTTGATTACTATTTTATGCATTTCTTCAGTGCTGACGCCTTTGATGAAATGGCTTGCAACGATACATTCGCCTGCTACGTCACCGCATATTCTGCGGATAGCTTTTTTAGTACTTCTTTTGTTCATTTTTTTTGTTTTATGTTGGTAAGTAGGTTTTATCTGTTATCTAAAATTATTTTTTTGAGTTGATTGTAAGATGCGGATATGTGCTTGACAGGTTGACGGCGTAAGGCATATCCGTCAATAATACAATTTTTATCGTTATCGGTAATGATAGTTATTTCCGTCTCGTAATCACGCAGCGGGTGAGTGGTAGGAGAAAATATATCATTACTATAGTCTTCTTTACCAAGTAAAGTGGCTATTCGGCTGTCGTTTACCGCATATTTGTCATCATCGCGGATAGCAAGGTATCTGCTCACGGGTAGTCCCATTTTGCTTGCTATAATTGCTGCTGCGAGATTTCCGAGATTACGGGTGGGAATGGAAATTACTATGTCTTTTACGTCTTTCTTTTCCTTCACAAGTCTTGAATAAGCGTAGAGGAAGACGATAGTGCGAGGTAGCAATGCTGCAATATTGGTGGAATTGGCTGTGATTAACGGAATGTTTCCTTGCATTTCCGTATCGGTAATAGCCTCGCGAGTGATGTCAATAGACTTAAACAGGCTTCCGGAAACTTCTATGGGTATAACATTTTTGCCGTAGCCGGTCAGTGCTTCGCGTCGTTTGGCGGATATTGATTCAAAGGGGAATAAAATAAAAGATTTCACTCCGGGCATATCGTGGAACGCATCTGCAACGGCGTGTCCTGCACCTGTTGATGAAGATATGATGACGTTGAAGCGTGCGTGTTTGCGGTAACGCTTCAGCAGATTTGCCATAAATCTTGCACTTATGTCATTATAGTTTCCTGTAGGTCCTTGAGTTAAGTCAAGGGTATATCTGTTTTCTTCCGTTTTTGTAAATGGAATGTCAAACGTCAGTGTTTCGTAAATAATATCTTTTATAGTGGCTGCCGGAATATCTGTGCCAAAGAGCATATTGGCTACGACATATCCTATTTCAGGTAATGTCATATCTGCAATATTCTTGTAATATGCTCTTGGTATAAGCGGAAAACTTTGAGGCAAAAACAATGCACCGTCTTCGGTCACTCCGATGTGTATTGCATCAATCAGTCCTACAGCCTTGTGATTTCCTTTAACCGGATAATATAGCATGATATTTTGTAAGTGTTTTTAATGGTCTTTTTAAGTACTAACGGATATTTGCGATATTTATTATATCTGCGAATACTCCGGCTGCTGTCACTTCCGCACCTGCTCCGTATCCTTTTATGATGATAGGGTATTCGTTATACCTGTCAGTGGTGATTGCAATAATGTTATTGCTGCTTTCAAGGAAATAGAACGGGTGTGACGTATCTATCGTTTTAAGTCCCACTTCTGCTGTTCCGTCAGTGTTAAGCGTTGCTATAAAACGGAAACGTTTGCCTTGGCTTTCAGCTTCTTTTCTCATTGTCTCAAATTTTTCGTCAACTTCAGGCAGCTCTTTGAAAAATTCTTCCTCGGAGCAAGTAAACAGTTCTTTGGGCAAGAATGGGGATATTTTTACGTCTTCCTGATTAATCCTGTAACCTGCTTCACGTGCGAGAATTACGATTTTTCTCACTACGTCACTTCCGCACAGGTCAATCCTCGGGTCCGGTTCACTATATCCGAGTTCTCGTGCCATTTTTACTGCTTTGCTGAACGTGACATCTTTGCTCAGCACGTCGAAGATATAATTAAGTGTACCGGATACGACTGCTTCTATTTTGAGAATAGTGTCGCCGGAGTTTATCATATTATTTATGGTACTGATGATTGGCAGTCCTGCACCTACATTTGTTTCAAATAAGAACTTTATATCTCTCTGATGCGCTATTTCTTTTAATTTCAGATAGTTGTCGTATGGAGATGAGGCGGCGATTTTATTTGCGGCAACAATATTCACGTTATGTTCAAGCAAGTCAGAGTACAGGGCTGCAATATCCTTTGATGCGGTGCAATCAACAAATACCGGATTGTAGATATTCATTTTTATTACTCCGTTTTTGATATTTTCCGGTGAAGCCGTAAGTTCTGAATCTTCAAGTCTTGTGCTGAAATTGTTTATGTCAATTCCTTCTCTGTCAAAAATACATTTGCGAGAATTGAATATGCCTACGATTTTCATCTCAAGTGACTTGTTTTTCAGTAACTTATCGTGCTGCTTGCTGATTTGTCCTAATAGTCGTTTTCCTACGTTTCCAATACCTACGATAAACAGGTTAAGTACTTGTGTTTCGGACAAGAAAAGTGAATCGTGGATTACGTTCAGAGCTTTCTTTAAGTCTTTATGGTCAATTACAAATGATATATTGACTTCCGATGCACCTTGAGCGCAAGCAATAACGTTAATACCATTTTTACCGAGAGTATTGAATAATTTACCTGCTATGCCTGCTCTGCCTTTCATATTTTCTCCTACGATGGCAACCGTTGCCAGGTTATGCCAAGGAGTGATAGAGTTTATAGAGCCTGCCTCAAGTTCTGCCTTAAATTCGTGGCTCAGCACTTCTACCGCAAGCTCTGCATCTGCATTTTTGACAGCTAGTGAAGTGTTGTTTTCACTTGATGCTTGTGACACGAGGAATACACTTACGCCGTTCCGTGCTAATGCATTGAATATTCGTGCATTAATACCTACGATTCCCACCATTCCGAGTCCGGTGACGGTGATAAGACAAGTGTCGTTTATGGAGGATATACCTTTGATTGGTTTATCAGTGTCTGATGGTGTGGAAGTTATCAGTGTTCCTGCGGCTTGAGGATTGAAAGTATTTTTTATCCGTAATGGAATATTTTTATGG
>JALEMF010000088.1 GCA_022768005.1 Bacteroidales bacterium | reverse complement strand
CACGGATGTTACTCCACTGGTGTTTGAGACCAGCGCGTCTACCGATTCCGCCATCTGGGCTTAAAGCGGTGCAAAGTTAAGCAGATTATTTCAATTATCAAAGTATTTTCCTTTTTTTATTTCTCCAAATCGCTATAAGTTACTTAAAATCCTAATATTTCATAAAATACGAATACATAAATGCGTTATTTGTGACATTTTGACTAATTTTGCGATATAAAAAATTTATAATAGCGAGTATCACACATAAAACTTATAATAACATGAAAATCAAAAGTTTCTTATTGTTTGCACTGCTGAGTATAGCACTGACAATTAATGCCCAGCCTAAGTATATTTTCTACTTCATAGGTGACGGTATGGGTGTAGTGCCTGTTATTGCCACTACAGAGTGGAACAGAACCGTATATAATGGTCAAAGACCTCTGACCATGACACAATTCCCTATCGCAGGATATTGCACTACTTACTCTGTAAGCGGTTCTATCACAGACTCTGCTGCCGCAGGTACGGCATTATCTACCGGGCATAAGACTATAAACGGTATGCTTGGCGTAACACCGGACAGCATCCCTGTTTACTCTATGGCAAACGTTTTGAAAGATAACGGTTACGGCGTTGGTGTAGTAACAACAGTATTCGGCGACGATGCTACTCCCGGTGCTTTCTACGCACACGTTCCAAGCAGAAAAATGACCTACGACATTGATAACCAATTCATTGACGGCAAAGTTGATTTCCTCGCTTGTGCTAACCTTAAAGGTATGAAGGACAGCAAGGGCAACCCTACTGACATCAAAGACAAATACGCTAAAAACAATATTAAAGTCGTTTACAGTCTTGACGAACTCGCTAAGGTTGATAAAAAATCTGCAAACAAAATTGTCCTCATCGAACCTAATCCGTTTAACGACAGCAATGTAGGTTTCACAATGGATTCTATCCCCGGTATGCTTACCATCACTCAGATGACACAAGCTTGCCTTGACAATATGCTTGAAAAATCTCCTGATAAATTCTTTATGATGGTTGAAGGCGGAAACATCGACCACGCACTTCACGGAAACGATGCAGGCACCGCTATGACTGAAATTTACAAGTTCGACGAGGCTATCCAAATCGCTTACAATTTCTATCTCCAACACCCTGACGAAACACTCATCGTAATCACGGCAGACCACGATACAGGTGGTATGGTTATCGGTCGAGACGGTAAGTATTACGCTGATTTCGACGCCATTAACCGTCAGACCATCTCAAAAGATATGCTTTCTCTTGACTGCAAAGCTATGATCACTTCTCGCAGCATAATCGGATGGGAAGATATGCAGGAATATCTTACAGCCAAACTCGGCTTTTGGACTGACGTAAAACTTTCCGATGCTCAGACTCAGCGAATAAAAGAAGCATTCGACAAATCATTCGGCAAACGTAACGAAATTAAAGACGAAAAGACACTTTACGCAAGTCACATGGGATTTGCCGTTGAAGTATATAAAGTGCTTGACGAAGTTTCACGCATCTCTTGGGCAACATCAGGACACTCCGGGAATCCGGTACCGGTATTCGCAATCGGTAAAGGCGCTGAAGTATTCTCAAGCCTTAATAATAACACTGAAATACCTGCTAAAATTCTTAACCTCGCAGGTTACAAACTTTACTAAAATTTTATGACAAGAAAACTATTATTCGCCCTCACCTTGATGCTGTGTTTCATCGGTGTCAATGCTGCGGAACACAACGTTAAAGTTGACTTGAACCGCATTAAGGTTGACGTTGTTTCTAATCCTGACAATTACCGCTCACTCCTTAACAGATTCGTTGTGGGTGACACGACACTCACTCTTGACGAAATGGCTACTGTTTATTACGGCTATGCTTACACCTTGGACTACAATCCGCTGGACAAGTACGAAGCACTCGAAAAATGCTACAACGACGGAGAATACGCCGAAACATGGCAGTTATGCAGCGAAGCACTGAAGTACAACCCCGTTTCTCTTGACCTTACAATAAAAGCACTCGTTGCCGCTAACAACTGCGACATCAAGACTGCTCATGCAATGATTCCGGCACTTGAAAGCAGATTTAACTTGATTTCTACAATCATACTATCTTCAGGCAAAGGTACTGCCGATGATTCTCCTTTCATAGTAATATGTACGCAAGACATCATTCGCATCATCAGAAACGTGCTTTGTGCCGAATCTATCTTAGGACAGACAAACATCAGAAATATAGACGCTTACAAACTTAAATTCCCTCTGAGCGACCGTCAACATATCATCTATTTTGACAACAATATTCAGAAGGATTTTGAAAAACAATACGGCGAATAGAATTTGTATTTATCATAAAAATAGTTTTGGGGACTGCTCCGTGAGGAGTGGTCCTTTTTTCACGTCTTCACTCAACGGAATAACGATGACATTATGGACTTTGAAGCCTTTTTACCCTTTAAATCCATCATTATATCCTTAATTGAAACTTTTTGTTCCCGAATTGAAACCGGACTCAACCGCATCTATCTAATTTTGTCACAAATTCAACCTTAAAATGTGAATACAACTAAAAAATTTTATTAACCTAATTTCCGCAAGCCAATGAAATCAGAGATTTCCAATGTACACTGCTGGCAGAACCAGACATTCGTGTTGCCCTCCCGATTTTCAATGCCGACAATATGGTCACCTATAACGGCCACTCCCGGGCTGTATTGTATGTACGTTAGGCATCATACTTCTCCGTTTCAATGAACCGGTGGTCAAAATCCGGATCGTAACCCTGCTCCTGACATAATTCTCCGGTAGCAATGAGAGACTTGACCAACAATTCGTTCATTGTGTCAGCTGTATTGAAGTCATATGATTTACCTGAGTCCGGAGATGAATACGCACATGATTTCACTGTATTGGTAACCATAGGTTCTGCTACGCAGTCCTAATATGGAGTCGATTACGTCCGATAAAAAAGCATCAAATTGCTCCATGATTGAAAAAATTCCGCCAAAATGTGTGATTAAATAGAACTTTATTTGTATTTTTGCCATGTCTGTTGAAGATTGTTTTAATTTTTATTGCAACACGAAGTTAAGTGAATCTTCTGACACGACAAACACCGGGTAATACATTACTACTCAGTGCTTTAAATTAGTTTTATACAAAAGTATTGCGGAAATTAGGTACCTCAAAAAAAAACACAACAATATGAAAAAGGCTCTAACTTTAACACTTTTCGCATTGCTCACTACACTGAGCTCCCGGGCTATTGGTCCGGACATTTTCAATCACCTCGGCGCAAGTGCAGGTATCGGCACAAGTGGTGTTACTATTGACTTGGCAACTCCTATCACCGGCTTCGTGCAAATGCGCGTTGGAATAGATATTATGCCTAATATCACATTTAATTCTGACGCCGACTTCACTTATTACACACCTGCAAATCCCAACCCGCAGTTAGGTACAGTTAACCTTAAAGGCGAACTTGGACGTACTCAAGGACACCTGGTATTTAATGTCTATCCAGTACCTAAATGCTCTTTCTTCGTAGCTGCGGGAGCATACTTCGGAGGCAACAAGTTGATGAAAATAAAGGGACATAGCGACCAACTGGCACAAATAGCCGCTTCAACAGGTCAGAATGGTGGAAACGTCATAATAGGTGATTACGAAATACCTGCTGACAAAAACGGTAATGTCAGCGGCGGTTTCAAAATCAATTCGTTCCGCCCTTATCTCGGACTCGGTTGGGGACGTGCAATTCCCGGCAAACTTATCAATTTCCAAACTGAATTGGGTGTTCAATTCGAGGGTACTCCAAATCTTTACACCGATTACGGCACTATAGTGTACAGCGAAGACTTTACAGATGATAACACATTCAACAAAGTGCGTAAATACCTTAAAGTTTATCCCCAACTAACCTTTCGCATAGGATTTCGCGCTTTCTGACGTATTACCGAGTAAAACCATATCTCAAAAGTTTGTATTTATCATCTAACAACTTATTTTTTAGATGATTGATATCTCATCGGGGGGGGGTGAAACTTTCCCCCTGAATTTTAATACACTACAGACCGCACGCACTCCGCGCGCGGTCTGTAGAAAATGCTTAGAGTCCACAGCCTTGCAGACCTTTTTGAAAAACAAATATGTGCGAAATCTTATTTTTGACAAGCCTTCAGATAATTCTTAAGACCTTCAAAGATTTTTTGAGCCATCTTTTGACGATAGTCCGGATTTGCAAGTAATTCCTCTTCCTCAAGCGATGACATAAACAAGCCCTCCACAAGAGCATTAGGATATTCCGTAGGCTGATTTAATGAGAAATTAAAATTACCGGTGACACCGTATAAGTTTACACCGAGAGTAAGCATTGACTCACATAGCGTGTGTGCCAATTCCCGATTTGAAATATGCTTGTAGTACGTACTCGTACCAAGCGATGCAAACGGATTATCCACTGCATTATTATGAACGGAAATAAGCAAATCAATATTCGCATCACGGAATATCTTACGCCTTTCCGCCATTGTAACATCTGTATCCGCAGTTCTTGACAATACAACTTCCGCTCCCGCCTTTTTCAGCAATTCCGCAAGACGATTTACTATATCAATATTAATATCTGCCTCTTTAAGCCCTGATGCTGATATAGCACCCGGATTTTTTGCTCCATGACCGGCATCAAGACCGATTTTCAAGTCTTTAAGAGCCAATGATTCAGGACGATGACGTACCTTTATCACCAAGTTATTCCCTTCGTACTCAATGGAATATCCCCACGAATGTTTATCCTTCAGTCTTATCACTGCCGTCAGCACATCACTGTCCGTCTGTTCAAAATTGACAAAGTCTATTATGCCGAGTGCGCCACGTTGAGTAATCCAATTACTATTATTCATTGCACCGTACAGAGACACACGTATTTCAAGCGGATTTATTGCATCTCGATAGTAATACGGCAACCGATATGGCAAAGAAATAACAACCTTATCCGTCTTTCCGTCATTTGACACGGACCAGGAACCGGTATTCACGCATTTTGCGCCATCACCTCCTGCAGTAACGTATTCCTTTGGCACGTAAGCCGTTCTGCACTCACTCAACTTCACTTCGTAAAGACTTGATGTCTCGCCGATTGCAGTCATAGGAACACTCGGAACAAGGTACCCCATCTTTGACCCGCCAAGACGGTCACCGCCATTGCCGTACTGAAGGTAAGCACCCTCAACAGTCATAATATTCACAGGCTGCTCAAGTTTCACAGTCTGTTCTTCAGCGTTGGCGGAACTCTTGCGAGGAGTTGTCTCATAATATACGTCAAGAACTTTGGTAGCAGTGTCAGTACCCTTGATAACTGTCACCGTCACTTTATTGTCACCCGGAGATAACGTCACTGTTTTTCCGAAACAACCTGTCTTATAGACGTGAAGTTTCTCCCCGTTAATTGAAGCGACAGCATCGGGATCAGTAACACCCACCACGTGATGATTTGCTAAATAAACCGTATCCCGTTCTCCCCACGCAATTTCCAATTTCGGTTCAGAAGCAGAAACCGTGACTATGCATGCAAAGCACAATGTCACAAAAGACAACAAAGTTTTCATATCAAGTTATGCTAATATCACTATTCCTCTTCCTGAAAAGCAATTTTATGCAATGCACGCATCACGTTGCACAGGATTTGTCCCCAGTAACTCTTAAAATCCTCACGCATGGCGAGCAGACCGATACCCATAATTTCATCTGTTGCATCTTGCACCATAGCGATAAAATTAAACATCACTTGAAACAAGTCAGCAAGCGATTCGGAGATAGATGCTGACACAGGAGTATCCGAATACTTCATATCCTCCTCAAACACTTCAAGATATACATCGTCAGGACCGATAAGTCGCTCTACATTGCGGCGTACAGCCTCGTAATAATCTTCATCAAGAGTACCGTCGATATATGGTTCTTCCGTTTCTATCATATTCACCTGCAAGTCATTAGCGGAAATATATATCCTCGGGAGAATACGCACCATTTTTTCTATAAATTCCGTACGTTCCATTTCTCGAGCATTCTCAAGTGCTGCACAGTACTCATTACACAATGCTATAAAAGCGAGAGAATTCGTATTTACAATAGGACTATCTGTATTCATAGTAAAATATATATTGTTGATTGTCAAATATTTCTATTTTTAATGCGCTTCAAGCCAGTTATGACCCACACCGGCGGCAACCTCAAGCGGAACCCTACCCTTATAAGCATTTTTCATACGAGATTCCACTATATTCTTAAGCACCTCAAGTTCATCAGGAAAAACATTGAAGATTAATTCGTCGTGAATCTGCATGATCATCTTGGAACGTAGATTTGCCGCTTTCATATCTGCGTAAATATCAATCATAGCGCACTTGATAATATCCGCCGCACTACCTTGTATAGGTGCATTGACAGCATTTCGCTCTGCATATCCGCGTACTACCGCATTTCTCGAATTTATATCCGGCAAATAACGTTTACGCCCCATAAGTGTAGTAACATATCCCTTTTGTTGCGCCACCTCTACGGATTTCCGCAAGTATTCATTCACGCCTGGATACGTTTCAAAATATGTCTCTATCAAGGACTTAGCCTCTGCACGCGGTATTCCCAATCGTTCAGACAGACCAAATGCGGAAATTCCGTACACAATACCGAAGTTTGCGGTTTTCGCCTTACGGCGTTGGTCCTGAGTGACATCTTTTACGTCTTCATTATATATCTTTGCTGCTGTAGCAGTATGGAAGTCTGCACCGGACAGGAAGGCATCAATCATTCCCTCATCACCGCTAAGGCATGCAAGGATTCTCAGTTCTATTTGGGAATAGTCGGCTGATAGCATAACACACTCGGGGTCCGCTACGAAAGCACGACGTATCTCCCTGCCGTCATCTGTTCTGACAGGAATATTCTGCAAGTTCGGATTCGTTGAAGAAATACGTCCGGTTGCTGTAACAGTTTGATTCAGAGTAGTATGTATTTTACCCGTCTTCGGATTGACAAGTAGTGGCAGCGCATTGATATACGTAGTAAGCAATTTGCGTAATCCTCGGATTTCAAGGATTATATTCACGATAGGGTGCTTTGACGCATATTTTTCAAGGATTTCCTCAGTAGTGGAATATGTACCTCGCTTAGTTTTCTTTGCCTTTGGGTCAATCTGCAATTTATCAAAAAGCACTTCACCCACCTGCATAGGACTTGATATATTAAATTCCTGACCTGCAAGAGTATATGCCTCTGCCTCAAGTTCCTTCATTCGCTGAGTCAACTGCACGGAAAGTTTTGACAACTCATTTGCATCAATTCTCATTCCTTCCCACTCCATACTCGCCAAAACCTTTACAAAAGGCATCTCAATGTCATATACGAGATTATCCGGTATGTCATTTCTCAGTTTTTCCCTCAACGCATCTGCAAGAGACAAGACAACTTTTGCCATTTCCGCTATCACTGTACTCTCCTGCTCCACTCCTCCGGAAATTTCAGTGTAAGGCTTGCGAGCAGGAGCATCACTTTCCACTGAGCCTATCATTTGATAGCCGGAAAGGTACGTTGCTGCCACGAGGTTAAGATTATGTTTCATCTCAGGCTGAAGAAGATAATGAGCAACAGACGTGTCAAAGTATTTCGCTGTCAACTCCACACCATATCGCTTAAGGAGTATTATATCGCGCTTGACGTCATGGCTGACCACTGTAACATTTTCATTTCCGAACACTTCTTGAAGAGCGCATTTCACAACTTCCGCTTCTATGTCACGGCTCAATAGCGGGACATAGAATATCTCATTATCACTTACAGCCACAGCTATACCCTTTAATATGGCTGTCATTGCCTCAACACCTATACTGTAAGTGGCAATACCTATGTTTTTCGCTGCAACTGCCTTTGACACCAAGTCTTTCAGTCCTTCCGAAGTAGAAATTACAGTAACCGTATCTGCACTGATTGATGATATGGACCTGCCTTTTTCCGCTTCTTTCTCTTGCTGCTCCATAAAGTCAAAGAGCGAAGGAGTACCGCCTGTATCTGACTTTGCAGCAGCCTTTTTCACAGGTTTATCTGCCTCAACTGCGGTATCACCGAGTTTGCTTAAAAAAGATTTGAATTCAAGTTCGCGATATATCTTTTTCAGTTTCTCAACATCTTCCTGCTTCCTCACCAAGTCCTCAACACGGATATCCAGCGGAACATCAGTCTTAATAGTAGCAAGGAATTTAGAGAATTTTATCTGTTCTATATTTTCTGAAACTTTCTTTTGCAATGCACCTTTAAGGTCTGCAACGTGGTCTATAAGATTTTCCACGGAGCCATATTCCTTGATAAGTTTTGATGCCGTCTTTTCTCCCACGCCCGGACAACCGGGTATATTATCCGCCGTGTCACCTTCAAGAGCAAGTAAATCAATCACTTGCAAAGGGTTGTCAATCCCGTATCTCTCGCATATCTGACTCACTCCGCGCACTTCAAACCCCTGTCCTTTAATAGCAGGACGGTACATCAAAACCTTATCTGTAACAAGCTGACCGTAATCCTTGTCAGGCGTCATCATATACGTTGTCACGCCCTCCTTCTCTGCAATACGGGATAGAGAACCGATTACGTCATCTGCCTCGTAGTTTTCAATCTCGATAACAGGTATATTATACGCACGGATTATATCCTTTATGTATGGTATAGACAACGTTATATCCTCAGGCTGAGACTCACGTGTAGCCTTGTACGCTTCGTATGCCTCATGGCGAAAAGTCTTGCCGTGAGGAGGGTCAAAACACACTGCAATATGTGTAGGATTTTCCTTCCGTAAAATTTCATCAAGAGTATTGCAGAAACCGAAAATTGCCGATGTGTTGAACCCCTTTGAGGTAACTCTCGGCGCACGGATTAGTGCATAGTAAGCACGATAGATTATAGCGTACGCATCAATCAGAAATAGTTTGTCTTGCCCCATAATGCTGATTTGTCTTTTATGATAACACGGAAAGAATACACTTGGCTACGTTTACATATATCACGATTCCCATAATATCGTTCATCACCTGGATAAACGTTCCCGTGGCGATTGCAGGATTAATACCTATTTTCTCAAGAGTTAGCGGCACTATTGTACCTGCCACCGTTGCAAACATTACCACGATAAACAGAGATATGGACACTGATAACGTTACAGCCACCATATCCGGACCAAAGAATATGTTATATATAAGCATTATGCCCGCTATTATTGTTGCATTAACCAGTCCGATTAATAATTCCTTACCGATATGCGTAGCGAAATGTTTTATCTCAAGACTACCGTTTGCAAGGGATTGTACCACTATCGCTGATGCTTGTACACCTACATTACCACCCGTTCCGCATATCACCGGGATAAACAGCGTTAGAGCCGTTACAGCTTGAAGCTGCGCCTCAAACATTCCCAATATATTCGCAGCACAAATACCTGATACTATACCTATCAACAACCACTTAATTCGCGCTCCCACTTGAGCAAAGATTGAGTCCTCGGCATCGACATCGGAAGAAAGACCGGATGCCAACTGATAGTCTCGCTCATTGGACTCACGCACCTCGTCCATAACGTCGTCAACCGTGATGCGTCCCACAAGCCTGCCTATTGAATCTACTACAGGCATCGCCACAAGGTCGTATTTCTCAAAGTCAAGAGCCACCTCATCAATAGGCGTATCCGTTTTTACAGAGACAGGATCCGTCTCCATCACATGTTTGATTTTTGATATTGACGGGTGAGTGATGAGTTTTTTCAGCGGAAGAGTACCACGCAGACGGTCGTCATTATCCACGACATACACATAGTATATCTCGTCCATATCCTCCGCTTGCATTCTCATCTGCTTAATACACTCCGGCATTGACCAGTTCTCATTCACCACTATCATCTCCTTACCCATGATACCGCCGGCAGTATCCTCATCGTACTTCAAAAGGTCGATGATATCACCTGCCTGCTCTACGTCATCAATATGGGAAAGAATTTCATCTCGCTTCTCATCTTCAAGGTCAAGACCCTGGATAAGGTCAACAGCCTCATCGGTGTCAAGGTGGTCTATGTATTGCTGAGCAATATCCTCGGCAGACATATTGCTGAGAAGTTTCCTTCGGTCATCTTCATCAAGCTCCATGACCACGTCGGCAGCAGTCTCCTCATCAAGGAGCTTAAACAAATATTCCGCTTCCTCAAGGTCGAGTTCCTGATAAAGTTCAGCAATATCGGCAGGGTGCATATCTGCCAATTCCCTGCGTGCAGCCTCCTCATCATGGGTAGCTACTATATTCTTTATATTTTCAAGATATTCCGGTGTAAATTCCTTCATTTCAGTTCTTCATTAGACGGTTCATATAAAACCCGATTATCACTTACTGAATTTATGAACGAGGTTCGTCAGTTCCACAAACTGCTCCACAGACAACTGCTCCGGACGCAAAGTCCATATCTTATCTGTCAAATCCTCTGCCGTGACATTCTGCGGCAATAATCCGCGTAACGAATTTCTCAACGTCTTTCTTCTCTGACCGAACGACGTCTTTACCACTGTCTTGAAAAACTTTTCATCACAACCCAAGTCCGTCACATCATTCCTTGTCATCTTTATCACACCGGACTTTACCTTTGGAGGCGGATTAAACACATTTTCCGACACTGTAAACAAGTACTCTACATCGTACCACGCCTGAAGCAACACGGACAATATTCCGCGCGCCTTAGTCCCGGGCTTCGCTGCAAGTCTTTCGGCAACTTCGCGCTGCAACATTCCGGAGCAGCAAGTCACCCTATCCTTGTATTCAAGTATGTGAAAAAATATCTGTGATGAAATATTGTACGGATAATTCCCTATTACACAAAACTTCTCGGCATCATCTACTATATCCGGCAAATCCAATTTAAGAAAATCTCCGGACACGATTCTGCCTTCAAGACAAGTAA
>JALEMF010000078.1 GCA_022768005.1 Bacteroidales bacterium | reverse complement strand
ACATAAATTGACGGAAAAATTGATAGATAATTGCTAACTTTACACTCCAAAGTGCATAAAGGAAAATAACGATGAAATATCTATTATATATCCAGTTTGTTATCACGGTTTTAGGTATAGCGGCATGCGGTGGAATAGGCGGTGTGCAGACCGGTATGGTTTCAGATAACGGATTTGACGAGGAAAATAATTACGCGTCAGAATTGCTGAATATGGCTGAAAGCGACAGCCTGATATATGCAGATGCTCAAGATGAAATAGAAGATGAGGAGCGTATGCCTGATACAACTTCCGCAACAGTAGATGAAGAACAAGATGAAGTGCATATAATCCCCGTAGATTCAATGCCACCCGGGGGGAAGCGGATAAGGGTACGAATGCTCGGTTCTTTACGAAAAGTGTTTAATGACAGTAATTATATCCACCTTGGTGTGGCGCGCAAATACGGAATAACTCCTATAATGAAGTTATCCGATGCGTGGAACTTGAAAGTGCCTGTTATACGTGTTGTCCCGACAGAGACGTATTACATAGACAAACTTACTTACTCTCTGCCGTACCTTGTTCCTCGCGCAAAAAAACTGCTTGATGATATAGCACAAACGTGGAAAGATTCTTTGACAGCACGCGGAGGCGGTGATTATAGGCTGAAAGTGACGAGTATGCTGCGCACGCCGGCAACTATAAAGAAATTGCGAAGGAGGAATACGGCGGCGGTAGATTCTTCCGCTCACCAGTACGGAACTACATTTGATATAAGTTTTGTAAAATTCGTGTGTGACAATCCTTCCACTCCGCGTACAGCCGAGGATTTGAAAAATCTTCTTGCAGAGGTTCTTTATTATTTGCGAGAAGAAGGTCGGTGCTACGTTAAGTACGAGCATAAACAGGGTTGTTTCCATATTACGACGAGATAATAGGAAATTGTTATGGCAGGTGAAAAAACTGAAAAGGAAAAAGGTGTAAAGAAAAAGAAATCGTGGCTTGTGACATTGTTGAAGACCGTTGCATGGTTTTTAGCAGGGGTAGTGCTGCTGCTAATAGTATTTTGCTCCGCTCTTGTATGGTTTTTGACGCCTGAGAAATTGACACCGATGGTGGAACGCTATGCGAATGACTATCTTAATGCTGAAGTAAAGGTTGAGCGCGTGGAGTTGACATTTTGGGGAACTTTTCCCAATATGACCGTAGATGTGGATAATCTTCAGATAACGAGTCATTTACTCGATTCCATACCGGAAGATTTAAGATCAACACTGCCTGCTGATGCGGATTCCTTATTTTCAATAAAATGCTTTAACGGCAGCTTGAATGTACTTGCGCTGCTTATAGGTGATATATCACTGTACGATGTGACTTTTGATACGCCAAAGGTAAATCTGGTGAAAGTAGATGAGTTGCATACGAATTACGATATAATTCCTGCATCAGAATCATCAGAAAGCAGTGAGGAAGTGTCAGTGCCTAATATAACTATAAATAAGTTTTTGATAAAAGATGCCGAGCCGATACGTTATCGTTCTCTGTCTGATTCGTTAGACGTGGCAATAAACATAGATAATGTTCTTCTTAACGGAAAAGATGCTCCTTGCTATAATCTGAAAGTGGAGGCGAACGGAAAAACGCCTATGCTGGGCTTTGTAAATCTTGATAATCTGCCAATATCTCTAACAGGTGCAATAGACTGGAACAGGAAACGTCCTCTATCCGTGGCACTTAATGACTTTACAGTCACTGTGGATTCACTTCAAGCCGATGTGTCGGCGTCAATAGACTTTAAGGATAGTATCGGGATAAATGAGTTGACATTCACCCTTAATGAGTGGGACGTCAACTATTTGCTTCACAGAGCCCCGGAAGAATACGTTTCAGCCTTGAAGGGTCTTGATACGGATATGAAGATAAACGTATCCGGAAGATTAAAGCAGCCGTATGTGATAGGTGATACGATAGCCGGGCTGCCGGTTCTTGCGGGTCAGATAGAAGTGCCGGCGTGCCATATCGTGAATGGTGACTTGCAGTTCAATAAGTTTCAATTTGAAGCCGACTATTTGTTCGACGGACGAAATATAGATGCGTCAACGCTTGATATTACAAAGTTGATAATAGACGGCAAGGCGATGGACGTGGATTTACAGGCAAAGGTGACGAAGCCGATGTCTGATCCAGCCATTGTCGGAAATCTGAAGGCAAAGTTTGATATAGACAAAATGCCGAAAGCTTTGTTGCGAAAGTTTGCTGCTTACGTCACGGGTAAGATTGATGCGACTCTAAAGGTGAATATGCGAATGAGTGACTTAGATGCAAATCATTTCCACCGTCTGAAGATAGACGGAGATGTAGACTTTGATGGTTTCAGATATATTTCTCTTGATTCGGTGACGAATTTGTATCTTCGCAATACATGTTTTAATTTCGGCTCCGGCAGAAAGATAAAGACGGAAGTCCATACGGTAGATTCTCTGTTGACGGCTACGATAGAGGTAGATACGGCTCACGTGGAATACGAGTCAATGATAATTGACGTGAACGGCTTCAAGTCCGGTCTCGGGACACGAGTTACTCGCGAGAAAGTTGATACGACAGTTATTGTACCGTTCGGAGGCAGCCTGTCATTCAAGCAATTCAAATTTTACGATACAGTTGATTCAATCCGTTGTCGTGCCAAGGATATGCGCGCCATAGCCTCCCTCCGCAGGTACGAGGGAAACCGACACTTGCCACAACTGTCTTTTGCCGTAGATGTAAAGAGCCTTATGACCGGAATAAAACGAGAGTTTGCAATGGGAATCAAGTCCGCTCATTTTGATATAACATCACACTTGCGGCAAAAGAAACTTAAGAATCCTCAAGATACTATGGCAAGCAAGAAGAAGGTGCGCAAGAAGAGTGAGCGAGATATTGATGACTTGGATATGGCTGTTGACTCAGGTCTTAAAGCCGTCATCAAGAAATGGGATATAAAGGGAACGCTGAAAGCAGAGTCAGGCGGTTTCTATACATACGCAATGCCGGTAAGAAACAGGCTGAAAAATATAGATTTGACTTTTAATACGGATTCTGTTGTTCTTAGAGATTTGAATTACAAAATGGGTCAGAGCGGTTTTGTGATAAACGGAACGATAGGAAATCTGCGCAGAGTGTTGCTGGGTCGCAGGCGAAACAATGTGCTTACAATAGACTTTGACGTAAAGTCCGATACAGTCAATATAAACGAGATAAGCCGCTTGCTGCTCACCGATGCGTCAGATGCGGGTGCGGTTACGATAGACAATGTAGAAGACCTTGAAAATAAGACGTCAACGTCTGTCGCAGTAGATAGCGGTAAGACGACGGCGTTCATGGTGCCTGGAAATATAGATGCGGATATACGCTTGATAGCGGACAATGTGATATACACGGATATGATGTTCAATGACTTCAAGTGCAGAATCTGCGTTAGAAACAAGGTGGCGAATATAAGAAACCTGAGGGCAAAGGCAGACCTTGGCGCCCTTGATTTATCTGCTCTGTATTCAACGATGAACAGGGACAGCATACAGTTCGGAATTGGCTTGAAGATAGACCGTTTCCACCTTGACAAGATGACCGCAATAGTTCCGGCTCTTGACTCACTGATGCCGCTGCTGAAGAATTTCAGCGGAATTGTAAATGCGGATATAGCCGCAACAACACAGATAGACAATGATATGAACTTTATGATGCCGACACTTCAAGCAGCAATAAAACTGTCAGGCGATTCTCTTGTGCTGCTTGACCCGGATACGTTCAAGATGCTGTCAAAGTGGCTTATATTCAGGAATAAGAAACGCAATATGATAGACCACATAAGTGCGGAAATGGTGGTTGAAAACAATCAGTTGCAATTATTCCCGTTTATGTTTGATATAGACCGTTATCGCCTGGGAGTGATGGGTACGAATGATATGGCAATGAATCTGAATTACCATATATCCGTGTTAAAGTCACCGTTACCATTTAAGTTCGGAATAAATATAAAGGGAACGGTAGATGATATGAAGATACGTCTTGGCGGAGCGAAGTTCAAGAATAATGCATCAATGGAAAAGGTATCTATTGCCGACACAACCCGAATAAACTTGATAAACGAAATCGAGAATGTATTCCGTCGCAGTGCCCGTTCTCCGTTGCGCTTGAATACGAAGGTTAACAGTGTAAGCAATCAGATGAACCTTGAAGATAAAATATCTCATAATGATTCATTACTAATGATAAAGGAGGGCTATATAGACGCTCCGATACAATCTGATACGATAAATGGAACAACAGGAGTTTCCGGGAACTGAAATGAACAAGGCGGCGCGAAAAGAGCTGCCGCAGGCTGATACATATTCAATTCTGCGCAGTGTGTGTGATGAGACATTCGGCATACGCCTCAGGTATGCAAATATGTCAAGTGCCTTCTATTACCTTGTAGATGAAAATACTCGAGGAGAACAAGTGGTGTTTGCCAATTTTCTTGCTCGAGTGGATCACTTGTTACGTAAAAATCGTCCGTCGGCAGCCGGTGCTCAGAAAAGTGATTATTCGATGTTTTCCAAAGAAGTACACCGTCTGCGCTACAGAATATCAAGGATAGACAATATTTCCGATGAAGATTTGGAGAAATATTGCAGGTACGATTTGCGTACACTTTGCCGCTTTACCGAACTGCTGACAAAAGAGAAGATACCGATAGATATAAAGAAATGTCTGCCGATTGACAAAATGCCGGAGACAACAGTTGCCGTTAATGCCGGATATTTCAGAGTGATAGTAGATGAAGTAGTCGGTGATAGCGTGCTTGGCAGAATAGTGTCAGATGAAATGACACCGATAAAGGTGCTGCTTAAATACGATATTGATGCGGATAATGTGGATTTTACATATCTGAAACCATATCTTACAACCGGCGCACAGATAAATGTGGTTGCGCCCAAAAAAAATGCCAAAGGCGAGGTTATTTCGGATATCATAGTCTATGAGCCGGATTATCTTATAGATATTACAGCAACGGCGAGCTGCTTCGAATCCTGCGGTGTGACACCTCGACTGAATTTGCTGTCACGACTGAGTCCTGATGCTGTTAGCGAACATATCCTGCTGGGTAACTTTGCCGGACAACTGCTTGATGAGGCAGTCCATAGCGCAACGCCTGTCCCATATAACGTGTCTGCAAAGACATTTTTCAGAAATTACGTCTCAAACCTATTGGCATACGGAAATGTTGACAGGGAGTTCCACGCTATGGCGAAGATCCAGTCGCATAATATACAAAAGGCGGTAAATGAAGGACTTAACGGAATACCTACATACGATAAAAAGGCATTGCTGCTTGAACCGTCGTTTTTTTGCGAAATGCTTGGGCTTCAAGGACGTATGGATATGTTGCAGTCCGATATGTCAATTCTTGTGGAACAAAAATCCGGAAAAGCGGGTTGGGGCTCTGATGACCGAGGTCACTTGGTGAGTGACAGGAAACATTATATCCAGATACTACTTTACCAAGCCTTGCTACACTATGGATTCGGAGTAAAGAATGGAGTGATAAATTCATTTTTGCTTTATTCCAAATACCCCGAACCACTCTTGCGCATAAGTAATTCACCGCGAGAACTTAGGGAAGCATTCAGGATAAGAAATCTTATTGCCGCCCAAGAGATAAGCCTTGGAAATGAAGGGTTTGACATACTGTTGCGGTTGACACCTGAAGATTTTCTGCTGAACGAGCGTCAGCGCAGATTTTTTGACAACTACAAGCGTGCGGATATAAGCGAAGTACTCGGGTCGTTCCAAAATGCGGAAAATACGGCACGAGAATATGCACTTGCGATGTTGAAATTCGTACAAGTAGAGCATCTTACGGCAAAAACGGGCTTCAGTTCCATAAAGCCTACAACGGGCTTTGCAAGTGCGTGGAATACGCCGGTAAGCGAAAAACGTGCTGCAGGAGATATAATAGATAATCTTACGATAAAGGGCTATAAGACAGATGAAGAGTCCGGTGCAATAACACACGTGGTCCTGTCAAAGGATATTCATGACGATGTACTTCCGAACTTCCGAACGGGAGATATAGTGGCGATGTATTATTATGTGGCTGGAGAAAATCCCGATGTGCGCCGCTCGGTAGTGGTACGTGCGGACTTGGAGTCCTTGCAGAAAGACGAGATAACTCTCAAGCTCCGTTCCGCTCAGGGAGATGAACGCATATTCAAGACGGATAAACGGCACAGAGTAGCAATAGAACGAGACTTGTACGATTCGTCTTATAAATCACAGTACCAAGGCATAGTCTCTTTGCTTAATACTGATGAAAGCCGCCGCCGCCTGGTCCTTTCACAGCGCAAACCGAGGATAGACAGATCAAAAAGCCTTACAGGAGATTACGGTGACTTCAATGACTTGGTACTGAGGAGTAAACGTGCAGAGGATATATTTGTGATAATCGGTCCTCCCGGTACCGGAAAGACATCACACGCACTGCTGAATATCGTAAAAGAAGAATTGTCGACAACCGGGACGAAACTTCTGCTCGGAGCGTTCACAAACAGGGCGGTAGATGAGATATGCTCAAAACTTGCGGGAGCCGGGATAGACTTCGTGAGAATAGGCTCGCACTTGAATTGCGCAGCGGCATGGCAGCCGTATTTGCTTAAAGAAGCAATCGGAGGTTGTAATAATTTGCAGGAGATAAGTGAATTTATGGAGAAAAAACGAGTTGTTGCAGGCACACTTCAGTCCATCAACGGTTCACTGCAGATGCTCCGTAAGTATCATTTCACCACTTCCGTCATAGATGAGGCGTCTCAAATCCTTGAGCCTCATATATTGCCGCTATTGTCAGCGAGGAGTGACGGCGGAAATATGGTGGATAAATTCGTATTTATCGGTGACCATAAGCAACTCCCTGCGATAGTGGTTCAGCCAAAAGGAAACTCAGTGGTGACAAATCCGGTTCTAAACGATATAGGGCTTTACGACTGTAGAGATTCGTTTTTCCATCGTATCCTGCTTAACAACTACGATGCGGAAAAACACAGCTATGACCCTGATGTGGTGTATTCTCTAAATCATCAAGGGCGAATGCATGAAGCGGTGGCTCAATTTGCTTCAAAACTTTTTTACGGAGGAAATTTGCGACCTGTACCGCTAAAGCATCAAGTGGAGGAAATAAAGCAGTGTGAGGAGAAAACGGAAGTTGACAGGCTTCTTAACACGTCCCGAATGGTGCTGATAGATGTGAAGCCGACGGAAGAGGATTTGCAAAATGCAGATAATGCGAATCGTGCCGAGGCAGCCAAGGTGGCAGAGGTGATAGAGTCAGTTCTTCGCCGAACAGGAAATGAATTTAATCCGCTGACGAGTGTAGGTGTAATTGTGCCGTACCGCAGTCAGATAATCACTATACGCAAGGCCCTTGAGCGGCTTAATGATTCGCGTCTTGATTCCGTGGTGATAGACACTGTTGAACGATTCCAGGGAAGTCAGCGAGAATATATAATCTTCAGTACTACGGTAAAGCGACTGAGCCAATTAAATTTCCTTACGGATAACAGATTCTCGGAAGGCGGTGCTGTGATAGACCGAAAATTAAATGTAGCGTTGACGCGTACTCAGTCCCATTCCATCATAGTTTGCAACAAAGACTTGGTGAGCCGTGACCCGATTTATAAACAACTGTGTAAATACTGTAAAGAATGATAGGAACGTTAGAATTTTTAAGAGAGTCTTTTAATCGTTTTAATAGTGAAATCTTCGGGAACAATCTGCCGGTGCCGATATTAAAGATATCAAATGCGAGGACTTTCTTAGGAAAATTTCAGCATAAGAAGCAGCCTTATTCTAAAGGAATATTAAATGAGTTTATTGTTATATTATCAAATGCGTTTGATGTTCCTCAAGAAGTGCTTGAGGATACCATAATCCATGAGATGGTACACTATGAGATTGCTTTTCTCAGTATAAAAGACACTTCAGCTCACGGCAATGCATTCTTAAGCAGAATGAATGAGATAAATGTCAAGTACGGCAGGAACTTGGCAGTGTCGCAGAGTATTGGGAAAACCGGCGGAGTGTGTCTTAAGCCAAAGGCTCAAAGGTCTCCGGAGTCCATGGTGGCTGTGCTTGAATTAAAAACTGACGAAACATTCTTTAAAGTAATGCCGCTTACTATAACCGGTTTTCATTCATTTTGCGACAAAATAGAAAGAGTCCCGAGTGTGAAATCAGTGTCTTTCTATGGGACATTTAGCGAGCATTTCCGTAAGTATCCGCGATCTACGTCTTTGAAGGTGTACAAAATGACAGATGAGGTGGCGAAGGAATTGGGAAAAGCAACGTTAATAAGAAAAATAGAGAAGTGAGGGGCTTTTGCAGGCGAAAAGGGCAAAAGGAGCTTAAAAGGTATGAGATTTATCAATTAATATTTATTAACACTGTCTTAATTCGCTGAATTGTAACATCTTAGATGTTCTGATTTTGGGAAACTTTACAGGGGTATTGATTTCGGGGTGTTCGGGTTTATAACTTTGCAGTGCAATCAACAAAAGTTTTTAAACCTAATTCTTAATCTTAATGAACGACAATGAAGTGTTTGCAGAAGAGCAGACTATTGAAGATGCTCCTGCAGTAGAAGAATCGAATGTCTCTGACGACATAATTGAAAATCCTGAAAATTATGAGGAGGTAATAGCGGAAAATGATGAAGAAAATTCGCTTGATATTGATGCCTTAATAGCGGAGGCTGAGCAGCGAGGTTATCTACGTGGACTGAATGAGCGAGCGGAAAAACAGTTGCAACGTCCGTCAGTGGGCTCTGCTCCTGAACAGGAACGCCGAGAGTACACGGCGGAGAACAACGAAGTGATGATTTTGAATAATATCCGAAAGAGTGTGTGGGATATTTAGTGCAAAACTTTTAATAAATAATTTTTTTAACCTTTAATTTAATTCAATTAACTATGTCACAAGTAGAAAATTTTGCAACCGAGACAGGTGCAGCAGTATTGAACGGTCCGTTGACCACAGCAGCAACACGAGAACTATCACCGGATTTGTTGAAAAATGAGTTGGATAACCGCGTAGTGAAAATACGCCCGATGTCCACTCCGATTGACCAGATTTCCAGGTGGAGCGGTACGAGAAAGGCGGGGAGTATGATAGTAGATTTCTATTCCGTAGATACTAAGCCTATTGAGGCGAAGTTGTTAAACCTGTCGGTAGGTCGCGGTGAAACCATTCAGGCAAAGATGGAAACAGATAATGATAAGATTTTCCAAGTGTCTGAAACGATTCTTGTTCCGGAGGTCAAGGTGACAAATCGTGAGGGAAAAGAGGAATCGCTGATACTTTACGTGGTAAGTGTAAGTTCAGAAGGAATCCAAGTAGTATCAGTAAATAATTACGATACCGGCACTCAGAAGATGGTAATCCCGGAAGTGTCCGCCGGTGCAAAATTAATCCGAATGGGCAAGGCTGCAACAGAACTTGACGTTCAGACGTCACAGTTTGAGGCATTGCCAATCAAGTCTCAGAACTATTGTCAGATATTTAAGGCGCAGGTAGAGCAATCTACATTCCAGAAGATTGCGGATAAGGAAGTTGGCTGGACATTTACGGACCAGGAAGAAGTGGCGATTATAGATATGCGCTTGGGCATGGAGAAAAATTTCCTATTCGGCTCCAAGTTCCGCTTTATGGACCCGACAAAACAGGAAGAAGTGCTTCTCACCGGTGGTATCTGGCATCAAACAGCGCACGAATGGCAGTACACAAAGGGCGCTTTTGACCAAAACAGCCTTGTAGAAATGTCGAGACAGGCATTTACGGGTAATGCGGGCAGTTCTCGCAAGGTGCTGATTGGCGGTTCCAAGTTTATTGAGGCGTTGCATAAGTTGGAAATCACTCGTACAATCAGTTCCGGCGAAGTAAAGACAAAGTGGGGAATTGATTTTACTGAAATCAGTACAAAGTTCGGCACATTCTACGTGGTGCTGAGCGAAATTTTTGACCAATGCGGTCACGCTGAAGATGCATTTGTTCTTGACCCCGAGTATCTTACCAAGTATTCCCATGTGCCATTCCGCACCGAGCGTCTTGACTTGAGGACTTCCGGACTCAGAAACACTGAGGCAGTAGTGATAACAGAAGCAAGTTGCCTTGTGTTGCGATACCCTAACGCACATATGCGAGTAGTAGCGAAGTGATAAACAAAATCCGTTTTTATTGCTATGATGACATTAACGCATGACCAAATGTTGGCACAATGGAAGTTGCGCCACTATATGGAACCGCTGAGAGATGACTGTGAAGTGACACGGTACGATGGAGTGAATGTGGATTCGCTGATAGCTCTTGAGATGCAGGATTGGTATTTGCATTTACTTGATACGGCTCCGCTGAAAATGGTACCGCTAACTGATTTGGCAAATGAAACGGCACAGATTGACCGCCCCGAAACAGGGGCGGTTGTCGTTAAGTTGCCGGAGAATGTAAGGCGCGTGGTGGCAGTGAATATTGAAGGTTGTCCGCAAGATATAGTTCCTATAACGGATATGACGGACTACAGGGTGGTGCTGCAGAAATCCGAGTACAGCCGTGGTGGAAGATGTGAACCGGTGGCGGTGCTGAGTGCCGGCGGTATTCTTACGGTGTACGGAGAAGATGAGTCGGGAAAATTGCCGGTGGTGGAACATATTTATGCAGTGGTATTGCCTGAGGCGAATACGTACATATTTGATGAGTCCGCGCTGAGTACGATTCCTATGGTTGAGATATAAATGTAGAATGTTAATAATGAAAAAAATATGATATTTAACACAGCATATAAGTCGTGGCAGAATTGCTCAGAGTTGAGGCAGCGCAGAAGCAGATATAAAAGTTATACTTACGGTCGCCAATGGGACGATATAGTGATAGACAGCAGTACCGGAAAAGCGGTACGCGAGGGGTTGATAGCAGAGCGTTCCGGCAGAAAGCCGATAACAAATAATCTTATCCGCCAGTTGGTAAAGACAGTGGTTGGAAAATACAGGAATATGCGCGATGAAAAGGAAGTAGAGCGCAGTGAGTATTTGTCTCATCTGTATTCGTTAAATCGTCTTGATGAACTTGACTGCCGTCTGCTTGAGGAATTTCTTATATCCGGGTGTGCTATCCAGCGGATAAGCCGTGAATGTAGAAAAGATGGTGTGATAGAAACGTTTGTGGATAATGTCAGCCCTAATGATTTCTTCATTAATTCCATCAAAGATCCTCGCGGGTGGGATACGGAACTTGTTGGTATGCTGCGAGATATGAGTTTGCCGGAAGTGGTTATGCGCTATGCTCACGGTGACCGGGCTCGTGCAGGTGAGATACGTCGCATTTACGGAGAGTGTTTCAAGAATTATTCTTACGAAACGGAATTCGGCACAAGTGATGGCGGAAAGAGCAGCGAATTTTTCTTGTCGCCGACAGGTCGTTGTAGAATTGTGGAGGTTTGGACACTTGAAAGTTGTGAAGTGCTTCGCTGCCATGATATGAAGAGTGGAAGATACTACGAATGTCCGGTGGCTGATGAAAAGTTAATAGCAGAAGAAAATGAAAGTCGCATCAAAAATGCGGAGCCGGAAATACGTACGAAGTGGAGTGTTAACACCATTTGGCGCTGCAGGATTTTTGCTCCCAACGGTGTAGAAATAGATAATTTCCTGTCGCCATACAGACATGGGGAGCATCCGTTTGTGGTGAAACTTTATCCGATGATTGACGGTGAAGTTCATTCCTTCGTGGAAGATGTGATACCGCAGCAACGCCATATCAACAGGCTTATAACGTTGATAGACAACATTATGAGTACGTCTTCAAAGGGTGCATTGCTTTTCCCGGTGGAAAGTAAGATAGACTGTATTGACTGGGAGAGTTATACACGCTGTTGGGCATCGTGTGGCGGTGTCATTCCTTACCATTCACGTCCGGGAATAGAGCCTCCGCATCAGGTGACGTCTTCCGGTCTTGATGCAGGAGCGTCAAAACTCCTTGAAATCCAACTTCAGATGCTTCAAGACGTATCCGGGGTAAATAATTCTCTATATGGTGGAAATATGACGGGAATTGTAGGTGCAGAACGTTATGAGAAACAAGTGCAAAATGCAACAGTTGCTCTGACTGATATCCTTGAGACGTTCAAGGACTTGCTGAGAGTTAGAGATGAAAAGGCAGAGGCGAGCGTGTAAAAGTTGCTATAATGCACCTTGCTCAACGGCTACGCAAACACGCTCTATAATAGCGTCTTTACGGTCTTTTTCCGGGTGATATTCCCCTTTAAGATTGACACCGAAAAGTTTGCCGAAGCCTTGCCAGAAAGTGGCGCGGAATGAGCCTAAGAAAGCTTTGAGAATATTGTAGCTTGACTGGTTCGTTTCGCGCTGAATTAATTTTACAAGCAGTCTTGCTTGATTTTTAGAAAACTTTTTGAGTACGGGTTTGTACTGGTTGAAAACGTCCTTTTCCATTTGTTTGAGATGCTTTTCGCGCTCTTTTTGTGTAGGAAAAGTCTCGATGTACTCGTATGTTTCAGTAAGTGTAGCGCAGATAAGTTTGGCGTAAGGGAGAGTAAGTTTGACGTCACGAACTGTTCTCCAATAGAATTGTTCTTCCTTCTTGTTTTTGAACTTGATAGGAGGGAAAACGGTAATTTGGTTCATTACCAGTACAAGTACCGTGTCACCGTCTTCAGTTATTTTGTGGTATTTTTTTCTATATACGTCTTGGCGTGCGGCATTAATATCTACATTAAGGACATCACTCTGCGCATAAGAAGATAATGCGCAGAGTGATGCTGCTAATATGATTATTATTGACTTTAAATTCATTTATTTAACTATCAATTTTGCTGAAGCGTCACCGCTTTTGACGATGTAAAGTCCGGGAGCAAATGAAGCAGTGTTTATTTCATCACGAGATGTGAGGACTGCGCTGCCGCCGATGCCGTAAACCGTAAAATTGCTGTCGCTTGTCACAAATACTTTTTCGCCTCTTACTACTGAGTAAGCCGACAATTTGAGTTTGCCGTGTTCGTTAGCTGAAATGCTTTCTACACCTCCGATTTCAGGGTAAGTGAAAACGAATCGAGGCACTTTGACGGAACATTCAGCACCTTTTGTAGATGTGCCGGTGGAAATTCTTATTGTAGAAAACTTAATAGGGAACATGGTGTTGTCTTTAGAGTCAACAATTAAGTCAAGTGGTGCAACGATTGTGTTAAGTTCGTTTTTGTTGAGTTGTGACTTGTTTATTGTAAAAGTACCGTGTCCACCGTGATTGTCGGTGTAAGAAATAGCGATTGTAGAGATGGCGATGTTACCCGGGTTGATATCCATTTCAACTCCGGACGGAAGTCCGTAAGTGGAAATTTCAGTGCTCGGTGTCATAGTGATGCTCGGAGTACGAGTAGAGCCGCCACCTGTGAAGTTAAGGTTAAAACCTTCTCCATCGGCTTCCATAGTGATTCCTGTGCCGCCCGTCTGCTTGAGAGTCCAAATCTCGGGGTCAACAGGTCTGAGGTAAGGAATGGAATTTTCGTCAACGTTTTCCGTAGATACGTTTATTGTGCCGTTGAAATTTTCTGAAGTGCCTGTGATAGTGGTGCTACCGTTTGATAATCCGTGGAGTTTGCCGTTAATTACTTTGCATACGCTAGGGTCAGCTACAGTCCACGTTACGGAATTTGCATCTACGGGGTATTGGTATCTGCCGATGGTGGCAGACATCTGAATGTCGTAATCGCGTCTGTTGTCGATGATGTAAGTGTCGTAGTCAAGATTTAAGTCCGAGTGAATGACTTTTACGGCAACAGAGCATTTAATTCCGCCGAAGTCTGCGTACAAGTTTCCTTGTGCCGTATTTCCTGCAGCGACGAACATACCGTTTTCGTCAATAGTGCCGATTTCCGGGTCGCATGAGAATGTGACATCAGATACGTTTTCACTTTTAAGTACACCGTATTTATTGTATCCGAAAACTACGGGGTAGAAGTTGGCGGAAATAGGAATTTTGTATTCACGAGGTTCGAAGGCGATACTGCTGATATTGTCATCGACGGGTGCGGTAGAGTAATACAGGACGCCATTTCCGACTGCACGTTCGGAGCCATCGCTATTGTGGTTTCTAATACTGCCGTTTACGACGATGCAGGAAGAGCCTCCGCCGTCAAGGTTGATTCCCTCCCATGCGCCGAGCCATTGGAGAACGCGTCCTTCATCGTCAAGGTCAATACCTGCCGAGCCGCTGTAGCGTCCGTCAATGATAACGGAGTAGATAGTCTTGCGGTCTTTGGAAGTACCCATAAAAGTACGTGGGTGCAGCGCAGGGTCACCGATGTTCATCAGTTGACCTTCGCGGAGGATAATGTGTCCGCTGCCGCCGATAGCTTCCCGGATAGCAGTTACATCAGGGTATTTAGGAAGAGAAGTCCCGAGGAATATAGTTACTTCATCGCCTGCTTTCAGAGAATTGAGGTAATCAGATGAAGTGCCAACTCCGTAAAGTACAGCGGCATCTTCCGGAATAGCCAATCCACCCGGGTTTGCTTGTACGCTTTCCACGACGAAAGTGAGGTCTGTGTTTGACGGATAAGTGGCGCTACCTGCTTTCGGACGAATTACTGCGACTGAGCCTCCTGTGGTAGTGTCGTGAAGTTTTGTGCCGAAAGCGTTAGTGAAGAGCGAGAGCTGATTGTCGTAAGTGTCAGGCTGCCATTCGAGTTTGAGCTGATTGACAGTGTGAAGCCTTATGCTGCTGCCGTTGTGGGTGACAGTTCCGGCAAAGTTAACGTAGTCGCACCAAGGTGTACCCTGCTTGTCAACTACGAACAGAGACTGTCCGGTAGGGTTGAAAATACATTCACCTGCACCGAAAAGTCCCATTCGGGAAATTCCCACAGATCCGTTGGTAGTAGTGTAAAAGTCACCATTTGTAGCTGCAACCATATCGTGTCCCGGAGAGTCGTGTCGGGCATACATACTTGAAGGCCTTTCGCAAGCTACTGCGGCATCACCGCCGTTGCATACTTCCATAGTGATGTATGGATTGTTGAGGTCGATTTCAAGAACGTGTATTTCCATAGGTCGAGCCGGTAGACGATAATAAGCGTAAGTCGTACCCGGACCGATTTGGTGCTTGTACACGAGGGTGTCAACTTCGTATTCCTGCGAGTTGACATACAAATTTTTAGCGCCGCAAAATCCTGTTATGGCAAAGGCTGCCGCGAGGGTAAGAAGTAGTTTTTTCATGTGGAAAGAAGATGCTTTTTTATATTTCAGTTCCTTTGTTTACAGGAGGATAGTCAATAGTGTAGTGTAGTCCGCGAGATTCTTTGCGCTCCTTGGCTTGTCGCATAATCAAGTATCCGACGTTGATGATGTTTCGCAGTTCGCAGATTTCTCTTGAAGCTTTAGAGTATTTGAAGAGTTTTTCTGTTTCCTCGTAGAGAATGTCAAGTCGGTTCCAAGCACGGTCAAGACGCAAGTTGCTGCGTACGATTCCCACGTATGTACCCATAATCTGGTTTACTTCCTTGATACTCTGAGTGATAAGAACCATTTCTTCCGGGTGGCGAGTGCCTTCGTCGTTCCATACCGGAACGTCTTCACGGAAGGTGTAGTGTCCGATATTGGCTTTAGCGTGCTGTGCGGCAGCTTCAGCATATACTACGGCTTCAATGAGTGAGTTTGAAGCAAGACGGTTGCCTCCGTGGAGTCCTGTGCAAGAACATTCACCTACGGCGTAGAGGTGTTTGATTGAAGATTCACCGTTGTAGTCAACTTTAATACCGCCGCAGAGATAGTGAGCAGCCGGTGCAACCGGGATATAATCTTTTGTGATGTCAATACCTATTGATAAGCAGTGCTGGTAGATGTTAGGGAAGTGGTGTTTGGTTTCTTCCGGATCTTTGTGAGTTACGTCAAGGTAAACGTGGTCGTCACCGTATTGCTTCATTTCGCTGTCAATAGCGCGGGCAACGATGTCGCGAGGCGCAAGTGAAAGTCTCGGGTCGTATTTTTGCATAAATTCTTCGCCTTTCAGGTTTCGCAACACGGCTCCGTATCCTCTCATAGCTTCAGTGATGAGAAATGACGGACGGTCACCGGGGTGGAAGAGGGCAGTAGGGTGGAATTGAATGAATTCCATATCTTTTACTTCTCCTTTTGCACGATATACCATAGCGATACCGTCGCCTGTGGCAACGAGTGGGTTTGTGGTGGTCTGATATACTGCACCAACGCCGCCGGTAGCCATAAGTGTCACTTTTGACAAGAACGTGTCAACGGTTCCTGTCTTTTGGTCAAGGACGTAAGCACCATAGCACGTGATGTCCGGAGTGCGACGAGTGACAATTTTGCCTAAGTGGTGCTGAGTGATGATTTCTATGGCGAAATGATTTTCGAATACGTCAATATTTTCGTTAGCTTTAACGGCTTTTATTAGTGATTCCTGGATTTCAAATCCGGTGTTGTCTGCATGGTGTAAAATTCTGAACTCGGAGTGTCCGCCCTCACGGTGGAGGTCAAAACTGCCGTCTTCTTTTTTGTCAAAATCTACGCCCCAGGCTATGAGCTGCTTGATTTGCTCCGGCGCGCCTGTTACAACTTTTCTTACTGCAATCGGGTCACTGAGCCAGTCGCCTGCCACCATAGTGTCGTGGATATGCTTTTCAAAGTCATCTACGGCAAGATTTGTGACAGACGCCACACCGCCTTGCGCGAGTGCCGTGTTTGCTTCTTCGAGTGTGGTCTTGCATATTAATGCCACTCTACCTGTTTTTGCCACTTTTAAGGCAAAACTCATTCCGGCAATTCCGGAACCAATTACTAAATAATCGTATCTGTATGTCATAAACGTTTGTTTTAGTCTTATTATATATATGTGGCACAAAAATAATAAAAATGTTGCATTATTCAGTTTTTGAGCAGTATTTTTTTGAGAAAATATTAAAAATGATAATTTTAACAAAAATCTTAGCTGGGATATTTAGGAAAAAGGCTACAAAGTCAAAGATGGTGAGAATGGCAGCAATGGCAAAAATGTGGAAAATTAGATTGTCAGCCGGTGACTGGAGGAAAAAGAGTGAAATTTCTTATAGTTGTAAAAGTTTGATATAAAACAAGATAGAAAAAGTGGTAAAAATAATTAGAAAAAAGTGGTAAAAATATTTGGTGGGTAATAATAAAAGGCGTAACTTTGCACTCGCTTTTGAGCAGCGGCTCAATGGAAGCCTGAAAGGGTTGGGAAAACGAAATATTGAAAAGGCTACGCTG
>JALEMF010000040.1 GCA_022768005.1 Bacteroidales bacterium | reverse complement strand
TTAGGTTTAATAATAATCGCTCACACCAAGCCAATTGCCTTAACCCTGCCGAGCAAGTCGGAAAACAACGATAACGGCGACTCCAAATCCACTTCCACACCATTAACATTCACCGCAGGGTACTCCACGGGGATATGCTCCATATTATCCCTTAGCACACTGTAGCCGAACTGCAAATACTCACTCTGAGGACTCTCCTTTATCACCTTATTATATAAATAGTAATGCAGCGAAAACAAGTACCTCGCTATCGTCTGTACATGCTCGCGCACCTGCTCATCTTCGCTGACGGGACAATTCTGAAGATAACACAAAAAAGACGTCACAACCACTGACGACAGCCCGAGCCTTGACTCTTCTACACCACTATCTTCAACTCCATCGTACGATATCTGAAACATAGACATCAACGACGTCTTGAACGCCTCGGAATTCTCCGACGCAAACAAAAGGGACATACAGTGCAATGCCGCTGCCGACGCAAAAAGTCGTATCACATCTCCCGTAGGCTCATGAGAATTAAATGCCGAGCTCCACAGGCTGTCAGCACTTGCAAGAACCTCACCGGACAACGTCACGGCAAGACGAAGATCTCCCGAGCCGAGAGCCTCCTTGGCAGCACCTAAATCACTATATAAATTTGATAATTGCTCCATTTATAACTAAATTTGTCCACAAAATTACTTATTTTAAGTCTATGGTGCAACTATTCCGGATTTATTGCGTCATAAGTTATGTGAGTTAAAAAAAACACCACACACTATAAAAATGAAACAAAATGACTTGGAAAGGCGGTTCAAGGAAATCATCGAGCAAAGCAACCCGGTGATCAAGCGCGTGTGCTACATGTATGCCACAAGCAAAGACCACTTTAACGACCTTTATCAAGAATCACTCATCAACATCTGGCAAGGACTGAAAAACTTCCGCGGAGACAGCAAAGTCTCTACATGGATTTACCGCACCTGCATCAACACCTGCATTTCCTACTTCAGAAAATACGGCAAAAACGACAGCAACAACGACTCCATCGACTCGCTCTTCGTAGATATCGCAGATGAAAACAGTGAACACCTTGATAATCTCAAAGAAATGTACCGACTGATTTCCAAACTCCGAAAACTCGACAAGGCTATCATAATGCTCTGGCTTGACGAAAGACCTTACGACGAAATTGCCGAAATCACCGGACTCACCAGAAACAACGTTGCCTCAAGACTCCGAAGAATCAAAGAACGCATCGTCAATTCAGCTAATAAATAAACACTTTACTTGAACTTTACACAATCATAATATGGACTTGGAAGAACTCAAAAAATCCTGGAAAAAAACCGATGCCAAAATTGACAAAATCATAAAAGTCAACAAGGATTTAAACGATATATGCAGAAACAACAATATAGGACTGCGCAACAAAGTACTCTCTAAATACAAAGTACTCTGCATACTCTGCATCGTCATGACATTCATTAGTCCGCTACTACAGCCTTTCCGAAATTTACACCCCGCTATCGTAGTGACTCTGACAATTTACTTTATCGTACTGGGTATCCTTAACTACGACCTCTATAAGTGCCTTAAAAAAATTGATTACAAGTCAATGAGCCTCAAAGATATGCTTATCGCCACAACGGAATCAATCATCAAGCGTTCACGCTACCAAGTGATAGCATACTGCATGATGATACCATTAATAGTCACCCTCCTATGGTATTTCTACACCATAAACCTCGGAATGTTCTACGGCGGTATTTTCGGAGCAATAGTAGGACTAATCATAGGACTTTCTACAGACATCAAAATCAAACGACAAATCAGAGACCTCAAGAAAAACCTTGAGCAAGAACTTGAAGAAGATGATGATGAAGATTAGTAAAAGTAATGAGGCAATAACCGGGACTAAGTCCTTTTTAGCCCTTTTTACCCTTTGCAGCCCTTCAGGCTCTAAAAGACTTTTCAGCCCTTGAAACCCCTCTTATAATCCTCGTAAGCAAGACGGATACCGTCCTCAAGTTCCACATTATAAGTCCAGCCGAGTTTAGTAGCCTTAGACACATCAAGCAACTTTCGCGGAGTACCGTTAGGCTTGGTAGTATCCCAGTTAATCTCACCCTGATAGCCTACTATCCTTGCCACCATCTCAGACAACTCCTTAATAGTGATTTCCTTACCCGTGCCCGCATTCACAGTCTCATTTCCGGAATAGTTATTCATCAGGAACACGCACAAGTCAGCCAAATCATCTACGTAAAGAAACTCACGCAGAGGACTGCCGTCACCCCAGCAAGTCACACTCTTCACTCCATCCTTCTTAGCCTTATCAAAGCGCGCTATCAAAGCAGGAAGAACGTGAGAGCGATGCGGATCGTAATTATCATTAGGACCATACAGATTAGTCGGCATCACGGAAATATAATCAGTACCGTATTGGCGATTAAGGTATTCACAGTACTTAAGACCCGATATCTTAGCCAAAGCGTAAGCCTCATTCGTCTGCTCAAGCGAAGAAGTCAAAAGACAAGACTCCGGCATAGGCTGAGGAGCAAGACGAGGATAAATGCACGACGACCCGAGAAACAACAGTTTCTTACACCCATTCTGCCATGCCGCATGGATTACATTCATCTCCAAAGTCATATTCATATACATAAAGTCTGCCGGCGCATCGCTATTTGCAGCAATTCCGCCAACCTTGGCAGCCGCAAGAAATACGTATTCAGGCTCTTCCTCACTAAAGAACTTTTCTACATCCGCTTGGCGTGTCAAGTCAAGTTCACTATGCGTGCGAGTAATAATATTCGTATAGCCTTGTGCCACAAGTTGGCGCACAATAGCAGAACCGACCATTCCTCTATGACCCGCAACAAAAATTTTTGAAGATTTTTCCATTTTAATACTATTTTACAATACCTTTTTCAAGATATTCCGCAAGATTAATCCTTACAGACTCACCGGCTCTCTCTACAGCAACTTTCGCCATATCCGAGTCAACCATAATTTTCACAAGTTTCTCAAAAGGCGTCTTACTCGGATTCCAACCAAGTTTGGCACGTGCCTTTGTAGGGTCTCCCCAGAGATTTACCACATCAGTAGGACGATAGAAGTCCGGAGAAACTTCCACTATCACCTTACCCGTAGCCTCATCAATCCCCTTTTCATCAGCACCTTCACCTTCCCAACGAAGATTAATACCAACGTACTTAAAAGCCAACTCAGCAAACTCACGCACAGAGTGCTGCACACCCGTAGCAATTACGAAATCTTCAGGCTCACTATTCTGAAGTATAAGCCACATACATTCCACATAGTCCTTAGCATAGCCCCAATCTCTGAGCGACGAAAGATTACCCAGATAAAGTTTATCCTGCTTCCCCTGAGCGATACGTGCTGCTGCAAGAGTGATTTTACGCGTCACAAAAGTCTCACCTCTACGCTCTGACTCGTGGTTAAAAAGAATACCCGAGCAGCAAAACATTCCGTACGCCTCTCGGTACTCCTTCACTATCCAGTGACCGTACAACTTCGCCACCGCATAAGGAGAATAAGGGTGAAAAGGAGTATTTTCATTCTGTGGCACCTCTTCCACCTTACCGTACAATTCCGACGTAGATGCTTGGTAGATTCGACAAGTCTTTTCAAGACCCACCTGGCGAACTCCTTCAAGAATTCTCAACACACCTATTGCATCTACATTAGCCGTATATTCCGGTGCATCAAAAGACACCTGAACATGACTCTGCGCCGCAAGATTATATATCTCATCAGGACGAATCTTACTCAACGCCTGAACGATAGACATAGAGTCCGTCATATCATAGTAATGCAAATGAAAATGCTCGTGACCCTCTATGTGAGCTATTCTCTCCCTGAAATCCACAGATGAACGGCGTATCACTCCATGTACATCGTACCCCTTTTCCAATAGAAACTCGGACAGGTACGAACCGTCTTGCCCTGTTACACCTGTTATTAATGCGGTCTTCATTGTCTTTTCAGTAACCCGTATTATTTTTTACTCTTTTCTTTCTTACCATAACCATAGCCGTAACCATACCCATAGCCGTAGCCGTAACCTGACGCCTGGGTATCTACCGACCCGTTCAGCACTATAGCCATCTTGTTGAACTTACCTTCATCGTAGTACTTCTGTACATCAGGCAACAACGCACGCTCTAAGCGTCCTACACGAATGATGAACAATGTCATATCTGCGTATGGTGCGATTATAGATGTATCTGCCACAATTTCTGATGGCGGACAGTCAATAAATACAATATCGTACTCACTCTTCAACTGATCCAACACGTCTTTCAACTTTGGTGAATCAATTATTTCAGTAGGGTTTGGCGGCACAGGACCGGCAGGAATGATTGACAAGTTCCGCATTCCGTCAACATCCTTCACCAATACGTCATTAACAGATGAATGACCTACAAGAATATTGCTAAGTCCCTTGGCAGACGTGTAGCCGAGTTTATCAGACAATGTGTGGCGGCGTAAATCCATATCCACCATCACCACTCTCTTACCCTTTATAGCATAAGCTGCAGCAAGGTTCGCTACAGAGAATGTCTTGCCGGAAGCTGAGTGTAACGATGTCACCATAATCACTCTTGAAGACTCATTCAAGCCGTAAGACATAGCCAGACGGGACAAATTGGAACGTACCACACGGAACGCTTCACCAACACCATTATTATATCCTTCCTTAATAACAATGCCGAACTCCTTATCTTTCTTAAGTCGCAAACTGTCAACAATACGACCGATAATGCTTGATGAAATCCCTATCAACGGTATCTGACCGCAATACGGCACCGTAAGTTTTTCAATATCCCTCTTATTTCTTACAGTAGTATTTGTAGTTTCCCTCACGAATATCACACCGAAAGGAATTATCACGCCAAGCAAAAATGCAACAAGGATAATATTCATCTTCTTTGGTGCAACAGGCACTGACGTACCGCGTGCATAACTGATAATTCTTGTATTGTACGGAGTAAACGTCTGAGAAAGTTCATTTTCCTCGCGCTTCTGAAGCAAGAACAAGTAGAGCGACTCCTTAATCTTCTGCTGACGCTCTACGGAGAGCAAATACTTTGACTGATTAGGATTGGCTGCAATCTTGGAATCAAATTGTGAACGGCTATTCTTATAATTCGCAATAGACTTCTCAAGCGCTATTACCTGATTTTGAACAGCCTCAAGAATTGTCTTATGACCTCCGTTTATCTTTATATCGTAATCCTTCACTAGCGGATTGGACTCTGAAGACATTGCAAGCAACTTCTGACGCTCAAGGACCATCTTGTTATAATCTGCAATCTGCATTTCGATATTTCCTTCACCTATACCGGTGTTTGCAGGAAGAACATCGTACTTGTGAGCAGGGTTTGACATAAAATCACTTACATATATTGCCATCTGCAACTTATTGTTGAGTTCCATAATCTCATCATCTACCTTTGCGGAACGACTCAAATACATTGAAGACACTGCATCAACATCAGGAAGAAGATTCTCGGACTTGAACGAAGATATATCATTATCCACCGTACCAAGTTCCTGCTCTATCACAAGCAAACGTTCATTGATAAACTTTGAAGTAGCCTTTGCAACCTCATTTCTTGCGTCAACCCAACTATTGTTATACTCCTCAATAAGAGTATTGATAATATCCTCTGCACGGGAAATTGAAGTATCCGTATATTTCAAGTTTATAATAGACGCATGTTCCTCTGCCATCTCTGATGTAAGTCCTTCAAGGATTGCGTCAGCCATTGCATGAACAGAAGTTGCACTTACATTCATCTTAATTTCGTCAGCCAAGTCTCCGCCGAACTTCGCATTAGGGCGAATTACCACTCTACCTATTGGTGTAGCCAACGTATCCACCTTGTTAACGTCAAAAGTAACGTCTTTATCGTACTCTATCTCATTTGCTCCCTCGTATTTAACAAAGTCGCTAAGAGTCACCGTATTATCACCCTCTGCCTTGAAAGCCTTTAAAGTGTACGCCTCTCCTTCCGGCATATCCACAAATTCCATTTCAAGCGGAAGTGAAACACCGTAAAGAGTATTATCCTTAAACATACCCGGACGTGAATAACTTACATTCAAATGAAGACGATTTACAACCTTCTCCATAATGATCGGAGACTTTATCACAAACACTTCATTATAAATATCCGAACCCGCTGTGACAATACCCAAATCCGAGAACGTTGACGATATTTCATTACCAATCTGACGACCTTTCAAGTCATCTTTCACCAATACCTGTGCCGTACGCTCGTAAGTGGCAGGAGTTGAAAGCACTACATACGCACCTATAACAAGACAGAATAATAATGATATTGCAAACCAATACCAATTCTTCACACACACGGAGAACAACTCCTTTATCGTTACATAATCCTCCTGTTGTTCTATATTTTGTGGAGATACTTGCTCTTCCATAATATCAAACTGAATTTTTTCTTATTTGAAAATCAATACTGCAATAGATGTTAACAATGACGCTACTGACACCCAGAATGATGCTGAAAGCGCCGTATTTCCATTCACAGTTGAAGAACGTTTTTTCATATCATTAGGTTCTACGTAAACGTAGTCATTTTGCTGCAAATAATACACCGGAGATGCCATAAGACTTTCCGCATCCGTCAAATCCACACGGAACGCCGTTGGATTGCCGTCTATCTCACGCACTACAAGCACATTCGTACGCTTACCCTGAATTGTCAAGTCGCCTGCCATTCCAAGCGCATCAAGCAGAGTCAACCTGTCACGGTTAAACAATATTCTGCCCGGATTATTTACTTCACCTGCCACAGTGATGCCCGTATTAACGTATTCCACGAGTACTACCGCATCATTCAAGTACTTATCATTCACAAGGCGATTTTTAATATAATTTGCAACCTCACCTCGTGACATTCCTGCTATATGCAATTTACCCAATACAGGGAAATCTATATCACCCGCTGTATCAACAGTGTAATATGATACATTATTGTTGCCTGAATTATAACTTAATTGGTCAGAGCCTACTCGGTTCGACATTACGGGCAAGTTAAACATCGCTGCCAAAGACGGTTCGCGGGAATTAACCACTATCGATAATTTATCTTCAGGCTTTATAGTAATTGCAGGTAAAGATGAGATCTCATTTACTTTCTTATCTTCAAGATTCTGCATATACGTCAAATCCTTTGGCGTTGAACAACTGCCAAGCACCAATACAGCAACAATAAACAGTAATACGTATTTTAAATTCATCTTATATAAACAAAGAATGTTAATATTTTTATTAATCATATAGTTTACAGGAATTCAATTTCGACTCCCTCTTTCTTATCAATTGAGTAAGCAAAATATTTATAGCAGTGTAACTTACAACATCTAATACGACAAGAAGTGTAACACTAACATATTTCGACACAAGAATATTCACCAACGTAAACATTATCGCCGAAAATACGATAAACACCATCGCCCAAGTCTTAGGTACACCTAACGCAAGCAATTTATGGTGAATATGGCATCTGTCAGGCAAAAAAGGATTACGATGATTCCTTATGCGGTGAAGATAAACTCTGAGAACGTCAAAGCACGGGATTATAAGAGGTGTAAACGCCATTACGAGCGGATTAATACCGTACTTCAGTCCTAAACCTTCATGGCAAATTCTCATAGACAATACCGCCATTACAAGTCCGATAGTCAACGCACCTGCATCACCCATAAATATCTTTTCCTGCTTATTCGGGTCTCCGAACACATTATAGTAATAGAACGGGACAAGAGTACCGAGAACTGAAAACGCTATCAAACTGTAAATATACTGTTCTTCAGCGAAAAGCACCAATCCGTAATACAAACACGCCACCGCACCAAGACCTGATGCAAGACCGTCAATGCCATCTATCAAATTTATGGCATTAGTAATATACACCACCACTAACACTGTCAGTGCCCAGCCTATCGGATTCCACAACTCAAAAAAGCCCATAAATCCCCATAAGTTATTTATTGACAAAGAGGCTATTACGATAAATACGCCGGATATAATTTGCACAACGAATTTTGCACGATACTTCACACCAATCAAGTCATCTGCCATACCGATAAGGTACATAAGCATCGACGCGCATGAAGCAAATGAAAGTTCCTTAGTCTGCTGTACTATCTCTAACGACATTTCATCTTGATAAAACGTCCATATAAGCCCCATTACGCAAGCTATCGCAAAATACATTGAAGGCATAAAAGCCATTCCGCCAAGCCTCGGTATAGCACCTTGATGTGTTTTTCTCGGATCCGGTTCGTCAAACAGTTTTCTGCGGAATGCTATAAGCAATATCTGAGGAATAATTATACCTGTTAGTGATAGTGACATCACAAACACGGATACTGATGATATTACCCAATAATAATTAATCATTTTCTGCTAACCGATTAAAATTACTTTTTAAGTCCTGTTTGTTAATTTAAGAATATATATCTGTTGAAGTATTTTTCTAAAAAAGATTTAGACAACACAATTATATAAAGTTTTGCAAAATTAGGCATTTATTTTGAATTATGCAAACAATAATTTTAACACTATATAACTTATTAATATCAACCTTGCTTTTCATTGCGATATATGTCCGTTTTCACTGATTTTTTACGTATATTTGTAGAAAATAATAACACAACATATAATTATGAAATTTATATCATGGAACGTCAACGGACTGCGTGCGTGCGTTAATAAAGACTTTAATAATATTTTCAATTCTCTTGATGCAGACTTCTTTTGTATTCAGGAAACCAAGATGCAGGAAGGACAACTCGACTTGCAATTCGACGGCTACCAATCGTACTGGAACTACGCACAGAAAAAGGGCTATTCCGGTACTGCTGTTTTCACCCGTATAAAACCGCTTTCCGTGACATACGGAATTGACATCGAACATCACGACACTGAGGGACGAGTGATAACACTTGAATACGAAAATTTCTTTCTCGTGACAGTCTATACTCCTAATTCACAAGACGAACTTCGACGTCTTGACTACCGCATGAATTGGGAAGATGACTTCAGAAATTATCTTAAAAGTCTTGACGACAAAAAACCCGTCATAGTCTGTGGAGATATGAATGTCGCACATAAAGATATAGACCTCAAAAATCCGAAAACGAACCACCGTAATCCGGGATTTACCGATGAAGAACGGGACAAATTTTCCAAACTTCTTGATTCAGGATTTACGGATACGTACCGCCACTTCTTCCCGGACACTGAAGGGGTGTACTCATGGTGGAGCTATAGATTTAAAGCGCGTGACAAAAACATCGGCTGGCGTATTGACTATTTTCTCACATCATCAAGGCTTGACGACAAACTCATCAGCGCAGCTATCCACACAGAAATTTTCGGCTCCGACCACTGTCCTGTGGAAGTACAAATAAATCTGTAACTATAGTCCATAAAGCATTGTAGCCTTAGAAGCCACTTTTAGCCCTTCCCGAGGTTAAAAATATCTCTAACTCAAGCGTGTTGTAGCAAGCGACAGCACGCTTATCTTTATTAACGGCACAGCCTCTGCCAATGCCTCACAGCAGTGTATCACAGTTGACCCC
Source organism: Bacteroidales bacterium (assembly GCA_022768005.1). Lineage (GTDB taxonomy): Bacteria > Bacteroidota > Bacteroidia > Bacteroidales > Muribaculaceae > CAJUPY01. The sequence continues at coordinate 17,129 of JALEMF010000040.1, read as the reverse complement.
GTAGTAATCACATCATCAATCACCAAGACGTGTTTACCCGATAGTTCCGACTCGTTTTTCACGCCGTAAATACCTTCCGCATTCAGCCAACGACCGTAAGCACCTTTCTTAGTCTGAGTGGAATGTGACTTCTTTGCCACAAGATTATGCCCCACAGGAATATTCAATTCACGACTTATGCCAAGGGCTATAACCTCACTCTGATTATACCCACGTCTCAATTCTTTCCACCGGTGCATAGGCACGGGCAGCAACAAGTCAATTCCATCAAAAAAGTGACTTGAAACTATTTCCTTAACATACATTCGAGTCAAATCAAAACCTATTTGTCGCAGTTTATTGTACTTAAACTTATGGATAAGATGCGAATACGGGTCTTCACGGACATAATAAAATAGCGACACCGCTCGCTCTATCCGAGCATGGCATATCAGTCGTTCCTGTAGAGCGTTATCATCATCAAGGTGAAAATTCGTTCGCTGCATCTTCAAGTTGCAATGACTGCACAACACTTTCTCCCCCTCCACAAGGCTCTGCCCGCATACTTGACAGACATCGGGAAAAAACTGCCCCACAAGTGCATTAATCCACTTCTTCAGAGCCATAGTCATCAGTATCTCGCAGAGCATTTAACACCTTCACGGCAATATCAGTCTCGTAGCCTCGTGAAATAGCAGCCTTAAAAAGTTTTGTACGCCTTTCCCTCTCATTTTCAACTTTTAAAGTTTTTGATTTCGCAGAAAGAAAAGAGTAGCAGATACGGAAATATTCCTCGTCATCAATACTTCCAAGAGCCTCTTTTATCACAGAGTCCTGTACACGTTTTTGGAGCAGACCGTAGTAAATCTTCCTTCGTCCCCATCGCCCGAAACGGTATTTATCACGGACAAAAGCAGAAGCAAAACGATTTTCATCAATAAACTTATGAGCAATAAGGCTTGAAATGATTTTTCGGGAATCTGAATCACCAATACCCCACCCTTTCAACTTTTTCAAAATTTCATAAACGGCGTACTCAGTCTTGGCACACAACGTTTCTGCCTTCACGAGAGCTTCCTGCGGCGAAATCAGTCTTCTAATCATGGATGAAAAGCCTTTACAAATCTGTTTTTACCATACATATCGCGGATTAGTTCTACACTCCGCCAGCCTTCTTTCCGCAAATACGAAACAAGGTTATCAGCAAAAAGAGGATTTATTTCAAAATACAATTCTCCGTCTGAGCATAAAGCAGCATTTGCGTACTCCGCAATGCGTCGATAGAACTTCAAAGGGTCATTATCAGGCACAAACAGTGCTATATGCGGCTCATAGTCAAGCACATTGGCAGCCATTTTTTTTGCTTCAAACTCTGCAATATACGGTGGATTGCTCACAATTATATCATAACACGGAGATGACGGATTTTCAATCGTGAATATATCATCGCAAACAAAGTCTATATCACATTTAAGAGTTTTTGCATTCTCCATTGCAACCTCAAGAGCCTCGCTTGAAATATCTATTCCGGTAACATCTGCAAACTTCAGGTTTCTGCTCAGAGCAACAGCGATACAGCCCGAACCGGTGCATACATCAAGCACTTTCAAGTCCCGCCTGTCACGATTTTCATCTACAATAATATCCACCAGTTGCGCCGTCTCCTGTCGTGGAATAAGAGTAAACTTATTCACTTTCAAGAGCATACCATAAAAATGAGCCCACCCGAAAATATATTGGATAGGCTCATCTTTATTTATCAATCTGTCAATTACATTATCAGCCTTGCCGACAATGTAATCAGAAATTTCGTCATCACCTTTTACAAGAATATCAGTCATATTCCACCCCTTGAGGTTTTCAAAAATGACACACGCCATTTCCTTAGCCTCAGCCTCACCGAACTTAGCAGAAAGCCTCGTGCGGATACTCCTGAATAATTCTTTGACGTACATTCTTTATGGAATCTTACTTCTCGTAAGAATAAATATCCACAAGTTTAATGCCGAAAACAAGGTTCGAATACGGCTTTATAGTACCAATAGGTGTAGCATTATAGCCGACATTGTAAGGAATAATCACCTCTACGGAGTCACCTACGTGCATATACTGCAAAGCTATTTTCCAACCTTCCACCACATTAGACAGTTTAGTACGGAAAATACTGTCTGCCGGGTTTGTACTTAAGTACGAAGAGTCAAAAGGCACATCATCGTAAGTACGTCCGTGGTACTTCACATCTACAGTGCTTGTGGATAGAGGCGACAGATTATTTTTCGTTGTCTCGGGGTCATTGAATTGGTGCATAAGGATATACACTCCAGTATTCCATTGCGGCACAATACGCGTATAGTACGCCTTACCGGGAGTCTCTTCCTTTGCCGACTGCTCTATAAGCCAAGCCTCGTTTGACTCACGCCAAGCCTTGTATTTTTCCCAAGTAGTCTTTTCATTCTCCGAGCAAGAGATAAAAGAGACTATAGCAGGAATTGCTAAAAGAATTAATAATAATTTTTTCATTCTTAAAATTCAACTTTTGGTGCTTTCTCCGCACCTTCTTCAGCCTCAAATCCGACCTTCTTCTCAAAGCCGAACATTGATGCAAATATTGAAGCAGGGAAACGACGCACTTTCAGATTATATTCCTTAACAGCCTCATTGTAGCGTGTACGTTCAGTAGATATTCTGTTTTCAGTACCCTCCAACTGTGCCATTAAGTCACGGAAATTCTCATTAGCCTTCAAATCAGGATACGCCTCATGGACAGCGTTTACATATATGCCGAGAGCACTTTGAAGCTGACGTTGAGCCTGCTGGAATTGCTTCATAGAGCCATCTGAGCCATTTGCATTATCTGCATCAACTCCATTAGCGCTGTTATAAGCATCTTGAAGTCCTGCGCGAGCCTTTGTCAACGCCTCAAGAGTTTCGCTTTCGTGTGCGGCATAGCCCTTGACTGTACTAACGAGATTAGGTATCAAGTCAAGACGTCTTTGGTACTGTGACTCAACGTTTGCCCACTTATTATTCAACTCTTCCTCAGCAGATACAAGACCATTATAAGTAGAGCAACCTTGGAAACCTAAAACAGCGACAAGGACAACTACTACAATCAGGATTATAGAAGACTTTTTCATTGTATTTTCGAATTATAGTTTGCGTAACAGGGAATTGATAGACACATTATCGTGGATAAGCTTGTGGAGATCCGCAATCTTTACACGAGTTTGCTGCATTGAATCTCTTTCACGGAGTGTAACTGTGTCATCTTCAAGAGTTTGGTGGTCAACTGTGATACAGTAAGGAGTACCGATGGCATCTTGACGACGATAGCGTTTACCGATAGAGTCTTTTTCATCGTAGTGAGTAGCGAAATCGAACTTAAGATCGTTGACGATTTCACGTGCCTTATCAGGAAGACCGTCTTTCTTCACAAGCGGCATAACAGCACACTTTACAGGTGCCAAAGCAGCGGGCAAATGCAATACCACACGGCTGTCACCACCTTCAAGAGTTTGTTCCTCATAACTTGAGCAGAGAACAGACAAGAACATACGGTCAACTCCGATAGAAGTTTCTATCACGTACGGTGTATAACTTTCATTCAGTTCAGGGTCAAAATATTGAATTTTCTTACCTGAGAATTTTTCGTGCTGAGAAAGGTCAAAATTTGTACGGGAGTGAATACCTTCCACTTCCTTGAATCCGAACGGCATTTCGAACTCTATGTCCGTAGCGGCGTTTGCATAGTGAGCAAGTTTCTCGTGGTCATGGTAACGGTATTTTTCATCACCCAAGCCAAGAGCCTTGTGCCATTTAAGGCGAGTCTTCTTCCATTCTTCGAACCACTTAAGTTCTTCACCCGGACGAACGAAGAATTGCATCTCCATCTGTTCGAATTCACGCATACGGAAGATAAACTGGCGCGCAACGATTTCATTTCTGAACGCTTTACCGATCTGCGCAATACCGAAAGGAATACGCATACGACCTGTTTTCTGTACGTTAAGGTAGTTTACGAAAATACCTTGTGCAGTTTCCGGACGGAGATATACAGTCATAGAGCCGTCGGCAGTAGAACCCATTTCAGTCTTGAACATCAAGTTAAACTGACGGACATCTGTCCAATTTCGAGTACCACTGATAGGACAAACGATTTCCTCATCAAGGATAATTTGTTTAAGTTCGTTCAAGTCATTGGCATTCATTGCATCGGAATAACGCTGATGAAGTTCATCACGATGTTTTTGATGCTCTACCACTCTCGGGTTGGTCTGACGATACAATGCTTCATCAAAGGATTCGCCGAAACGCTTCTTTGCCTTAGCGACTTCCGTTTCAATCTTATCATCAATTTTAGCAATAGCGTCTTCAATAAGGACGTCTGCACGATAACGTTTTTTAGAGTCACGGTTATCAATCAGCGGGTCATTAAAAGCGTCAACGTGACCGGATGCTTTCCAGATAGTAGGGTGCATAAAAATTGCAGAGTCAATACCCACAATATTTTCATGCAAAAGAGTCATTGCGTCCCACCAATATCTCTTAATATTGTTTTTAAGTTCTACACCGTTTTGACCATAGTCATATACAGCGGCAAGACCATCATATATTTCACTTGATTGAAAGACGAAACCGTATTCCTTGGCGTGTGAAACGATTTTCTTAAATACATCTTCTTGTTGTGCCATTGTCTTTTAAATGGATTTATTTGTTTTATACTGTTTTCAAACTGCAAAATTACAAACTTTCAATGACTTATCTAAGTTTATGATAAAGTTTATAATATTATTTTTAAATATTTAAGGTTCTACGGGTATTTTGATACATAATTTATGATGTATTCCTACGCCGATGTTAGGTGCATGAGCATCTTCCGGGAAAAACACGGCTGCTTGGTGACGACACACACGGAAAATATTTTGAGCAGCATCTCCGTAGAATTCGATATCCTTTTCCTCATCGTACTTTTCAATAAGATTGTTCAAATACGAAGTGTGTGACCAACCGATGTACTCATCTTCGGTCAGCGGAATATGAATGTCAATAAATCTTCTGTGAGCCTCAAGCATTTTCTTTTCTGCCGGCATCATAGCGACCTCTTCCTTATTCACTTTCACAGCACCGTCACATATTATCACGGTTCCCTTCACGAATGATTCGTCAACATGAGCGACAACCCATTTAAGCGCTTCATATATCAAAGATTTTGAATCAAGGTTTTTAAATCTTTCAAGGTCTTTTAAGTCAATTAGTATCATATTTTATTTCTTAAGATTAATTTCGGGCATATATGGGAGGATATCTCGTTCCGCCTGCTCTATTTTCTTATTACGCCAGCATTTTCTGCACACCGCAATATACCTGTCGTCACCGCCGATTTCCACCTGAGCGCCTTCTTCCACAAAGTCACCGTTTGCATCAATACGTGCATTGATTATAGTCTTATTTCCACACGTACATGTTGATTTTATTTCATCAATAGTATCCGCTATTTCAAACAAGCGACGAGAACCTTCGAACAAGTGAGACTTAAAGTCCGTACGCAGTCCGTAGCATATCACATTGCTGCCGAAATAGTCAACCACCATTGAAAGCTGGTCCACTTGCTTTTCAGTCAGGAACTGTGCCTCATCTACAAGGTACCAATCTACTATTTTTTTCTCTCTATTGTACAAATCTACAGCGAACTGATACAGGTCAGTGTCATTGTAAATCCACTCACACTCCCTTTCAATGCCGATACGCGAACGTATCACATTTTTCTTTTCACGGTTATCGATTACCGGCTTCATACAGATGTACGACATACGGCGTTCTTCAAAGTTATATGCCGTTGTAAGCAGCATAGCCGTCTTTGCAGACCCCATAGTTCCATACCTGAAATATAATTTACCTTTACGGGCCATTTTGATTATTGTATGTAAATTTTGTCTTTAAAATTTTCTCCAAAGTTAAGCAATTTATTTTTACGGAGCACTATCTTACGAAAATAGTTTTTAACATTGCAGAATATACTTATAGACACTCCCGTAATTAAAAAATTTTTATTATCTTTGCAGATATAAGGGTCACACATCATTAAGTCCTGACTTTTTCTAACTATAAAACGATTTACAACTATGATGATTCAACGCATTCAATCGCTATACTTGCTCGCAGCAGCAATTCTGATGGGATATTTCAGCCAAGCAAAACTTGGTGACATCTCGGAAAACATTTCTATCTATATTCCGGACAACACTGTGCTGATGATAGTAACAATACTCGCAGCCGTGCTTTTCTTCATTTCAATTTTCTTATTCAAGAATCCAAAGAAACAGAAAAGCGCCGTTTACGCATCAATGGTTATAACACTCGCATCAATCATCACCGGTGCTATTATCCTTTGCAGCGGAGAAGTTTGCGGCACACCGGCAGTGGCTTGCTCCTGCCCCGTAATCGCTTTCATTGCAGCAATGCTTGCCTTAAAAGGCATCAAACGCGATGAAAAGATTATCCGTGATTCCGAAAGAATAAGATAACTTCACATTATTTATAAGCGCAGGCTATTGCTTTTAAGCATAAAATCCGTACCTTTGCATATATGATAAGTATTTCTAAGGAACAGATTAATAATTTGCCGGTGATGGCTTACGATGGTCACACCGTTGTCATAAACTACCCCAAAGACGTTGATAAAGCGATAAAGTACCTTATGACGCAGAGCATTGTCGGCTTTGACACTGAGACAAGACCTACTTTCAAGAAGGGACAAGTTCATAAAGTTTGCTTACTGCAAATTGCCACTCATGACGAATGTTTTCTTTTCAGAATCAATAAGACGGGACTTACGGACTCTATCCGCAAGTTTTTTGAAAGTAAAAACGTACTTAAGGTTGGACTCTCTATTCACGACGACTTCCGAGCGCTACACAAGTTAAGTGAATTCGAACCGGCTGCTTACGTCGAGCTTCAAGGCTACGTAAAACAATTCGATATCGCCGATAATTCTTTGCAGAAAATTTACGCTATCCTTTTCGGCAAACGTATCAGCAAAGGACAACGACTCACTAACTGGGAAGCCGATGTGCTGACTGAATCTCAGCAAGCTTACGCATCTCTTGATGCCAAAGCGTGCCTTCAAATATATGAATACCTTGCCTCCAAAAAGTTTGACAAAGATAAAAGTCAATACATTGTTAAGGACAGTGAATAGTTCGGTTACACCTTAACTTATCCTCATTTCTCCATATTGAAAAGTCTTAATCACTCACATATAATTGCGCGTATTTCAGCCATTACAGTTATCATCGCAGCTATGATAATGATGCCTGGAGTGAAAATTTGCCCCACGCTGTTGACTTTCTGCGGAGTGTGGATTGTGATTGAGATTATTTACAACAAGTGTCAATGGAAAACGGCAGCCGGGTGGTACACTCTGTTGGCTGTAATGACTATTACTTCAATAGGCATAGTAGCAAATATTTACGGTTTCACTACATTATACGCCACTGACACGTCTCTGCCTGAACTCGTCAACACTGACCAGCACAGATATTTCTACAATGCTCTGCTACTCAGAAACGGTATCACCCCTCAGGAGCCGGCTTACCAATTCGGATACTCTTATTTTATCCTCGCTATATGGAAAATAACGGGCGTTACAATCACCCCGCTGCTGATTGTCAATCAGTTTGCATTTCTGCTCACACTCCTTCTTACCGCAGATATCACAAGCAAGACTGTAAAACATCCATCTGCTCCCACTATCGCCATTATCTTGTGCGCCTCAGTCTGCTATCTACTGAATCATTCCACTCTCCTGCTTAAAGAAAGCCTTGTGACACTCAGCTTGGTATGTTACGCAAGCGCTATGATGAACGACAACAAATTTCGCCGGATAAAACTTATTTCTGCAGTACTGCTATTAGGACTTATACGGTTTCATTGGCTTCCTTACCTGCTCGTAATCACTCCGGCTGCATATTTCTCCAATAAGGGCTATAAAAAAATAATCACCGAGTCGCTTGCTGTCATAATTGCCGTATGGGCTGGATTTTACTTCATATACGAAAACATTGCACTAAACATAATCACAAGCACGGGTATAGAGAACAGTTTTGTCACCGACGATAATTCCCGCAATGCTTTTTGGAATATCATAGGTCCATACTTTGACTATCCCGTATGGAAAAAAATATTACTCACTCCCATAACTGCAGCGGTACAAGTCATTACACCCTTCCCGTGGAATTACGGCAGAGATATGATTTACGGACTCACACAGTGGTACAGCCACATTGCGTACCCGTGGTATGCGGTGTTCGGGTTAACAGCCTATTTCTTCGTATTTTGCTCGTGGAAAAAAGATTGTGATGCAACATTAAGAGCAATATCATTTATCGGCTTGCTTCTTTGGCTTGTACCGGTTTACCTCTTCGCCGGAAGCGTGTCAAGATACGCATTACCTGCAGTACCGCTGCTGATACCATGTGCCACATACGTTTTGGCTGCAAAAAAATATTTTACCAAGACTTTCAGAATATGGTTCGGCACTTACTGCCTACTGATTGCAGCCACATTAATCGTAATCTATAACTTAACGAGTACACCGGTATGAAAATATCCATTATAACTGTTACACTTAACAATGGAAAGTTTCTCCAAGGCACTATTGACTCCGTTATGGGTCAATACCATAAGGATATTGAATACATCATCGTTGACGGCGGCAGTAATGACGGCTCCGACACCATCATACAAAATGCAATCGCAGAATACGGTGACACCATAAAGTACTATTCCTTGCCTGCAAACGGAGTGTACAATGCCATAAACTTCGGAATAAAAAAGGCTACCGGTGACGTCATCGGTTTACTCCACGGAAACGACAAGTTTGCAGCTATCGACATTTTGACACTCGTGGATATAGCATTTCAGGACAATTCCCGTATGGCTGTATTCGGTGATGTGTATTACGTCAAGCCTTCTTCCGGGAAAAGAATCAGGACGTATTCCGCCAAAGGTTTTACACCCGATAAATTAAGATGCCTCTTTGCACCGCCCCACCCTTCTCTTTTCTTAAGACGCAATGTTTACGAAAACTTCGGCGTTTACAAGGAAAACTATATCACCGCTGCGGATTTTGAGTACATCGTACGCATCTTGGGGAAAGAAAATGTTAAATACAAATACATTCCTGTGGAAATGGTGGAGATGACTGTCGGCGGTATGTCAACAACTTTTTACAACAGGCTTTTCACCAATCCTAAAGAAAAAATCCGAGGACTCCGGGAAAATGGATTCAAAGTCTCATGGACAGGAGTAATCGGCAGATATATATCACTCTTATTTTCATTGATTAAATTTTAATTACGATATGAATTCCGTTTCTTTTGACTCACTACTGATAATCGGCGCAAGCAAATTTACCGTACCGTATCTCGAAAAATACTTTATTGACGATAAAGGGCTTATCAGTGAAAGAAATCTGTACTACGAGCAGTTACCGGCAGATTTTGCCGGAAAAGCCATCGCAATTGTCTGCGACTTAAACTCTATCCGAAATATTTCCACCAAAGGCATTGTTTACGCAGCGGCTTTATCATCTACTGCCGTATATGATGCTTCCGAGGGGGTGAATTTCAACGAGGAGACACCGGTGATTGAGAACTCGGAAATACTTAAAAAGGAAAAACTATTCTCTGAAGTATTCAGTGCAGTACCTAACATTATCCTACGACTACCTGAACTCGTCATAGGTACTGCTATGGATAACCTCGGCATCGAATTGGCTCAGCAAATATATAAGGGTACATATATGCACATAGAAAACGCTGACGGGCATTGCAGCACTATCCACGCCTCACACATTCCGGAAGCAATATTGCTGTGTGTTAACAACGATGTTACAGGTACGTTTAACCTCACCGACGGCACTAACACACCGGTAAAAGACCTCGCTGAAGCACTATCGCTGAGAATCGGCGACAAACGTATCTTCACCGTCAGCGACAAGAGAGCAAGACTTATTCGCATTCCCGGTAATATCCTCGGGATTAAAGGCTGGAGCAGCAAAATGTATGACTTCAAGAAGAGAAACCTTACATTTTCTTCGGAAAAACTGCTATCTGCTATTAACTACCGCCCAACACCCGTTATTGACTATATAAAAACTCATAATTATGACGAAAACTCACTCTGATAAAACAGTTTCAAGCCTGCAGAAATTAGTAGATACCATTACCGCTATCGGTAAAATCTTTTTTCTTTCTCACCGCTCTACATTCAAGACTGTTGACGGAAAAGAGCGATTGATAATAATGGGTAACGGACCGTCATTAAGGCAGACTATGGCAGACAATACAGATATTCTGAAAAGCAGCAATACGCTTGCTGTTAACTTCGCTGCTAACACTCCGGAATTTTTTGACATCAAACCGAATTTCTACGTTCTTGCCGACCCGCATTTCTTTGACTGCTCCGGCGATGAAAAAGTTAAGTCACTTTACGAAAATATTTCAGAGGCAGACTGGGATATGACACTCTTTATCCCCTTCGGCGCAAACATCAAAGATTTCAATAATCCGCATATCACCGTTGAGCGATTTAACCTCGTGGGTATTGACGGTGCACAGTGGCTCCAAAATGCCGCTTTCAATGCCAAGAGGGCTATGCCTCGCCCAAGAAACGTACTTATAGCATCGATAATGATAGCTATCTTCAAAGGCTTCAAGGAAATTTATATCGTGGGAGCAGACCACTCCTGGATGAAAACAATATCCGTAAATGAGAATAATGAAGTTGTATCCATTCAACCGCACTTTTACAAAGACGACAAAAAAGAAATAGCACGCGTCAACAACGAATACACATCTTACCCACTCCATCAAATAATCCACAGCTTTTACGTTGCATTCAAGGCTTATCATCAGATAAAAAGATACGCTGACTACAAAGGAATAAAAATATATAACTCCACCCCGGAAAGTTTTATTGATGCCTTTGACAGAAAGCCGCTTTAAATCATTATCTTTGTAGAAACAAACAGCCATTAATATGAATTTCAATCCATTTTCACTAAATATCTCCGGCAAACTGATTAAGTACGATACTCCTGCCGTGATGGGTATCGTAAACGTTACTCCGGACTCTTTTTACGGCGGTTCTCGCACTTTTAACGGCGACGCTGTCAAAACTCGTGTAGAAAAACTCATTTCCGATGGGGCGGATATGCTTGATATCGGTGCTTACTCCTCTCGTCCGGGTGCTGACAATGTTTCTCCTGCTGAAGAACTCAGACGCATAGAAATGGGTATGGAAGAAATACGCAGAATTGCACCCGAAATTTCCGTATCTATTGACACGTTCCGCGCTGATGTAGCACGCACTGCTGTTCAAGACCTCTCGGTAAATATCATTAATGACATTTCAGGAGGCGACCTTGACGATAAAATGTTCGAAACAGTGGCAATGCTGAATGTTCCATACATTCTGATGCACATGCGAGGCACTCCTTCCACAATGCAACAACTTACGGACTATGGCGAAACAGGCGTCACTGCCGAAGTGCTGAGAGACTTGGCGGTAAAGGTTAACAAACTTGCGCTGCTCGGCGTAAACGACATCATAGTTGACCCGGGGTTCGGCTTCAGCAAAACTCTTGACCAAAACTATGAACTGCTTGCACACCTTGACGCCTTCCGAGCGCTCGAATGTCCGGTCCTCGTAGGAGTATCACGCAAATCAATGATTACCAAATACCTGAATATAAATTCCGAAGAAGCACTCAACGGAACTACCGTCATAAACGTTCTCGCACTCTTGCACGGCTGCGAAATACTTCGCGTCCACGACGTAAAACCTGCCGTAGAAGCAGTAAAACTGTGCTGCAAAACGTATTCATCATTATAACACCTTCAACACAATATCGCTATGGAACATATTGGAATAAAAGACATTATAGACATTCTCCTTGTAGCCACGCTGCTATATTACCTATACAAAATAATGAAGGAATCAGGTACACTGAACATCTTTGTCGGAGTGCTGTCATTCATCGTAGTATGGGTAGTCACATCTGAAATACTGGAAATGCGACTGATAGGTTCGATTCTTGACAAATTTATGAGCATCGGACTCCTGATTTTAGTAATTCTCTTTCAAGACCAAATAAAACGTTTCCTCGTGGCTATCGGTTCACACAAGCGGTGGCAGTTTCTTAAAAACATATTAAAACATCGCAAGCCGAACAATGAAGAGTCATCTGAAAAGTGGGTTATGCCTATCGTCTATGCCTGTATGAACCTCGCTCGCAGCAAGACTGGTGCATTAATCGTAGTTCAACAAGATGTGCCGCTTGACAACTATGAGAAAACAGGAGATATAATCAATGCTAACATCAATTCACGACTGCTTGAAAATATTTTTTTCAAAAATTCTCCACTTCATGACGGTGCTGTCATTATCGCAGACAACCTTATAAAGTCCGCCGGCTGCATCTTACCTGTAAGCCATGACACCACTATTCCTCGCTCACTCGGATTGCGTCACCGCTCGGCACTCGGAATTGCACAAGACACCGATGCCGTAGCAATCGTCGTTTCCGAAGAAACAGGCTACATCTCCGTAGCACACAAAGGAGCACTCCACACAAAACTAACTTCTACCGAACTTGAACACACACTATCACAACTTTCAAGCGAGGTGTAGATGAAAATATGTAAACATCGTTGTTTGCATATATAAACTATAACAAAGAATACACAACCCCGGGATTGTCAGAGATGCACACCCAATAATTACAAAAAAGAACGGGCTACACTGATTAGAAGTGCAACCCGTTTTTCTATGAGTTAAAAAATAGTTGTTTAGAGTTGAGTCTCAGGGTCAAGGTTTGCTTTTTCGATGTCTTTGAAATACTTGTAAGTGGAAACTTTAAGGTCCATACAAGCATTTTCGTCAGCAACGATAAGTGCTTTTTGGTGAAGCTGAAGAGCAGAGATAGTCCACATCTGTGAGATACCGCCTTCTACACCGTGCTGGAGAGCACGTGCTTTATTGTAACCGTTCACGATGAGAAGAACACTCTTTGCAGACATTATAGTGCCTACACCTACTGTAAGGGCTGTTTTAGGTACGAGGTTTACATCATTGTTGAAGAAACGAGAGTTTGCAATGATTGTATCCTGAGTAAGGGTTTTCATTCGTGTTCTTGAAGTCAATGAAGAACCCGGTTCATTAAATGCTATGTGACCGTCAGGACCAACACCTCCGAGGAATAAGTCAATACCGCCGTAAGAAGCTATTTTTTCTTCATATCTGCGACATTCTTCAAGTGGATTCTCTGCGTTACCATTAAGAATGTTAACGTTTTCGGGAAGTATATCTATTTGATTGAAGAAGTTTGTCCACATAAATGTGTAGTAACTCTGTTCGTGGTCACGCGGTATGCCGCAGTATTCGTCCATGTTGAATGTAACAACGTTCTTGAATGAAACTTTTCCTGCTTTGTTCAAGCGGATAAGTTCACGGTACATGCCAAGAGGTGAACTACCGGTAGGACAACCGAGTACAAAAGGGTGTTCTGCCGTAGGTTTAGCCTCATTAATGCGTGCTGCTACATAATTTGCAGCCCAACGTGATACGTTTTCGTAATCAGGTTCAATTATTAATCTCATTTTACTTGATTTTATAAAGTTTATGTTATTATAGTGCAAAATTACTAATTATTTTTCACAGCCTCGCTTATTTTCTTAAATTATTTCTGTTTATTATTTTTCGTCTTATCAAGGAGTTGATATCGTTCCTCAATGTATGGACTGATTTCAAGATAACTTTTAAGGTCAATTATCATTATCGGAGGAGTTAACTCACCATTAACAGGCTTCCATTGAGGCAGACCTGTGCCATTAGGATTTCCCGTCTTAATAAAGTTCAAGGAAAACTTCATAAAAGTTTCAGACACTGCATAATCATCTTTAGTCCATGCAAATACCTTGTTAGTATCCAAGTTTCCCATTTGATACTCTATATCCGCCGAGTGAACTGCGCCCAATGGCTTTTGTGTTAATTTATCAGATGAATCCTTTTCCTTAACACCACCGGCAAGACCAGCTTCTAATCCTTCATTAACCATAGGCGGACGCGGGTGGCAATATAGATATCTGTATACAGGCGCAGAACTTGTTGATGATTGTAAGTTTATCCACTTCCATGTAGAGTATCCTATAAACAAGTCACTGGACAACTCGTAAGTATCCTCCAATCCATCTCGGTAAAGAGATATGCCATACTTATCCACAATTTCAAGTTGAGCATCTACATATCCGGGGCCGGTCCATTTGGTAGCGGCCATTATAGCGTCTAAAAAGTAACCATGCTTATTTTCCTTATTCATATATACATTCATAGCCATTTCAGCATTATTTCCACCTATAAAGCAGGGAACTTGTGCCTGTTGCCCCGCTTTATATATCTCAACAGGCTGACACGGCATAAAGTACCCGTCAATGTTGTAATGAGGCACTTCGGTCATTTTTGCATTTGCAAGTATTTCCTCAGCAGGAATAGTACGAAGGTGAGAAATATTGTGTCCATGTAATCTACTCATAAATATAACACCTTCTTTTTCCGCTTGCTCCAAACTAATCCAAGGCTCGGAAAGAGCAGAGCCGCTTGAGCCCATTGCCTGATTGATAAGATCTCTACTTAGCGGAGATGCCATTAATGCACTTACTGAATATGATCCTGCAGATTCGCCCATTATCGTTATTCTGTCAGGATCACCACCAAAGGCGGCAATATTTTCTTTAACCCACTTTATCGCCGCTACCTGATCCATAAAGCCATAGTTACCGGAACCATGGTAATCCGTTTCTGCAGATAATTCTTTATGTGCAAAAAAGCCGAAAATACCTTCACGATAGTTTGTAGTGATAGCGATGACACCATTTTTGGCATAAGTCATTCCGGCATATCGCGGTTCGCTACCGCTACCGCATAAAAAGCCGCCGCCGTTAAAGTAAATGAATACAGGCAATTTTTCATTGTACGTCTTGGTAGGAGTCCATATATTAAGGTACAAGCAGTCTTCACTCATCTTATCCGTTGAAAACATCATGTCGCCGAACAAGTTCTGCTGCATAGGGTTGGGACCAAACTCTACGGCTGCCCTGATTCCTTTCCATGGTTTCAGTGGTTGTGGAGCTTTCCACCTCAATTCACCCACAGGGGGCTGAGCAAAAGGGACTCCCTTAAAAACTTTAATACCATCTTCCTCAACTCCTCTGAGTTTACCGTAAGCAGTCTTTACGATAGGTCCGGTCTGTGCAATCGCAGAAAATACCGCAACACTCGCTAATAAAAATATTGATAAAATTTTTTTCATAAATAATAAATCTAAGTACCATTTCTGACGAAATTACGCACAGGGATAAAACTATGCAAAATTAATAAAAATTTTTCGTAAAGTTTTGTTATTTCGCAATTTATGCGTAAATTTGCAAGCCATTACGACAGAAGCGCCCTACCAGCGCAATGTTAACTATTTGATTAATAATAAGATATATCATAAAATGAAAAAAGACATTCATCCTTCAAACTATCGCGAAGTAGTATTCAAAGATATGTCAAACGACGAAATCTTCATCACTCGTTCTACTATCGCTGCTAAAGAAACAATTGAAATCGATGGCGTTACTTACCCATTAGTAAAACTTGAAATCACAAGTTCTTCTCACCCATTCTACACAGGTAAGCAAAAATTGGTGGATACTGCCGGTCGTGTTGATAAGTTTATGAGCCGTTACGGTGACCGTCGCAAGAAATAATTTTGAGTTAATTCAAACACAATACACCGAACAGATGTGCTAATCGCAGCGCATCTGTTTTTTTATTCAAAAAAATCAAGCAAACAGTATTGCCAATTCAAAAAAAACGATTAACTTTGCACTCACAAAAGCGAAAACGATATGCTCGGCGATTTAGTGTAGAGGCCTAGCACGCCGCCCTCTCACGGCGGAGACTCGGGTTCGAATCCCGAATTCGCTACAAAAAAGAAGACTACGTTAGTTTTTAACGCAGTCTTTTTTTTGCGTGCTATAGAAATACGATGCTGTTGTTCCGCCACCTATAAGAAAATAAGCACACACCAATACCATTTTTTCGGATATTATCACCTAAGTTAAGAATGTAACATCGATTTTTACCATTACAAATGTTACACTACAAGGCTCTTTCATTTAAGGTAGAAAATATTTTAGATTAAAATGCTCTATCTAAGGAATAAATTTTGTAACTTTGCAAAGTCATTGGCAGAGAAAGCACTTTGACTATGACTAAAATATAGCCTGTGAAGGTGGAATTTACGATATCTTGAACTTCCAAATGCTTAATACATACACATTTGGCGACCGAAATAAATGTGGTATTTACCACATACTGAGTTTTATAAATTAATACGGTTATGAAAAGAAATATAACTAATGAATTTGTTCTTGCATTAAGAACAATTTCGGTCAGCAAAGTTCAAAACATCATCAAATCCTTGAGAAGGATTGAATTTGTGTTGGAAAGACTTTCAGAAGCAATACTTGTAAAGTCTTACTATTTGTGTGTATATAAATTCATAAGCAGACAGTACGAAAAAGAAAAACGCACGAACCTTACAGCAATCGTACTATATGCGGAAAGCTGCAAAACAAATCGACACAGGAGTTATTAAGCATACTCATGTATTACGATCACACACATTTTTCAACCTACACAAACACCACAAAATCATTATGGTAGTATTAATAATAATCTGGGCAGTAGTAGAACTTTTCAGCAAGCTCACTAACGGCCGCATAGATTAACCCGAATATAGATATTTTGTAGTTTTTAGAGTTTAACAATGATAAGTTACTGCTCGTATTTTCAAGTACTTAAGATATAGTTATCATCTTTGCACTTAAGTACATCACGCTTTTATAAAACAATTATTTGTTGTTGTTGTAGTTTTTAGAAATCGTTTTATTAGTAATTTTTTTTGATTCGGGCAGTAACTTATTTTAATGATATCAGAATATTTTTACATAACAGAATATCTCGTCATCAGTGCACGTTGAAAACATACAACAGAGGGATTGTTTTATTATTCCCTGTATTTTTTAAGTAAAAGAGCCGTG
>JALEMF010000025.1 GCA_022768005.1 Bacteroidales bacterium | reverse complement strand
CCTTTCATCTTGGAAAGCCTATCGCCTATGACCACGGACATATTTACTGCCAATATTCCGGGAAGTGATTGGGTGACTGTGATAAGGTCAAGGAATTCATCATTCGTAAGCCATTTATTCTTATCTACAACTTCACGTTGTACTATTGAGATCATAGCCCAACCACCTCCAAATGTAAACATTCCTATTTTAAAGAATGTAGTGAATAATTTCAGGTTTAGCCCCATAATAAAAACTTAAATTTAACTATTGGAATTACAAAGTTACGAGTTTTTTCTCGTTCCAATAGATATATTTTCGTTTTTTAAATTGTTTTATTTAGAATTAGGTGTATAAGATTACATATATAGCCCAAGATTGGCTTAGTTTATCTTGAAGGCGAGAAAGATTGGAAGCTGTTATCGCTATAAAAAACTACTATGTTCGTGATTTTTTTGTGATTATCTGATGTAATAGGGGGATTGGATTGAGTTTCGTTATTCTCTGCCTGAATTTCTGAATTGTTTTTTGAAACGATATTCATAAACTCAGTTATATCACGATAATTAGAATCAATAGCCGAAGCTTGCTGAGTATTGTTGTCAGTGGCGCTTGAAGGTTGTGAAAGGGGTGACTCTGAGTTTGAACCTGAATTGTCATTTCCTTTTTGCGTCATTTCGCCCTCGCCAAACATCAACCATAAGATTGAAAGTTTTGGGAACACTTTATGTATGCGACCAATAATATCATCGCTGATCTTTTTGTTTCTTCCGTTGAGGAGTTGTGATACTGTTGGGCGGGGAATATCACATGAGTCAGCTAATACCGACGGTGAAATTCCCTCTGATTTTATAAAAAAATTGAGTCTGTCAACTAAATCCATCTGTTTGCGATTTTAAATTAGATATTGCAAATTTAAAATATTATTTCGTAAACTGCAAATTTCAAGTGTTTAAAATTCTAATTTCTTGAGGATTTACAAAATTAAATGCGGTGTATGGTGCTTTTAATTAGCTTGTATTGATGGTTTAACTATGATTGGTATTTATTTGTATATTAAACGGTTGATATATAGTGTATGTTGTGTTGTAGATTGTGGCGTTGTTACGATGAATAGTTAAACTTGTAAGGCAGGTAATTATTATAATACATTGATATTCAACCATATAACAAGATTATAAAAAAGTGTTTATTTATGATTGAAATTTTAAGTTTGATTTATTGCATTGTAAACTTGAGTTTGCATTATAAAAGAGTTGTTCGATAAAATAAATTACAGCAATTTCTTTCGACCGTTTGATTAATTAAATTCGGCTAAATTTAATTTACCAAATAGAAAAAATGTCATTATGTAAATTTGTAAAAATGAATTATTATCCTGGATTTGCACTATTTTTTACTCCTTCGGATATTTACGTGGAGAAATTACTAAAAATAAATTTGTTTAATTCTCAGGACGGTTTAAGTTATGTTTTTATATTTTAATTATCTGTTATTAAGAGACTTGTTTTCAAATTATTTTGTCTGCCTATTTTTATCAATAAAACTGTAATATTTGTTCATTTAGCGAATTATTGGTACTTTTGTATTATTTATTATTGTATCATACATAACATTTTAATACCAATGAATAATAAAATCACAAAATTTTGCTTACCGGCACTGTTAGGAGGTGCTATTTTATCATGTCCTGCTACTCTTTTAGCACAGCCTGATGACGCTGCGCTTAATGCCTATCCTTCTTACAATGAAACAGACTTGGAGTACACTTATGATGCTGACGGCAATCATTTCAATTTATGGTCGCCGGGTGCAGATTCAGTGCAAGTGCGTATCTATCGCAATTTCAATATTGCGGAACCGCTAAAAGTTTTACAACTGAATCGTACTGAAAAAGGTGTTTGGAGAGTATCAGATACTTCTAATCTTCAAGATTGCTATTACACTTTCCGAGTAAAGTTTAACGGTAAGTGGCTTGATGAAACTCCCGGTGTATGGGCAAAGGCTGTAGGTCCTAACGGACACCGAGCTGCCATTATTGATTTTTCAAAAACTAATCCTGAAAATTGGGTAAACGATCACGGACCAAAAATTAATAGCATCACAGATGTTATAATTTACGAAATGCATCACCGCGACTTTTCAGTACACCCGTCAAGCGGAATTGTCAATAAGGGTAAGTTCTTGGCTTTAACAGAACAAGATACTCGTTCTCCTCAAGGACTTGCAACAGGCATAGAGCACCTTAAAGAACTCGGCGTGACTCACGTACACATTCTTCCGTCATACGATTACAACAGCGTAGATGAAATGAACCTGTTGTCAAATCAATATAATTGGGGATATGATCCTTACAACTACAACACCCCTGAGGGTTCATATTCAACTAATCCTGCTGATCCATACAGTCGAATCAGAGAAATGAAAGAGATGATTAAGTCACTTCACGAAGCCGGTATAGGTGTTATTATGGACGTTGTCTATAACCACACTGCAGGTATTGATGACTCCAATTTTACACTGACATCTCCGGGGTATTACTATCGACATCGTGCAGACGGAACTTATAGCGACGCTTCCGGTTGTGGTAATGAAACGGCTTCTGACAGAGCTCAGATGCAAAACTTTATAGTAAATTCCGTTAAATATTGGGCAAAGGAATACCATATTGACGGTTTCCGTTTTGACTTGATGGCTATACATGACACTGAAACTATGACGCGAGTTGCTGCGGAACTGAAAGAAATAAATCCATCAATTTTCGTCTATGGCGAAGGTTGGACTGCCGGTGATTCTCCATTACCTGTAGAGAGAAGAGCCTTAAAAGAAAATGTTGCAAAAATGACCGGAATAGCCGTATTCAGCGATGATCTTCGCGATGCTATTAAAGGACATTACAGCAACGCTGCTGATTGCGGTTTTGCTACTGGTAAGCCGGGTAATGAAGAAACCGTTAAAATAGGGATTGTTGCATCAACAGCACACCCTCAAGTGGATTATTCAAAAGGTAACAATTCAAAATTCGCCTACGCAACATCTCCCAAGCAGATTATTAATTACGTTTCTTGCCATGACGATTTGACGCTAACAGATAAATTGGCAAAATCCATGACAGGTGCTGACAAGGAAACTCGTATGAGAGCTGCAAGACTTGCTCAGACAATCGTGTTTACATCTCAAGGTACTCCGTTTATGTTTGCCGGCGAAGAAGTTTTTCGTGACAAAAAGGGAGTTCACAACTCTTATAAGTCACCGGATTCAATAAATGCTATTGACTGGACACTTAAAGCGGAAAATGCTAATCAATTCGAGTACTATAAGCAACTTATTCGCTTGCGTCGTTCTCACCCGGCTTTCAGAATGACAACCGCTGAAGAAATTGCAAAAAACATTGTTTTTGATAACGTCAAAGAGTCAAACCTTATTTCGTATTCAATTTGCAATAATGCTAATGGTGATGAATGGAAAGAAATTAAGTTAGTATTTAATGGTTCTGCAGAAACAAAAGTTGTTAAAGTAAAAAAAGGTAATTGGACTATTGTTGCACAAGACGGAAACTTGAATCAAGATGGTTTGGGCGACACGAATGGTGGTAAAATTACGGTAGAACCATATTCTGCATTGATATTATATAGAACAAAATAAATATATAATAACTATTATCAAAAGGTTGGAGTCTGATTTCGGACCCCAACCTTTTATTTTTTGTAACAATTTAGCGGACCGCAAACAGCGTGTTGCAAAGTCAAAAGAACAAGAACAAGGAAGCGGAGATGAACAAACTCCTGATGCTGGCGAGGGCAGCGCAGAAGGTGAAGGAATTGAAGCACAAGTAGAGGATAAGCAAGAGAGAAGTCCTAACTTGTTAGATGCCGTGAAAACGTTGTATGCAAAAGGGAAAGAGTTTGCATCAAAATTGTATGGGCATAAACATTTTGTCGTGGAGGAAACGCCGGACTTTATGAAAAAATTAGGACTTAGCGGTGATAGATTTACGATTCGGTATGGTGTTATTTCAAGGCATTTGGATAAGGATAATTCTCATTATTTGTCAGAAGAAGAATGGGAAAAACTTCCCGATGCACTTAAAGCTCCTTTTGCTATAACTAAATTAAGCGATAAGGATAAAGCATACCGTATCTATACAACATTACGTAATAGCAAAGGTGAACATATTGTTGTTGGCGTTGATGTGAAAAATGCAGGACGAGATTTGGAAGTAAACTCTATATCCACGGTATTTGGGAAAAACACGAAAGGTGGTCTTACAAAGAAGGAAACAATTATATACGAGGATAAAAAAATAACTCCTGAACAAAAGTCACTTCTTAGCGGACCCAATTTCCGCCAATATCCAGATGCTCAAGAGTTATCTGCCGACAAAGGTACAAACAAGTCTGAAACTTTGCAAGAGGGTGCAGAAAAAATGACAAAAAACCGATAGATAAAATCAACGAACACCGAGCTACTGAAGGACTTGAGGAAGTAAGCGAGGAAGAAGTGGCACTCCGTGATGCACTGAACGAGCAGTTAAAGGAGTCCGGTATTGATGTAGTGACAGACGTTGAAGATGGAGAACGAGTGCTTGCTATGGCAGAGGATAACGACGTCAAGGAAAATAAGGTTTACCACGGTAGCGGTGCAGACTTTGATGAGTTTGACCATAGTCATATCGGCGAGGGCGAAGGTGCTCAGGCATTCGGTTGGGGTACTTATCTGACGGAGGTTAAGGGTATCGGTGAAGGATATGCAAGGAAAATGGAAAAGTATCCTCAGAAGAGAGCCCTTAAAGAAGCAATGCGTGAAGAACGTATGTATGAAAAATCACTTGTTGATGCAAAAGCAGAATTGTTAGACAGTAAGAATTTTGCAGAGGCTAAGAAGCAAGAGTACGAGAACCTTAAAGCACAAGCAGAGCAAATAAAGTCTGAATATGGCGAAAAGTCTATTGAATATGATAATTTCGTATTTGATAATGATTTAGATAGAGCAGAAAGACAGTGGAAAATTGCAGAAGAAAGTGCCAAGAGGAATGAAGCCGATATAGAGCACTTTGAGCAGAAACTGCAAGAAACCAAGCAAAAAGTCAGTGAAGCACAAGCAGCGTATGATAAAGAGACAGAAGGACACAAAAGTATTCTTTACACCGTAGAAATACCTGACGACAATGGTAAAAACTTTCTCCATTGGGAATCACAGACACCGTCAGAGACAGTGGAAAAGATACGAAACTATGTACGTGAACATTGTAGCGAAGAAGTGGCGGAGGAATTTGATAAACAGATAGCGTACGGCACTGATAATCCTGATTTGGCAGAGTATGGTCAAAACGGAGAAAACGTCTATAAAGCAGTTGAATACGCATTAGGCAGTGATAAGAAGGCAAGTCTTGTATTGTCAGAGTTAGGAATGCAGGGCATATCTTACCCGGCAGACTTTATGCGAGGCGGACGAGCAGACGGAGCGAGAAACTACGTGATATTCAAGGAAGAAGATGCGAAGATAACGGATAAGGTGCGTTTCTTTAAGACAAAGAACGGTAAGGCATACGGTTTTACCGTAGGCGGCAAAATCTATGTTGACCCGAGAATAGCGAAAGCAGATACACCGATACACGAGTATTCACACCTTTGGGCATCAATGTTCAGAGACGTTAATCCAAAGGAGTGGAGCAATGTTGTTAAACTGATGAAGGATAGTCCGTTATGGGAAGAAATCCGCAAGAAGTATCCTGAATTGAAAACCGATGATGAGATAGCCGATGAAGTACTTGCACATTTCAGCGGTAAGCGAGGAGCGGAACGCCTAAGACAAGCACAGCAAGAAGCGATGAAAGAGAAAGGCGTATCGGCAAAAGCATCTGCAATCAGTGCGATAGAACGAGTACGCAAGGCACTTAGTACATTCTGGAAAGGCGTGTGCGAGTTACTCCATATTCACTTCACAAGTGGCAGAAGAAGTGGCAGACCGAGTGCTCTCCGATATGCTTAACGGTGTTGACTCGATGAAGGTGAAGAAAGGAGAAGGGAATTTGCATTACAGAATGGGAGATAGTGCTCAAACATTTGCAGAACGCCAAAGGACCGCTGTTGAGAACCGTGGAATTGTTATGCCGGGGCTCAATGAAGCAGAGGTGAAGGTTGTTGAAGTACCAAAGCACTCATACAAAGGCACAATAAAGGAGGCAACCGAACAAGCAATAGAGTCTGCTAAGGCTAAATATGTGCCTGACGGAGAACCAAAAATTCTGCATTATAATAACTATGGCACTTCGTTTGACTATGAAATATCTAAAACGGCAATACAAATATGTTTAAGTCCTACACATCAAAGTAAGAGCGTAAACAAAGGTTCACATTTGGCATTGGCAGACCATTTAGACGAAATAATAAACAATAGCATTGAAGTAGAAGAACACCCGGATTACACAAAAGATGAAAATGGCGTACGTGGAAATGAAATCAATTCCAATACACTTATGCATAGATTCTATGGGGCAGTAACTATTGACGGTAAGCAATATCGTGTAATGACACTTATGCGTGAAAATCAGAATTTGGAAGAAAATAATGGCATACATTCGTATAAGGTCCAAACAATAGAAGT
>JALEMF010000021.1 GCA_022768005.1 Bacteroidales bacterium | reverse complement strand
GTGCCGAGAAGTAACAGGATTATTATCAGCCACCCCCAATAGTCTACGATAAAATCCGGCAGAAAGTCGTACCACTTGGATTCATAATCTTCAACATCGGCATTAGAATTTATGGTTTTCAAGTGTGAAACGTTCACCGGCATTACCTTTATTGCGAGTTCATTTGACTTGATAGTGTCTTTGCCTATGAGGTATTTTATAGCCGGAATAATGTATTCTCCGGAGTCAAAAGATTGTATGATAATATCTTTTTTTATTTGTCGCAGGGAATTTCCTATATTTGCTGAGTCCAGAGTAATAATATCCGAAATTTCTATTTCAGGGATAATGTGGTCTTCAGGATTAAGTACAAGTCTGCCTGCCGAATTTTCAGGCTCTACCACTTCGATGTGTATAGCAGCCTTTTTACCCATCAGCAAAGTGACTGAATCAAGTGCCGCCGTTATTTTTGCACCGTAAGTAATGTTGATGCAGAAAAAAAACAGCAAAACAGAGTATATTAGTCGTTTACTTTTCATATTCTTACTTTACTCCTCTACGTTTAAATAACCCCATAAGCACTTTTACATAATCTTCATCGGTAGGAATGGAAGCCAAGTCTATCTTAAAACGGTTCAGTGCGACTTGATTTTTTTGTTGACATTCGTACCACCATTTGTCGTAAGTGCTTCTTGTGTTTTTCGATGATGTGTCAATCCAACGGTCTTTACCGGTCTCAAGGTCTTTAACTCGCATAAAACCTACGTCAGGAAGTTTGGCATCACGTTTGTCGTAAACTTGTACGGCTATAAGGTCATGTCGGTTGCTTGCTATCGACAATTCTTTCGTAAAGTCTTGCTCCGTGATGAAGTCAGACATCAAGAAGGCGGTGCAACGCTTTTTCATTGCATCTGTAAAGAATCGCAATGCTTGACCTATATCAGTGCCTTTATTTTCCGGTTCATAGTTCAGTAATTCACGGATTATGAACAGAATATGCTTTTTACCTTTTTTTGGCGGAATAAATTTTTCAATTTTGTCCGTGAAAAATATTACGCCTATCTTGTCGTTATTCTGAATTGCGGAGAATGATAGTGTCGCTGCTATTTCAGCCATAATTTCTCTCTTATCCTGACCAACGGCACCAAATAAGCGGCTCGCAGATAAATCCACAAGTAGCATAACCGTCATTTCTCGTTCTTCTTCGTAAACTTTGACGTAAAGTTTATTATGTCGAGCAGTGACGTTCCAGTCAATATCGCGAATGTCATCGCCGTACTGGTACTCTCTGACTTCGGAAAAAATCATACCTCTACCTTTAAAAGCAGAGTGGTATTCTCCGGCAAAGATATTTTGTGAAAGTCCGCGAGTCTTTATTTCTATCTTGCGGACCTTACGTAGTAACTCATTAGCGTCCATATAGATAAGTATTAATTTCAAATCACCGCTTTGCGTGGTGCGTAATCACTTTTTTTACGTTTTGTCAAGGCTGTGCTTGCAAATAAAGTGTTTGTATTTAATCTTAAATCTATGGATTAAGGTACTTCTATTTTATCGAGAATATTAGAGATGATTTCGTCGGCTGTGATGTTGTTTGCTTCTGCTTCGTAAGTTAATCCCAGACGGTGACGCATCACGTCGTGGCACACAGCTCTCACATCTTCAGGCACTACGTAGCCGCGACCTCTGAGGAAGGCGTAAGCTCTTGCTGCTTTGGCAAGGTTTATTGAAGCACGTGGAGATGCACCGAATGAGATGATGTTTGTAAGGTCGTTAAGTCCGTATTCTGCCGGGAAACGAGTAGCAAACACTATATCCACGATATATCTTTCAATTTTTTCATCTACGTAAATTTGTCCGGCAATTTTTTGCACTTCAAGAATTTCTTCAGGGCGAAGTAATGCTCTTACGGTTTTCTTTTCGTTTGCTATGTTTTGGCGGATAATAACTTTTTCTTCTTCGCGGGTAGGATAGCCGATTACAACCTTCATCAAGAAACGGTCAACTTGCGCTTCAGGCAGCGGATAAGTACCTTCTTGCTCGATAGGGTTCTGAGTAGCCATTACAAGGAACGGTTCGTCGAGGCGGAATGTTGAATCACCGATAGTCACTTGGCGTTCCTGCATTGCTTCAAGTAGTGCTGACTGTACTTTTGCCGGAGCACGGTTAATTTCATCTGCAAGTACGAAGTTCGCAAAGATTGGTCCTTTCTTTACTTGGAATTGTTCCCTTTGTACGCTGTAAATCATAGTACCTACGACGTCGGCAGGAAGCAAGTCCGGTGTAAACTGGATACGGCTGTATTTTGCATCGATTAATTGTGAAAGTGTCTTGATTGCTAATGTTTTAGCAAGACCCGGAACACCTTCAAGAAGTATATGACCATTGCTTAGCAAAGCAATCAGGAGTGATTCGGTAAGGTGGCGCTGACCAACTATGGTTTGCTCCATTCCTTGGTTGATAAGGTTGACAAAATTGCTTTTTGAAGCAACTAAATCATTTAATTTACGAATATCTACGTTCTCGTTCATAATATAGTATGATTTAAACTTTTAGTCTGTATGTGTTAGTTTTTCTGTCTCTTTCTTTTATGCAAAGATAATGACAATAATAATCAATTACTAAAACGAAATGTTAATTTTAACTATTTATCGTTAATAGATTGTATATATCACTTTTTTTCGTATTTGTTTAGAATCTCTATGCACTTCCTGGTTGCAGCGTTTACGGATTCTTTTGATTTTGAATCTATTCCGTATTTTTCAGCAGGCGGGATAACTACTACCGTTCCCGGTGCTATGGTGTTCGGATTCTTTAGTTTGTCTTGATTTTCTATGTAAATGTATGCCCAGAACTCCGGATTGCCGTAGTATTTTCGTGCCATTTGGGTGAGAAATCTGTTAGCTCTCACAGTGTCGGTCACTACTTTTTGCTGTTGTGCCACAGGATTTTCTACTTTTGCGGAGTCTTTTGCAACTTCCTGTTTGACAGTTTTTTCTATGTAGATAGTGTCGTGCAGAATTATTTCTTCAGGTGTGCTGCTTGTGATAAATGTAGGCACGGACCAGCCTATTGTCAAGCCGATAATGAAGAATACTATAAGCCATATCCAGGACTTATCGCTGCTATGTTCTTCCTCACTTTCGTATGATGTAATGTCTTCATTACCTGTGTTAACTGTCTCGGCAGTGTTGTTTTCAGGTTCTTTTTCAGAAGTGCTGACTTCCGTTGTGGTTGCAGAAGTGTTTTGTTGAGGATTGATGCCGGTAGATGTATCTCCTTTTTCCGCTTCTATTATAATCTCTGTTTCGGTATTTGTTTCAGTCGGATTAACAGTTTTCGTAATAACTATATTTTCACCGTCAACCGGCTCTTCACTTATACTTACTTCTTCGGTAGTATCGGTTACAGTTGTCAAGTTATCTTCTGAAGTATTCGTATCTTGTACTGAGTCGTCACTGTTCTCTGCTTCATTGGCAGCCTCGGTCTTTTCCTCAGCAGGTTTATTGATTGTTTCAGTATTTTCCAATACTTCATCAGTGACGTCATCGTCAAGTTCTACGGCATCAAAAAATGCGAAAGGCTGGTTAATAGTCTCGGCAAGTTCATTGTCCGGGATAAAGCGAATATCGTCTTTAGATATATGTGATTTGCCACCTTCGTTGTTGCGAGGCAGTATTATGAATTTTCCGAAACCTTTAATAGTGACGTTGCCGTCTTTTGCGAGACCTTCAAGAATAGTGGCGGTAAATGCGTCAATGAAATGTTTCGGATTAACGTTTGCATTGAATTTGCTCTGTAATTGATGTATCAGAGCTGTGAGATTGATTGTATCTTTCATAAATCGGTTTTTTCAAGTGATTTTACAAATGTTGATGCCGGAGTAAATGCTACGCTTATCACGGGTGGTAACAGGATTCGTTTGCCTGTGGATAAGTCGCGACTTACTTTTTCATCTTCTTTTATAGCATCAAATCGTCCGAATGTAGGAAGTGCTACAGCATCAAGGCTTTTAAGATTTTGGGTGATAACATTGCAGAATGTTTCTACAGCCGTGTTTGTATCAGATGTGGGGATTCCGATTTTTTCTGAAAGAGATGATATAAATTGTTTATTATTCATTACTTGGGGATTGTCGATGTGTTAAATTTGACGTTTTTAAGACAAAACAAGCACAAAGATAGCAATTTTTTTATGATGATGTTTTGAATATCGTCAAATTTGACTAAATTTGCGCTATAAAAATGATACGGTGATATGCTCGGGATTAGTCGTTTTTACGCTTGAATTCCCGGTTTATTGCTCGGAATGCATAGAATGTAGTTATAGCAAATGGACAACTATTACTGCGATTATGAACTTTTTATCTCCGGCACGCTTAAGTGTGTGCTGCTGAGTTTTACGCTGAATATTTTTACGCACTACTTTAGGCTTAACTTGCTGACGTAGCGCGTTTTTTCTTAATATAATAATAGGTATTAATTGTTATGTCAAAATTAAGGTTTAAGGTTGTTGAGGAAGCATTTGACAGGAAGGCGGTCAAAGTTGATATTCCCAAGGAAAGACCTGATGAGTATTATGGTAAATACGTGTTTAACCGCAAGGCGATGTATAAGTATTTGCCTAAAGCCACTTTTGATGGATTGGTCTATGCTATTGACCATAAAAAGCCTTTGTCAAGAGTACTTGCCGACAGTGTCGCTGACGGTATGCGTCGTTGGGCTATTGATAATGGTGCAAGGCATTACACTCACTGGTTTCACCCACTGACTGACGGTACTGCAGAGAAGCATGATGCTTTTATTGAGCATGACGGTAAGGGTGGGGTATTGGAAGAATTTTCCGGTAAACTTCTTGTACAGCAGGAACCTGATGCTTCAAGTTTTCCTAATGGTGGCATTAGAAATACTTTTGAGGCGAGGGGATACTCGGCTTGGGATATTTCTTCTCCTGCCTTTATTCTTGACAAGACACTGTGTATTCCTACTATTTTTATTTCATACACCGGTGAGTCGTTGGACTATAAGACTCCGTTGCTAAGGTCACTTAACGCTGTGGATAAAGCAGGGACGGCAGTGGCTAAGTTCTTTGATTCAAAGGTAAAGCACGTCATTTCTTACCTTGGTTGGGAACAGGAATATTTCCTTGTAGATGAAGCTCTGTATTCCGCTCGTCCGGACTTGGTGATGACCGGCAGAACACTTATGGGGCATGAAAGTGCCAAAAATCAACAGCTTGAAGACCACTATTTCGGTGCTATTCCTTCTCGTGTCGAGGCATTTATGCTGGACTTGGAGATTGAATGTCACAAGTTGGGAATTCCGGCTAAGACAAGACATAACGAGGTGGCTCCTAATCAGTTCGAGCTTGCTCCTGTTTTTGAAGAAACTAATCTTGCTAACGACCATAATCTTCTCTTGATGTCGCTCATGGCTGAGGTGGCACGAAGGCACAATTTCCGTGTTCTTCTCCATGAAAAGCCTTTCGCAGGCATTAACGGCTCAGGAAAGCATAACAATTGGAGCCTCGGCACTGATACGGGTGTGCTGCTTTTTGCACCTGGTAAGACTGCTGATGAGAATCTGCAGTTTATCACTTTCGTTGTAAACGTGATGGCTGCCGTCTATAAACACAACGGACTGCTTAAGGCTTCAATTTCTTCCGCTACCAATGCTCACCGTCTTGGCGCTAATGAAGCTCCTCCTGCAATCATTTCTATTTTTACGGGTAAGCAACTTGCGCGTGTTCTTGAAAATCTTGAGAACAGTAATGCTGCAGAACTTGAAAGCCTTTCCGGAAAGATGGGTAAGAGCGTGGGGATATATCAGATTCCGGAGATTATGATTGACAATACGGACCGTAACCGTACTTCTCCTTTTGCCTTTACGGGAAATAGATTTGAGTTCCGTGCAGTAGGCTCAAGTGCAAACTGTGCTTCTGCTATGCTTGCCCTTAACGCTGCCGTGGCTGACCAGCTTAATGACTTTGCTGCTAAGGTTAATAATCGTGTAAGCAG
Source organism: Bacteroidales bacterium (assembly GCA_022768005.1). GTDB lineage: Bacteria > Bacteroidota > Bacteroidia > Bacteroidales > Muribaculaceae > CAJUPY01. The sequence continues at coordinate 20,659 of JALEMF010000021.1, read as the reverse complement.
AGGCGAGGCATTGAAACAAGCTATTTTGGAGGAAGTGAAATCACTGATAGTATATTCCAAACCTATTCACTTTGACGGTAACGGATATAGTGAAGAATGGAAACAGGAGGCTGCCGGCAGAGGTCTTGACTGCGAGACGTCTGTCCCTAAGATTTTTGATTCATATCTTGATACAAAGTCTGTTGAGATGTTTGAGCGTACGGGAGTACTGAACAGAGTGGAACTTGAAGCAAGGAACGAAGTGAAATGGGAAATGTACACTAAAAAGGTACAAATTGAAGCTCGTGTGCTTGGCGACCTCGCTATTAATCACGTCATTCCAGTTGCAACTCGCTATCAGTCTATTCTCGTGGATAACCTCGTGAAAATAAAGAGTCTTTTCGATGATGCCAAAGCTCAAAAAATCATAAATCAGGACTTACAGACTATTGAAACTATTTCCGAACACATGTCTGTGATAAAGGAAGATATTGAACGTCTTGTCAATGCTCGCAAGAGGGCAAATAGTATTGATAATGAACGTGATAAGGCTATCGCTTACCATGATGAAGTAATTCCGTTGATGGAAGTGATTAGGTATCATATCGACAAACTCGAACTTATGGTGGATAACGAAATGTGGCCGTTGCCTAAGTACAGAGAATTATTGTTCATCAGATAGTATTCATTTTTTTAGTTACCGACTATTCAAGTATAATATATGGAGATATTGAAGCACGAATGTGGAGTTGCGATGATAAGGCTGCTCAAGCCGATTGATTATTATATAAATAAATACGGCTCTGCGCAGTATGCCCTTAATCTGTTGTATCTGCTTATGGAAAAACAGCATAACAGGGGACAAGAGGGCGCAGGCGTAGGAGTGGTAAAACTTATGTCGCCTCCCGGGTGTGAATATATGTTCCGCGAGAGGGCGTTAGGCACTAATGCCATTTCGGAAATTTTTGACTCGGTTTTTTCTCAAGTGGGAAATCTGACCGATGTTTCTCCGGATTACGTTCAGGAGCATACTCCGTTTGTGGGTGAAATATATATGGGACACCTCAGGTACAGCACTACCGGCAAGTCCGGTATGAGTTACGTTCACCCCTTTTTGAGGCGCAGCAACTGGAAATCACAGAATTTGCTCTTGTGCGGTAACTTTAATCTGACAAACGTTGATGAAGTATTTCAGTCTATTGTCACCAATGGGCAGCACCCCCGCTTTTACAGCGACACTTATATGCTCCTTGAGCAGCTCGGTTACTGTCTTGACAAGGAAAATCGGCGCGTATATAAAAAGTACAAAGACTCTTGCAGCAAGCCGGCTGACCTCTCTCTGAAAATTGAGGATAATATCAGTATTTCAAATATTTTATCGCACGCCGCACCGATGTGGGACGGCGGTTTCGTGATTTGTGGTGCTACCGGTTCCGGAGAAATGTTCGCCCTGAGAGATAGCCATGGTATTCGCCCCGCCTTTTATTATATTGATGACGAAATTGTGGTCCTTGCGTCCGAGCGACCTGTCATTCAGACTGTCCTTGATGTCAGCCTTGACAGCGTGAAAGAACTGACTCCCGGAAATGCACTTATCGTCACCAAGGCAGGGAATGTTTCCATCTGCTCCGTATTGCCAGAGTTGAAAAACGAGAAATGCTCTTTTGAACGAATTTATTTCTCTCGCGGTAGCGACACTGATATATACCAAGAAAGAAAAAAACTCGGTAGAAACCTTGTGCCGGACATCATGAAAGCCATTGACAATGACTTTTCTTCCGCCATTTTCTCTTTTATCCCGAACACAGCGGAAGTTGCATTCTTAGGTATGATTGAAGGCTGCGAGCAGATTCTTAATGATAATAAGGCAAGCCAAATCCTTGCGCTTGAGAAGGTGGGAAAACTTACCGCCGATGCCGTTAAGAATATTGTGCAACAGAAAATTACGGTGGAGAAAGTCGCTATCAAGGACATAAAGCTCCGCACATTTATTGCGGAAGGCACTAAGCGAAACGACCTTGCAGCACACGTGTATGACGTGACTTACGGTTGTGTGGAAAAAAACAAATCAACACTTGTTGTCATAGATGACTCCATAGTGAGAGGTACCACACTAAAGCAGTCAATCTTAAGAATGTTATCTCGACTTAAACCTAAAAAAATTGTCATAGTCTCCTCAGCACCGCTAGTTCGTTATCCCGACTCTTACGGTATAGATATGTCCCGCCTCAGCGACTTTGCCGCCTTCCGTGCCATAGTGGAACTCCTTATAGAAACAGGCTGCGAAAGCCGACTTGCAGAAGTTTATCAAGAATGTAAGGAACAGTTGAAACTGCCTGTAGAAAAGCAGATTAACTGTGTTAAAAAAATATATGAAGGATTCACTGACAGTGACATCTCCGAGAAAATAGCACAAATGCTCAAGCCCGAAGACTGTGATGCAGAAATAGAAATCGTATATCAGTCAATACAAGGACTCCACGATGCAATCCCCAATCACCCCGGTGACTGGTATTTCTCCGGAAACTATCCCACACCCGGTGGCAATCGCCTCGTAAACACCGCCTTCATCAACTTCTACGAAGGCAATCATAATAAAAGGTGAAAGAAATAATTTTTATTTATGAATTATATTCCCTTAATTACATCTCGTAAATTCGTATATGTTTGATATTTTAAATATATAAAAATAGAACGGTCGCCTATTGAAGAATTTACACCTATTTGGAATGTGATATTATGATTTTGCCAATTTCTTCAACATTTATTTTTATATTTAAATATATTAGTTCATAAGACTGTATATCACTTTTATTCATAGAGGTTTTATGCAAACCTCCATATGGTCCAATGTATCCAATTTTTCCAATAAATATATTGTGCGTGTCTACAAGCTTATAATTTTTATCAAAAATAGCAACAATGTATCTATTACCAATCTGAAAACCAGACCATCCTTCATTATGCCCTTTTATTAGAAAAAATAAGGACAGTGAATGATTATATCCCCAAGCCATAAAATTTGATAAAACTATATCTAAAATTGTTTGTATATTATTTGTTTCCTCATATAAGATTGGACAACTTACCGAAAAGTATTTATCGTAATTGTTTATGTTAGTTAGATCTGAAAATGAATTATTTGGGCTACTATTGTTTATATTTATATCACCATATTCAGGGATTATAACGAAGGCGTTAATTTGTTCTATTGGTAAATCAATTTAAAATTTGTAATCACCTGAACTTACTGCATATTTATCACTTAAATTAATAGTAGTAATAATGTTTTTAGAGTGGATTCTTCCTCCTTGTGCAATAGTCAAAGTTGAGATTGTAACATCTGAAGAAAAATGATTCCGTGTTTGATTACTATCAAAATCACTCGTTATATTATAACTCAAACTAAATTTTTTAGATTTGTGATCTCTATTCCACCTTGTGTAAGAATATGAATTCAACGGATATGGATTTGATAGTGTTTCTTCTAAAATATTAATTTTATGAATGATAATATTCGCCTTCAGATTCCACGTTGGAACGATAAATAATTTGGTATTTAATTTGAATTTTTCATTTGTTTGTTCAGAAGTTATATTTTCATCTATTGCCCGTTTTATTGTGAAAGGTATAATAGTTTCTATTTGCTTTAACGAGCAAATATTTGAAGTATGGATTTTTTGTATATCTGTATGAGCTTTATTGGAAGGAGTGTTTTGTGGATTAGATGTAAATGATAGTATAATATCCTCAATTACATCTTCGGCGAACCCGTCATTTTCAAGTTTCGTTTTCAATATAGATATTTGTGTAGCAGTACATATTGATGTTACGAGTTCCCAAATACCATAGTCAAGTGCAGTTTTTACAGCAAGTCTTAATTTTGGAAATGATATAAAAACTCCATAATTGTTTAAGTAGGAATATACTAGTTTTGATGACATACTTTCAGAATTTTTTATTCCGATTAATTTATGCCAAGCTTCTTGCAGAGTCATAATAAATAATTTTAATGCTTTAAATAAAAATACTGATTAAAAATTAATATTTATCAAGTTATTTGATTTTATTTAGAATGTTATATAATTAGTGAGTGTATAAAAAAGCGTGAAGCCATATTTTGAAATTCCCCCATTCTAAGCCTTAGGACTTGCTTAACACAACGGAATGACAAGAAGACTCCACGCCATATATATGTATACCCCAAACCCATTTCAAGATTAAAAACGTAATCTTGAAATGAGCCGGACATGTATATATACATCTACGGCGTCTATCTTGGCAAAAGTACTATGTTGTGTTATTTTCTGAGTGTCCTAAGTTCAGAATGAAATTGACTTTGCTAAAATAAACGCTTTGTAATGTATTAAATAAGAAGTTTGCCGTTCGCTAACGGTTTATTTTTTATGACTCCAAAGTTAATAATAATTTCTAAAGTATAAAAGAAAAAGGTGCGGCTTTTGACCACACCTTTTTCTGCTTATTACTAAAATCTATAGTTCGTTTTCAGAACTATTCTTCAACATTCTTTTCAGCGTATTCTTTGAGAAGTTTTTCTTGTACGTCGCCCGGAACGAGTTCGTATGAAGCAAACTTCATTGTGAATGATGAGCGACCGCCTGTGATTGAGCTTAATGCTGTTGAGTAAGAAGACATCTCTTTGAGTGGCACTTTGGCTGTGATTTTTTCAAATCCGTTGTCTGATTCCATTCCCATGATTATTGCACGGCGAGATTGTAAGTCACTCATTACGTCACCCATTACGTCGCTCGGTCCCATTACTTCTACATCGTAAACCGGTTCAAGGATTTTTGGATTAGCATTGCGGAATGCTTCGCTGAATGCGTTACGTCCTGCAAGCTTGAATGAGATTTCGTTTGAATCTACCGGGTGCATTTTACCGTCGTAGATACATACGCGTACGTCTCGTGCGTATGAGCCTGTGAGCGGACCTTGTTCCATTCGTTCCATGAGTCCTTTGACGATTGCCGGGATAAAGCGTGCATCGATTGCACCACCTACGATACAGTTGCATACTACGAGTTTACCGCCCCATTCAAGTGGAATTTCTTGTGTATCACGTACGTTCATCTTGAATTCCTGTCCGCCGAAGCGGTAAGTATCCGGTGCCGGCATTCCTTCAGTGTATGGTTCGATAATCAAGTGTACTTCACCGAATTGTCCTGCACCGCCTGATTGCTTTTTATGGCGATAGTCAGCGCGTGCTGCCTTGGTAATAGTTTCTCGATAAGGAATCTTCGGTTCTTCAAAGATGATAGGGAGTTTATCGTTGTTTTCTACACGCCACTTGAGTGTGCGGAGGTGGAATTCACCTTGACCTGAAAGGATAGTCTGTTTAAGTTCTTTTGACTGAACGATTTCCCATGTCGGGTCTTCTTCGTGCATACGAGTAAGGATGGCACTGAGTTTTTCAGCATCGCTTTCAGTGACAGGACGGATAGCGCGTTGGTATTTGGCAGCAGGGAATTTAATGAAGTTGAATGAGTTTTCGCATCCTTTCTCATTAAGAGTGTTACCTGTTCTTACGTCTTTTAGTTTAACGGTAGCACCGATATCGCCTGCGCAGAGTTTATCCACTTGTGTCTTTATTTGTCCGCATACGCAGTAGATTTGTGCGATACGTTCTTTACCGCCGCGGTCAACGTTTTCAAGGTCAACACCCGGAGTAAGTGTGCCGGACATTACTTTGAAGTACTGTACTTCACCGATGTGCGGTTCTACTGTTGTTTTGAACATGAAGATACTTAGAGGACCGTTTTCATCAGGTTTTACTTCTTCGCCGGCAGTGTTAACAGGTGCAGGCATATCTTTAACGAAAGGAACAACGTTTCCGAGGAATTCCATCATACGTCTTACGCCCATATCTTTGAGTGCGCTTACGCAGAATACCGGGTATATTGAGCGGTCAATAAGACCTTTTCTGATACCTTCACGCATTTCATCTTCAGTCAAGTGACCTTGTTCGAAGAATTTTTCCATGAGGGTTTCATCATTTTCAGCAGCAGCTTCCACTAATTGCTGGTGAAGCTCTTTAGCTTTATCCATTTCTTCAGCCGGAATGTCTTCGATAGTAGGTACACCGCCGTCAGGACCCCAAGAGTATTTTTTCATGAGGAGGACGTCAATCATAGCGTTGAAGCCCGGTCCGCAAGAAAGAGGATATTGGATAGCAACGATTTTCGGACCGAAGATTTCGCGCATTTGCTCGAATACGTTATCGTAGTCCGCTTTTTCACCGTCAAGCTGGTTAATAGCGAAAATAATAGGCTTTTTGATTGAAGAAGCTGTACGGAAAATGTTTTGAGTACCAACTTCGACACCGTATTGTGCATCAACGAGAATAACACCGGTATCTGTTACGTTTAGTGCAGTGATAGCGTTGCCAACGAAGTCATCAGCACCCGGGCAGTCAATAACATTTAATTTCTTGTTAAGAAATTCGGCATAGAAAACAGTTGAGAATACAGAGTAGCCGTATTCTTTTTCAACAGGGAAATAGTCGCTGACTGTATTTTTTGCTTCTACTGTGCCGCGGCGTTTTATAACTCCACACTCGTAAAGCATAGCTTCAGCGAGCGTGGTTTTACCCGAGCCTTTACTACCAAGTAAGGCTATGTTTTTAATCTCATTTGTATGATATACCTTCATGTTATTAGAGAATATTTTAGTTGATTAGTATGTTATTTAAGGGTTTGTTTGTAAAAACGCCCGCAAATTAGTGATTTTTTCTGAATAATTATCAAAAAAATATATGTTATGTAACATATTATTTGCAATAATACACTGTATCAAGCATTTCCTTAGCGAGAGAAGGAGTAAAATGTGTGTTATCGTAGAAGGTCATGCCTGATGAGTACGCTTTGTCGTATTTGCTGAGGTCATAAACTTTTTTTGCTCCGAAAATACTCTTTAGGCTGTCTGTATCATTGCTGTTCAGCACTGTATAGTCCGGCATCGGACCTAAGATAATCTTGAAGTTTGTCCGGTCTTTCTGCAGTATGGCGTTTATTTGCTTTAATATAAGGAGGTGATAAGCTGTGGCGCGCTTATCGGTGAAGTGAAACTTTGTAATGTCGTATTTCGGTGACAGTCCGTATTCAGGGTGGAGGGCATAAAGCGAATCGCGAGAGTTAAAGTATGTTTCATTTGTCTTTTCATCGTATCCGTCAATAAGTGTGGTCAGGAATCTCACCTTATCGGCAATTTCAATCGGAGGCATTGCACCTGTGATTTTATATTTGATGATTGACTTGAACATACTCCAATCCGTGAATCGCTTTAAGTAATAATAGTGGAATGCGGGTGCAGAGACAAGTCCGTCAAGTTGCCACGGCGTGCGATAAGAAAGGTATTCACTTCTGTCGTTAAAGAAAATCGGAGGTATTTCAATCAGTGCGTTTCGTATTGTGTCGCCTTTGCTTTGAATAAACTGCATTTTCAGCAGTATTCCTTCCGGTGTCTCGTTTGAGGCATCAAAGTGGAAGATAGAGGCATTTTTGCCGATGTGTTTTGCCCAGTCGTCGGCTCTGAAATTAATAGTCCTTGAGCTGCCGAAGATGAAAGAGTCGTATTTGTAGCCTTCTCTCCCGTCAATGTATGCACACGTGCTGATATATCCTTTGTTAAATGGTATGGCGGACTTGAAGGCCGGGCATGGCTCGTGTCGGCGAACTACTCCGAAGGGATCTAAGATTATGTATAGTACCACAATGGCAAGAATCGGAATTGTTGCCGTCAGCGTTTTAAGCACAAATCTATTTATATTGTCGTCTTTCATTGTTCTCTAAAATTGAAAGTAAATAAATTGTGCCGATGATTCATCTACGGCAAAGATTATAGAGTACGTCAGTGCCGTATATAGTAACCACCGGACAGGTGCTGAGAGTAACAGGTTTTCCAGCGGACTGTCTTTATGTCGCCCGGCGTATTCAATTATCATCATCGGGATAATTGTGATGAAGGGTGTTAATCCGGTAGGCATTGATAGCAGGGCAGGGGTGAAGATATAAGTGGCTATGTTTGCAATATCCTCTATTGAGTTTGCTCTGAATATAAGAAATGAAATGAGGATTGCCACAAGTGTAAACAGGTAGTGAGGAACGTTGAACTTCGTTTCCCCCTTTTCCGTTAATGCTCGCTCGGCTATATAAGCCACAGCCCAGAATGCGCCCCACAGAATATATGTCCAAGCTGCTCCGTGCCATAATCCTGAGATTAAAAATACGATTACAATATTAAAATATGTGCGTGCCTTTGACTTTCTTGATCCGCCTAACGGAATGTAAACGTAGTCACGAAGCCACGTCATCAGGGAGATGTGCCAGCGTTTCCAAAAGTCACGGATACTGTACGCAAAATACGGGTATCTGAAATTTGTGCTCAGCTTTATTCCGAATAGCCGTGCCGTGCCGATAGCCATATCACTATATCCCGAGAAGTCGCCGTAAATCTGAAAGCAAAACAGGATAATAGCAAGCAAAACAGTACTTCCGTTGTAATAATCCAAGTCTGAAAGTATTCTATCTACATATACTCCGCATAGGTCTGCCACTGCTACTTTCTTGAATAGTCCCCACAGTATTTGTCGCATACCGTTGACAGCCTCGGTGTAATCCCACACTCTGTTTTTCTGAATCTGAGGAAGCAGATTTACAGATCGTTCTATCGGACCTGCCACCAATTGCGGAAAAAAGGCAATGTAAGTGGAAAAAGCGATATAATCACTTGTAGCGCATATTTTCCGTTTATACACATCAACTGTGTAAGAAATTGCTTGTAATGTGTAAAACGAAATTCCCACAGGCAGAATAATGTTCAGCAGCGAGTGGTCCGCAATGTGAAAACCTATGTTATCAAGTAGATTTATAGCATTTTCCAAGAAAAAATTCAGGTACTTGAATGTCCCGAGTACTGCAAGATTAGCAGTGATGTTTGCGATAAGCCAAAACTTTTTATTATCAGTCTTTTCTATTAGCAGGGCGGTGAAAAAAGTGGTAAGAGTAGTGAATATCAACAATCCCAAAAATTTCCAATCCCAGCAACAGTAGAAAAAATAACTTGCCGCCAGTAAAAATCCATTTTGCAATTTAAGTCTGTCCCGCAGTAAGTACCAATAAACGATGAATACCACGGGCAGAAATATTGCGTATGTGATGGAATTGAAGAGCATGGGAGGGTAGTGAAATTGAAAATAAAAAAATCAGCTTGTAGTACTCGCTATATTGTATTTTATTATTCTTTAGGGTTACAAATACTTTATTTGCATCTTAAGATGTAATAACGATAATTGTTTACTTCTATTATATGTCTCTAAGCGCAAATCTACAAACTTTTTATTATATACTAAAGATTTATATGATATTTTTTGCTATCATCACACGGCACTTTCATTTAAAAATATATAGTAGAGTGAGTAAAAAGACTATATATTCAAGGAAAGCCTCCGACTTATCCTGATGATGAACCTACTTCGTCAACTTACAGACCGAACCTCCCCGAGGTTCGTTGTTTGTGGGTATTTCTAACTCAGGGTGTCGCACTTCGTGCTTACTCTGAGTTACTTACAGCCGAGCCTCGCCGAGGCTCTACCTTGGTGTTATTTTCGTCAGTAACTGTCTCAGGGTTGCGCACAAGTGATTATACGGTGTTACTTACATCCGAGCCTTTCCGAGGCTCTACCTTGGTGTTATCTTCGTTAGTAACTATCTTAAGGTGGCGCACTACGTGCTTATACGGTGTTTCTTACAGCCGAGCCTCACCGAGGCTTCCTGATGATGTAGTCTTTGCCTGCTTTCTTTTTATATATCACTATTTTCTGCTTTAAATAGGAGAGTCTTGATCAAGACATGACTCCAATCTATCTACATAGCCTTCATAGTTAGGATTGCCTAAGATGTATTCTATTAGGTATTGAAGTTTTATGGCATATATTTCCCAATCGTATGACAGAGAACATTCGAAATAGTTACTCGGATCAAATTGCGCAACATATTGCTCCAATACTTCAAGTGAACATTTTTTTTGGGTGTATTTATATATTTCATACAATAATTCATGACCGATATATGAAAGTTCTGATTCCATTCCGGAAGTGCGGTAACTGTCGTAAATATCAGAATGGTGCACAAGGTACAGTCTGCCCAAATCGAGTGGGGTGTAGCCGTATATGTGAAGGCGAATATATGATGCTATTTTCATCTCAAAGGAATAAGGCTTAGTTTCTTCTCCATAGCTGTCAAACATCGCACGCTCTAAAATTTTAAGATTTAGTTTTTCGTACGGAGTTTCTTCCCCATGGAATAATTCTCGTTCCCATTCAACTGCATTAAGAACGTTTTCGTCTCGTTCGCCATCAAAAAAATAGTTCAGCACATTTTCAAATATATCATTGGGACTTACTATATCAAAGAGTGTCATGCAAGATTTTATTTTCTCATAATTTGTTTTGCCGAAAATATCTGCAATGTCGTAATCGTAGTATTCGTCAATTATGGTTTGAACAGTTTCGCGCAGACGTTTTGAAAGAGTAGGGTCGCACATATACGCTTCCGCTTCGTAGAGCGAATAGAGTGCAAACTCTTTTTCGCGGTCCGACATAGAGATGTTGTAGATCTGAGGGAAAATTAATGGACGCCAACGGTATCCTATTTTGCCGTCTTTTATTCCTTGCAATGCTTTTTCAAAGCAGTTGCCTGAGTCTTGTGCGGCAATGAAGTTGCTTAAGTCAGGTGTCATAATTAGATTTTTTAGTGATTATTTATTTATCGCAACAAAGGTAATAAACAAATGTGTAATATTTACACATAAGTGCGTTAAAAATATAAAAATGTAAAATTGCGGATAGTATGCGATTATTATTAAGTTTGATTATGCATAAATTTTATATGAAATGAATAAATATAAGTAATTAATATATTTTATTAAATATTTAGTGTGATTTAATGCAAAATATAAACGCAAAATATATATCTTTGTAGCGGATAGCAAAATGTTATCAAAATAGGTTAAATTCAAACAAATTGTTATGCGATGAAGAAATTTTACTCTCTTTTTGTTGCGACTTTCCTGTCTGCCGGTGTAGCGATGGGAAGCAATTTGCCTACGATGTACGGAACAGTCATCTATACAAAAGATGATGCCGTACCCAAGGCACTTTACAGTATTAAACCATCTAATCCTGTAGTTCTCAATAAGGTAGCGGAAGACAGGGCAATGTATTACGTCGGCGGTGCTGCAATAGTTGATGGAATTTATTACAAAATGGCAGTTAATACTACATTGCTGTCATACGGTATGGTAAGCGGCTACCTTTATAAGTACGATGCCACCACATGGGAATTGATTTCAAAGGACAAAGTTCAGAAAACTCAAGGAAATCTAATTTCCATCGAGACGTCTCAAGCTGCAGACGGTACTGTATTCGGTGAATTTTATTCATCAGACTTTAAGCGTAGAGAACTCGGAGTCATTGACTATAAGACAATGACCAGAACCACTATTGGTGAGGCTGTCCGCCCATACGCTGCGATGGGTGTTACTAAGGACCACCGTTGGTACGGAATCGGCCATGATGGCAATTTATACCAAATAAGCACAGAAGATGGCTCGGAAACTCTTATAGGCTCTACCGGAGTAACTATTGCGAATGCAAGTGGTTCGGTTAACTTCCAGACCGGTGAAATTGATCAGGAAACCGGTATTTTCTATTGGCTCGCTGTAGATCCTGATGCGAATTGCGGGCTTTACACTGTGGATTTGACAACAGGTGCTGCCACTCTTGTTCAACAGTTCGAAAATGCTATTGAGTTTACGGACTTACTTATACCTATGCCTGAGGCTAAGGACGGAGCTCCGGCTCGTCCAACGGATTTATCTGCTGAATTTGTTAACGGCAGTACTTCCGGAAAAGTGGTATTTACCGTACCGACAAAAACTTTTGCCGGAGAAGATCTTGCAGGTAATGTCACTTATAGTGTATCTGTAGGAGAACAAGTGCTTGCTAAAGGCAGTGCTGCTGCAGGTGCTACAATTTCAGCACAAGTATCCGGTGCGCCTAAGGGTATGACGGAATTTGTGGTTAAGTTGACTAATGAAACTGGCGATTCTCCGGATGGAAAAGTTTCTGTATGGATTGGTCTTGATGTGCCGGTGATTGAAGGTACTCCGGAGTTGGCTATAACAGCTGCAGGTGACTTGACACTTAGCTGGGCAAATGCTACACAAGGGGAACACGGAGGATACATCGGTGAAGTGAAATACGACATTTATCAATATACTGACAATTTCCTTGATGATAAAGGTGAAGTGTCAACAAATGCGTATTCTGCAAAAATAGACCTTGGTGAATACACTAATTATTCCTACGTAGTATCTGCTAAAAATGATGATTACGCAAGTGACGGATATGTTTCAAATAGTGTTATTGCGGGTCACGCTTACGAAGTTCCTTACTATGAACCGATTCAGAGTAAAGACCGTTTCGGCTTGTTTACGGTGATAGATGCAAATAAAGATGGCTACACGTTTACTTACGAAAGAATTAAAGGTGATAATTACGGAGCAAGATATTCATATTCAAAGACTGATGATGCAGATGATTGGTTTATAACTCCCGGTATTAACCTCAAGGCAGGAAAGAAATATCAATTATCATTCCGTGCAGGAACGGGTAATAATGATTATGCAGAAAATTTTGAAGTAGCAGTAGGAAAACAAGCTGCAGTAGAAGCAATGACTCAAAAGATTTTTGAGAATACTGAAGTTTGCAACGAACTGATTCCTACATTCAAGAAAGAATTTGAGGTATCGGAAGATGGTGAATACTTTGTCGGTTTCCACGCAGTTTCACCGGCAGACCGTTTCTGGTTCTACATTGATTCGATAGCGGTAGATGCAGTGAAAGACGGTAATGCTCCAAAGCAAATTTCTGATTTAAGTGTAGTAGTCGGAGCAAAAGGCGAACTTAAGGCAGACGTTTCATTTACAGTACCTGCAACAACTGTCAGCGGTGCTGCTATTGCATCAGTTTCAAAAGTTGTGATGAAACGTAATTCCCGAATTCTCAAGCAATGGGATAACCCTAAGCCGGGAGAAAAATTACAATTTGAGGAAAAATTTGCCATGTCCGGTATGTATGGTTGGTCAGTGACAGTATTTGCCGGTGATTCGTACAGCGAAAAGAGTGACATAGATGTATATGTAGGTTTGGATTACCCTGTAGCACCTGTTCCTGTGACAGTGGTAGATGAAGAATCTATGGTAACGTTGAAATGGGAAAAGGTTGGTGAAAAAGGCGTAAACGGCGGATATGTTGACCCTACTCACGTTGAGTACCAAGTTTGGAACATCACTGCGTCAGGTACTCTCGGCGGTCTTATCGGAAAGGTGACAGATGCCTCTGAATTGAAGTTTAAATTTAACACTGTATCTCAGACACGAGTAATTCAGAATTGGGTGGTAATTCCTGTCAATGAAACAGGTGGTACTCAGACCGCTAAATTCAATATCCCATTAGGTCCGGCTTACGAATTACCATTCGAAGAAAGTTTTGCAGGAGGTTCTACTACAAATGATTGGTGGCTGAATGTAGGCGGTAATTATCGCTGGTACACATGTACTGATACGTCTGTAGATGACGACGGCGGCTGTGCAAGTTATATGTCAATACCGGGAGAGTATAGCATCATGAACAGTTATCGTATAGACCTCGGCAGCGCATCTTCTCCAACATTAGTATTCAGCTATAATGGTGAGAAAGGAGCCAACGTCGTACTTGATGTTTACGTCAGAGACAATAGGGGTGTAACCAAAATGGTTAAACGCATTAACTTTGCAGAAAAGACTACAGATGATTGGGAAGTTGCAGAAATTTCATTGGCAGACTTCGTCTCTTCAAAATATATCTTCTTGTCGTTTGATGCACGAGGCACAGATGCAGGTCCGGTATCCGTATTCGTTGACAAGCTTAGCATTACCGATGATTCAGGAGTGGAAAGCGTAGTTGCAGATAAAGTGACGAACTCTGATATTTATTCACTTCAAGGTATTAAACTCCGCAGCAATACGTCAGATACTACAGGTCTTCCTGCCGGAGTATATATCGTAGCCGGTCAGAAAGTATATGTGAAGTAGTCATTTACTAATTGGTTTTATATTTCAGAGACTGTGTCGTAAGCATAATTACGATGCAGTCTCTTCTTTTTATGGTGCGAAATTTAGTTAAACAATTTAAATATTGTGTATGATTGGGAAAATATCATTAACTTCGTTGATTAATTGAATTCAGACAATGAAAATAGGTAATATAGACTTTGGAAATCAACCTGTGTTTTTAGCACCGATGGAAGATGTTACAGACCGTTCTTTTCGTCTTATATGTAGAGAACAGGGGGCTGATATGGTCTATACTGAATTTGTTTCCGCAGATGCACTTATAAGAAATATTGCATCTACCACCCGAAAGTTGCACATCGATAATAAAGAACGTCCGGCCGCTATCCAGATTTATGGGCGTGATGTGGATTCTATGGTTGAGGCTGCAAAGATTGTGGAGCAAGCCTCTCCGGACATTATTGACATTAATTTCGGTTGTCCGGTGAAAAAAGTGGCAGGCAAAGGTGCGGGAGCCGGTATGCTGCGTGATATTCCCAAGATGCTCGATATTACGAGGGCGGTGGTAGAAGCCGTTAAATTGCCGGTGACAGTAAAGACTCGTCTCGGTTGGGACCATAACAGTAAAATTATTGTAGATTTGGCGGAACAACTTCAGGATTGTGGTATCCAAGCACTTACCGTTCATGGCAGAACTCGCTCACAGATGTACACCGGTGAGGCTGATTGGGATATGATAGCGAAGGTCAAGGCTAATCCGAGACTTCATATACCGATTATAGGAAACGGTGATATTACTTCCGGTGAAAAACTTAAGGAGGCATTTGAAAAGTCCGGAGTAGATGCCGTAATGGTGGGTAGGGCAGCAATAGGTGCTCCTTGGATATTTAATGATATGAAACATTATCTCAGGACTGGAGATGCGCATAGTGAAGTGTCATCAGCGGAAAAATTTGCTATTATCCGTCGTCAGATAATCGAGAGTATTGACAGAATAGACGAATATCGCGGGATATTGCATATCCGTCGTCACCTTGCAGCATCGCCATTGTTCAAGTGTATTCCGAATTTCAGAGAGACACGTATTGCAATGCTCCGTGCCACAACATATTCGGAACTTGAAAAAATCCTTCAATACATTGAAACAGAAATAATCCCTAATATAAATACGATTTGAAATAATATTATGAATAATAAACGAAACTCAGTTCTTGTGTTTTTACTATGTGCCTTTTCCGTATTTTCGGTTTGCGCACAGAGAGTCGGTCATTACGTTCTTAAAGTAGAAGATTTTACACAGTTAAAAGTGATAGACGGAGTTAATGTAGTCTATAAAAGCAGTGTTGATTCTGCAGGTCTTGCCGTTTTTGATGCTTCGGACAAGATTGCTCCGCTTATAGTATTCACTCCCGGTAAAGGTAAACTCACTATCCAGTACGATAAGCGTAATGAAAAGTATTCCGATATACCTACGGTAACGGTTTATTCAAAATTTATCACGTCTGTTGAAAATCAATCCGATTCCTTAATTCGAGTAATGTCTCTGAACTCCGGTCCGGAACTTAAACTAAAAGTAATGGGTAACGGTAAAATAATTGCTAAGGATATAGTTGTGAATAAACTTTCCGCCAATATCACTACCGGTAGGGGTGCTATTGTAGTGACAGGAAAAAGCGACTATGCAAGTTTTACCAATCTTGGTGCAGGACAGATTCAGGCTGATATGCTTGAGGCAACTGAAGTGAAAGCAAAACTCGGCGGAACCGGAGTTATCGGTTGTTATCCCGTGAATTATCTTGAAGCTATAGGCGTAGGTACGGGAAAAATATATTATCGCGGTACGCCTGCTAAGATTGAGAAAAGCACTATTAAGACCCAAGTGTTGAAACTTGAAGAGGATTAATATCCGTTCCTGCTGATGAATGAGGAAAAATTAAAATCACTGACTGCCAAATCCCTTAAATGGAATCTGGTGGATAAATTATCCACACAGGTCTTGTATGCAGTCACCGGAATAGTTCTTGCATGGCTTTTGCCACACGAAGACTTCGGGCTCGTAGGTGCTATTTTGATTTTTCAGGCATTTGCATCACTATTCGTTGACAGCGGTTTTTCTTCTGCTCTGATACAAAGAAAAAATCCGACTTCTGAAGATTATTCCACAGTCTTGTGGTTCAATCTTTTTACTGCAGTAATGTTATATGTCGCATTGTGGTTTTGCGCCCCTTATATAGCGGAAATCTTTCAAAACGACACGAGGCTGATACCCTTATCTCGGGTTATGTTTCTGTCTTTTATCCTTAATGCCTCTGCAATAGTGCAGACAAACAGGCTGATGAAGCAAATGAATGTACGTCCGATAGCGGTAACGAATGCTTTAGGACTTGCTGCAGGTGGTGCGGTAGGGATTTATTTGGCTTTTGCAGGTTATGGAGCGTGGGCTATTGTATGGCAGACTATTGTTACGTCCGGGACGAAGTCTTTATTGCTATGGATTACAAATAAATGGCTGCCGTCATTCACATTTTCATTTTCAATCCTGAAGTCTTTTTTTAAGGTAGGCTCCGGTGTGATGGCAACGTCATTTCTCAATACAATTTTCCTTAATATATACTCATTCTTTATTGGTAATCGCCTTGGTATGGCACAGTTAGGTTACTATACTCAGGCTGATAAATGGAGTAAAATGGGCATTATGTCAGTGTCTCAGACCCTTACTTCCGCATTCCTTCCAACACTGTCATCAGTCCAGGACGATGAGGAACGATTTAAGAGGGCTACTACTAAGATGAACCGTTTCACGGCATATTTCATATTTCCATCAATGCTCTTTTTATGTCTTTTGGCTGAACCGATTTTCCATATCTTATTCGGAACAAAATGGGATATGTCAATAGTGTTATTTCAATTATTGCTCATAAAAGGCATTTTTACCGTATTGACAGGACTTTATAGTAATTATCTCTTGTCGCTTGGCAGGGCTAAGACTATTT
This sequence comes from Bacteroidales bacterium, assembly GCA_022768005.1. Classification (GTDB taxonomy): domain Bacteria; phylum Bacteroidota; class Bacteroidia; order Bacteroidales; family Muribaculaceae; genus CAJUPY01. The sequence goes on along the minus strand of JALEMF010000021.1, from coordinate 3,557 downwards.
TTGTGTTAGAGACTGTTAAAGACGGCTGTTCGCTCATCGCTCTTTTGATATCACTTCCGTTTATGACAATTCTTTCCGATGGTGATATAGTTTACGGAATAAAAATCATGCTTGCCGGTCAGATTGTTGCGGCATTAGTATCGTGTGCGGTTTCGCTAATTGTTGCAGCAAAAGCGTCAAAGCAGAGTTCCCTACAGTTTGTAGTCCATTTGTTGCCTTACTTGGTGATAACTCTGCTGGCTTTAGCCGCAGCATATCCTGCCTGCACTATTACAAGTAATCCATGGCTTCTTGCCGCGGTTCAATCGATAGTAATGATAGGCGTATATGTATTGGTGAACAGTCTTTTACACTCCGCATTGCAGAAGGAAGTGCTGTCTTACATATTTAAGAAATCAGAACGGAGCGTCGTTTGAATCTGATGTTAAATCAGCCGAACCTCCACTCATTGGATTTGAGTTTTCAAAAGGATTTGAAGTATTGACATCGGAATTAAGGCTTGAACCGATTGTCACAATTCCTTCAGAACTTTGAGGATTATCACCGTCTTTCCAGTTTTCAAATCTTGCGAACTGATTTCTGAAACGAAGTTTGACATCACCTACTGCACCACTACGGTGCTTAGCAATAATAAATTGTGCCAAACCTCTGATGTCGTTTCCTTGAGCGTCTTTATCACTCTTGAGGTAGTATTCCGGACGGTGGATAAAGCATACTATGTCCGCATCTTGCTCAATCGCACCGGACTCACGAAGGTCAGACAACTGTGGAATTTTACCGTCTGTACGGTTTTCTACGGAACGGTTCAACTGTGACAATGCTATGATAGGAATATTCAGTTCCTTCGCCAGTTGCTTGAGAGAACGTGAAATCATACTTACCTCCTGTTCACGGCTACCGAACTTCATACCGGAAGCGTTCATCAACTGCAAGTAGTCGATTATTATCATTTTCACGTTGTGTTCTCTTACGAGTCGTCGAGCCTTTGTTCTTAATTCGAAAATAGAAAGGTTTGCAGAGTCGTCAATGTAAAGAGGGCTGCTGTACAAACTCTTAATTCGCGAATTGAGTTTATCCCACTCTTTATCAGTAAGACTACCGCTCTTAACCTTTTCACCTTCAATCTCGCAGACGTTGCAAATAAGACGATTGACAAGCTGCAAGTTAGACATTTCAAGTGAGAATACTGCTATCGGTGTGTTAAAGTTTACTGCCATATTCTTTGCCATTGACAGGACAAATGCAGTCTTACCCATAGCAGGACGTGCTGCAATGATGACGAGGTCTGAGTTTTGCCAGCCGGAGGTGACTTTGTCTATATCATCGTATCCGGATTCAAGTCCGCTAAGACCGCTCTTTCGGTTTGATGCGGCTTCAATTTGGTCCATGGCTTGTTTGATGACAGGGTCAATCTGAGTAACGTCTTTCTTTACGTTCCTTTGAGAGATTTCAAACAGTTTTCCCTCAGCCTCTTGCATCAAGTCGTCAACGTCATTACTTTCATCAAAGGCTTTTGACTCAACTTCGGTTGAAAATCGGATAAGCTCGCGAGCAAGATATTTTTGTGCAATAATTCTGGCGTGGTACTCAATGTGTGCGCCTGATGCAACTCTTGAAGTCAATTCAGAGATGAACAATGGTCCGCCTACGGAGTCTATTTTGTCCATCTGTCTCAGTTTTTCTACCACCGTAAGCATATCAATAGGCTGCTGGGCTGCGCCAAGTGACTGAATGGCTTCATAGATTATTTGATTTGAAGGTTCATAAAAACTTTCCGGCTTCAGAATGTCGCAAACGTTGGAGTAAGCATCTTTTTCAAGCATAAGTGCGCCTAACACAGCTTCTTCAATATCCTTGTCGTGAGGCAACATTCTGCCACCTGTAGCATAAAGTGGAGAATTTGTCTTAGGACTGCGAGTATTTTGTTTTGTATTATTGAGATTTGCCATAATTATTCTTTTGAGACCACAAAGTTATTAAAAAGTAACTTGAAATCAAAAATTATTTGTGACCTCTCGCAAACACAATAGATAATCATCACTAAATCAGCCGTGCTATTCTTTTGTTTGCTTTTTTTCTTTCAGCCAAAATATAAATAAAGCAAGTGCTACAATAACATCTACGGCGTTCCACATTTCTCTCCCCAATCCAATTTTCCAAAATGGTTGGAATAGCAATGCAACTGCACCTGCGATTATCGCATAAGTGGTATCTCCTCGCCGAAAACTCTTCTTCCCGACTAAAAGTCAACGTAGTCCAAGGCAGTACAAAAAAAGGAGACCGAAGTCTCCCTGAGATTTACTAATTTTGTATTGCATTATGACAAAACAATTAACCTCAAAACAAAGGTACCTCCTTTTTGTGGAACACCAAAATCGCGGCACTCGTAAAGAGAAGACGGAGAAAGAAATTGCGGCAGAAATTGGCGTGCATCCGTCAACTGTCAGCCGTGAGTATAGACGTAACGCCATGCCCAAGGCCGTAGTCAGATTGCTTTATGCCTATAGGCTGACTGGGGTATTGACTATCACAACGGATAATGGTGGCGAGTTTGCCGACCATAAGACAATAACAAAGGGATTGAAAGGTGTGGTGGTGTATTTTGCAGACTATTACTGTTCTTGGCAGAAAGGTCTTGTGGAAAACACAAACAAGCTGATACGTCAATATATCCCAAAAGGCTCTGATTTCTCATCTCTTACGCCTAAATTTATTAGGGAGATCCGGATCAAATTAAATAAACGCCCTCGCGAAAAATTAAATTATTCAACCCCGGTTGCCGAATTCTTCAGTCATTTTTCGTAATATAGCATTTGCCTTTGGACTCTACCTAAGCAAAAAAGTGACGAAAATCCAAATTTTTTATCTGTTTAATAGAATATTGTCAGGAATTATTTGTAATTTTACACTTGCTTCCAAACGCCCCTCCGCGGCGACCGTGGTTTTAGCTATGATACCGAGCTACGGCACTGCCTGACAAGTGGGAAACTTGTGTTGCTGTGGCATTTGGAAACCTTAAATCGGGATAGTATGGAATATATGCATCTTGATATCACTTAAAGTTGCATTTAACCTATCAATTAATTGTAATAATGAAACCAGACCTAATTATGAGGAGGGTACGGATGGTACTCTCCGCAGTTTTGGTCGTCATAGGGCTTTATGCACCGCCTAAGGCAAGTGCGGGTGTTCCTTACCCTAACGACCTGTATCTGACTCAGCAGTCGGATGTGACATGTACGCTTGTGTCAAATGCGATGATGCTGCGAGCACGTACTTACCTGAGCAACAACAGTAACTGGACTGCGATTACCGAAGCTTCGCTCATGCCTTATGGCTGGATCAACGGTGCCGGTCAGCGGTCCAATTATTCGGCTACTTTCGGCAACTGCTCATTCACAGTCAATCAAGCATATGTCAACGGCTTGACCGTGGCGCAGTTACAGGGAATTTTAGATGCTCACCCGGAGGGCGTGTGCATATATGTCACCAGTATTCCTCATGCACAATGGATAACCGATATAGAGAATGGTATCGTGTATAGCGGCGACTCCTCT
>JALEMF010000012.1 GCA_022768005.1 Bacteroidales bacterium | reverse complement strand
TGTTACTCACCCGTGCGCCGGTCGCCGACTAATTGTATTGCTACAACTATCGCTGCCCCTCGACTTGCATGTGTTAAGCCTGTCGCTAGCGTTCATCCTGAGCCAGGATCAAACTCTTCTTTGTTGTTATCTTGTCTTTTTATTTTCTCTTTTGAAAATTTACGACAACTTTTTTTTGTTGTACCAAAACAAAACTCCTGAAGTTTTGATTGACTCAGCAGACTTTATTGTTTAAAACGCTGTTGAATTGACAGAGAAATCTTTTCAGACTCAGACTTGCGTCTTTGTCTTCACGTTCTCTTGTACTACTTCGTCTATTGTAATTCTTTCAATGTTCTCTCGGCTTTTTAACCGCTCCGTCTTGGAGCGAAAAGCGATGCAAAGTTACGACTAATTTTTGAACTGACAAAATTTTCAGAAGTTTTTTTGAAACTTTTTATCAGCATTTTGCCGATGCCCTTGCGCCGCTGCTCAAAAGCGAGTGCAAAGTTACGCCTTTTGTTCTTTCCTACCAAATATTTTTGCAATTATTTTTTCACTATTTTTTGACGTTTTTTACCATTCTCCTATGTATCAATTATTTGCACTATGATTTATTTTATGTTGTAAAACATATTTTTATGACAGAGTTTTCTGTTTTCTATCATTTCTATTGAAATTTCCTGCGTTTTTTCCTCTGTTTTACCTGTTACAGTTTGTAATAATGTAACATTTTAATTCAAAAAACAAAAGGTTTACTCGTCAAGGCGACAAGTAAACCCTTATCAAATTGAGAATTTTTCTATAAAAAACTATGCAAGTGTGGGATTAATCAACTTTGCTCCGCGTAAAAAATCTGCGATAGACATACGTTTTTTTCCTTGCATTTGAATTTCAAGGAGCATAATTTTGCCATCAGTTGCTCCTATATACATTTTATCTCCACATATTTCAATACTACCCGGGATAAGTTTATCACCATCTTGAATAATTTTTGATTCAAAAATTTTCATTTGGCGAGGTGATGAATTTGTATCGTCACATATATCTATATAAGCAGTCGGGTAAGGCGACAAGCCGCGGATAAGGTTATAAACGTCCTTAACAGGTTTGTTAAAGTCAATTTTACACGTTTCCTTGAATATTTTTGGAGCAGATTTAGGTTCCACCCCTTCTTTAATCAGATTTGACTGCGGAGTAGTGACAAGTGTTCCGGAAATGATTTGGTCAAGCGTATCAATAGTAAGCTTTGCGCCTAACTCCATCAATCTGTCATGGACAGAGCCTACATTTTCATCGTCTTTGATATCTATAGCCTGCTGAGAGATAATGTCACCGGTATCAATTTCATGCTTTAAGAAAAAAGTGGTAACACCGGTTTTCTTTTCTCCGTTTATGACAGCCCAGTTTATCGGAGCAGCTCCGCGGTAGTCCGGAAGGAGTGAGGCGTGAAGATTAAACGTGCCGAGTCGAGGCATTTCCCAGACCACTTTCGGCAACATTCGGAAAGCAATGACTACGAAAAGGTCTGCGCCATAACTACGAAGTTGTTCTACGAATGCTTCGTCTTTAAGACTTACCGGTTGCAAGACAGGGAGATTATGTGCCAAAGCATATTCCTTCACGGGAGATTGATACAAATGGTGTCCTCTACCGGCAGGTTTATCCGGCATAGTCACAACAGCTACAACATTAAATCCGGAACTGCAAATTTTATCAAGACTGCACACGGCAAATTCAGGTGTGCCTAAAAATATTATTTTTAAATCTGATTTATTCATTATATATGATATATGTACTATTTATTAGTATCAACATTCTTTTCAAGTACCTTCCAAAGGTTATCATCAGGGACAGGAGCTGTGACATCAACAGGAATTTTAGAGACCGGGTGAATGAATTGCACTCTTCTCGACAATAGCGAAATAGATCCGTCCGGATTACTTCTCTTAGCGCCATATTTCAAGTCACCCTTTATAGGACAGCCTATTGCGGAGAGTTGCACGCGGATTTGGTGTTTTCTTCCTGTCAGCAGATTTACTTCAAGGAGATGATATCTATCGGAAGATGCAATAAGTTTATAATGCAAGCGAGCCTCCTTAGTATCTTTTTTAGGTACTAAGGAAGCGTACGACTTATTATTTTTTTCAACAGTGGAAATATAGTGAGTCAAAGTGGCTTCACATTCAGCAGGAGCATTAGCAGTGATTGCCCAATACGTCTTATGTACATCACCGTTTCGGAACATTTCATTAAGCCTCGTCAACGCCTTTGAAGTTTTGGCAAAGACTACAAGTCCTGCAACGGGACGGTCAAGACGGTGTGCAACGCCGAGGAAGACGTTACCCGGTTTGTTATATTTTTCCTTAATCCACTCTTTAACAATTTCACATAGCGGTTTGTCACCTGTTTTATCCCCTTGAACAATTTCTCCGGGAGCTTTATTGACAATAATAATATGATTATCTTCGTAAATTACTTGCATTAATTCTTACTGACTACTTAAACAACATAATTTCTACGATGTAAACCAATGCGCCTGATAAATATCCCAAGAGAGCCAATCCGGAGAATTTTTTCAAGAACCAACCGAATGAGATTTTTTCAAGTCCCATGGCTATAACACCTGCAGCAGAACCGATAATGAGTAAGTTACCACCGACACCGGCACAATAACTTAAGAATTCCCAAAATGCGCCGTCAACCATAAAGTTTGCTTCATAACTTAACGGGTCGGCAATCAATTCAACGGGATACATACCCATAACACCTGCAACGAGCGGAACATTGTCCACTACAGATGATAACGTACCAAGTAGTAAATCTATTGCATAAACATTATGGATATTTTCATCTAAATATTGAGCAGTGGCAGATAATACACCGCTAACTTGAAGAACAGATACCGCCATCAAGATTCCCAGAAAGAACAAGATAGATGGCATATCGATTCGGGAAATGACTTTAGGCAGACGTTGTTCACGCGACACATCAAGACGTTTTCCATTATAAAAACACTCAGTAAATGTCCAAAGTACACCAAGGACAAAAAGTATGCCTATAAACGGAGGCATGTGAGTAATTGACTTAAATATTGGCACGAAGAGCAGACCGGCAACTCCAAGGATTAATATTGTCTTCTTTTCGCGGGTAGTTATCGGGTCGTTGGTAACATGATGTTCCACAATGTTCGGCAATTTACCTTTAATTTTTCTTGACACTACGATGAGGGGTACAAGCAAAGCAACAATACTCGGCACCAACACATAACTGATAAGGGCAGATGCTGTAACATTACCTTTAACCCAAAGCATAATCGTAGTGACATCACCTATCGGTGACCAAGCGCCTCCTGTGTTTGCAGCCAAAACAATCATTGCAGCATATATCCAGCGTTCTTTTTTGTTTACCACAAGTTTGCGAAGGAGCATAATCATCACAATACTCGTAGTCATATTGTCAAGTATAGCGGAGAAAATGAATGTGGTCAAACTTATGACCCACAACAGTTTACGCTTATTCCTTGTAGTAATTTTATCCGTAACCACGGAGAAACCACCATGTACGTCAATAAGTTCCACAATAGTCATTGCTCCAATCAGAAACAAAAGTGTCTGAGTAATTTCTCCTAAAGACTCAACAAGCTGCACATTCAATACATATTCAAGGCACTGAGTGGCAAGTGACTTTTCATGTAAATGCGGACTGGCATCAACGTATGCCTGAAGACCGTCAAGATTAATTAGAGGTACTATATACTCAGCTCCAAGGGTGTAAACAACCCATAAAAGCATACCTAAAAGCAGTGCGATAGCGGATTTATCCACACGTAGCGGATGTTCAAGCGCTATAGCCAAATATCCTATAAAGAAAAGGACTACAATAGTTAAAATCATTGGTATTAATTAAAAAAAAATTATTTCTGTCAGTGAATTTCAGTTGTGCAAAGGTAAGAATTAGTAAAATGATTTGCAACAGAATTTTTACAAAAAAAATGATGTGTTTTTACTCAAAAATGTCAAAATAAATTCCCTATGCAATTACTCACGTTATCGCATAGGGATTACATAATTTGAGCTATGAAAATTAATTATTAAAACTATTTCTTACTGTATCCGAACTTGAATGCCATGCCCATAACAAAGTTTATCTTAGATGTGAGAGGCACTCCCTGTTTGGCATATTTTGTAGGGATATAATCTGAGCCTATATAATAGTTAAATCCCTTGGTATTAAAATTCAAGAGGGCACCGAATGAACTTCCGAGATTGGAAAAAGAGCCGTTAACGGTAGCACCGAACCATTTTGCGGGAGTGAAATCCGCTGAGAGCATTAGCTCGGACCACTGTTTGTACCCGCCTACACGGTTCGATGACAGCAAGCCTAATGAAATTTTATCTTTCAGCAAGCAATATTTCACGCCGAGATTTATAGTCGTTGCCAATGACTGAATTTTGCTTGCAGTCGTTTGACGTTGGAAACGGATTAATTCACGTAAGTCATCTTCAAGTTGGTCAGACTCTTGATTCAAGGCAGATTTACCTGTTTCAGGGTCATCTTGTGCAACAAGATGGTGAAAGCCATCGTATTCAAAAGCCTTATCTATAAGTTCAGCCTTATTACCCTTCCAACTTATAAATCCAAGGTCAATAACAGACAGTGAAAGTTCAACGCTCTTAATGGGATTATAGACTACGCCCAAATCAATGCCGAGACCGTTGCCTGCCAAATTTATTTTACCAAAATCAATTTCGTCAATTTCGCCATTATCCTTGTACATTATATCCAAAGCATCGGTCGTAAACATTTCGCCGGCTTCCTTAATAGTCCATTTTTCGGCACCCATAGTTACATCAATATTATTAACTGTGGCATTAGCAAAACCAAGACCGGCAATATATTTCAGTTTACCGCCGATTTTAACATTACTGCCAAGTGCATGAGAATGTCCCAAAGCGAGTTCAATATAGTTCGTAGAATGGACTTTGGATTTTCCGATATTATACTGAGTAAACTCGCCACCGATTTGACCTGTCTTAGCGAAGTCAAATAGTTCGTACGGCAGACCGATTCCCGTACTTGACTTAAACGTTAAGCCAATAGTGTTATAACCATTCCACTTTTTAAATCCCATGGAAAAAATGTCGTACGACACATTAGCCTCCATATAGTTATTATTCTTAATTCCGCCAAGAAACTCTTCAGCGGAAACAGCCTTATTAAGCCCGGTAACCAGTTCACCATTACGCTTAAACAAGAAATTATCCAGTCCGACATTTCCGTTCATACCTACTGCGATACCGCTAAATCCCGGTACGATAGGCAAATTAACGTAATTATATTCATTGTCAAACGCAGGGTTCAGTACGTGTCTGCCGGGCATATTTTCCAGAAAATAACCGGAATGAGGAGTTTGACCGGAAAGTGTAACCGCACACATTGAGACAGCAGCCACAGAGAGAATATATTTTATATATTTCATAATGATTTTTCTTTTAAGGATTAATTATCAGTGATTGTAATTCCGTCAGGAATATGTGCTGTCATCTTCAGTTTAATGTACTGAGCAGGTTTCAAAACAGAAACTGCGGATTTAGTATTCCCCTCAACAGTAAACTCCACCTTGTCAAGGTCAGAGAATGCACCTGATACTTTTTCGGCAAACTTCATTTCAACGTCTTGAACAGGAGCCGATTCATTTCCCGGAGAAATCAATACAAACGGAGTGTATTCTATTCTGTCGCTCATATCTCTGCCATTAATATCAATGGGTGTAACGCTTAATTTCACTTCGAAAGGGAGAGTGCTTTCAACAGTGGCATACACCTCCATAGAAGTCACTTTATCTGCAAAATCATCTATATCAGAGTGTAAGTTGTCAATAGATTCTCTATAGACGATGTGTGAACCTTCACCAAAATCAAAAGGCATCCGGATATTATAATCAATCACAGTAGAGTACGACCTTCCGAGTGAAATAGTGTGAGTTTGTGTCTTGTCAGCCACTACATCTGCACAGATTTCAACAAAATCCGGCACTTGTCCCACTAACTTATTCAGATTCGGAGCAATAACCTTCATATATCCGTCCGGAGCAACCATAGATTCTGAATTAGTGATAAACAAGTTTGTCTTTTTGCTTGAATTAAATCCTTCAGCCTTGTCAATCTTAGCATTAACTGTGACTTCCTCATTAATTTTTTGCTTATTAGCGTCAAGTGCTTTCAAGTGCAAGTCTGCATCGAACGGCACTCCAACCGGGTTATCTATAGTGATGCAAAATGATAGTGTATTAACATTAATTTTTGTATCTTCATCAGTAACAATATCCGGTAAGTCACCGAAATCAATAACCTTAGGAGAAACGTCAAACTTAGTATCCACGATGCCTGTCATATCAGCCACATCAAATTCCGGAATATCGAACATCACTTCCATTCTCAACCCGTCAAAATCGTCACCGGAAACATTGACCGCATCTGCAGCAATAGCCCCCATGCAGTCAATACTTTCAACAACCCTCATTTCACCATTAACTATTTCCGGAAGATTTCTAAGACCAACAACCGGAAAAGTCTCTGTCATCTCACAGTTTTCATCAAAATTTCGTGTAGAAGTCAGTGTAAAAATATTAGTACTATAATCAAGTCCTTCAATACCATCAGCAAAAATTACTTCCTTAGGGAATTGCATAGTAAAACTCTTCATTGCGAGGCTTTTGAGTTTTGTTTTCAAAAGCATATCATCAGTAAGTAATTTCACTATAACTCTTGCATTGACTTGAGTTACCGAAAGTTTATCCAGTCTTTTCACCTCAGCAGGAATGTCTTGAACGGCATCAAGACGTAATACAGTTTCAATATCGGATTCAAAGTGTAATTGAGGAATTACAGTGCTACCGGATATGGGAGGAACTATGTACACAACATTAGCATCAGTGGCAAAATCCTTAATATGAATTTCTTCAATCTTTGCAATGTTTGCCTGAACGTTACCATCAGAAGTCAAAGCGTAAGCACCGTTTTTATCTACATATAATTGGTCGGTTTCATCAATTATTCGAGACAGAGTAAGTTGCTCCGTTTCACCTATCGGGATTTTAATATTTCCCCCAACTGTGATATCAGTGTTGATATCAGATAAGTCAAACTCATTGTCACATGACACCAATAAAGGAGTTATGCTGACAATACAAACGAACGCCGATTTTAACGAGCGTCTTAAAGTAGATTTAAGATACATAATGTGATATTTATGTCGGTTAGTTTTACAAATATAAAGATTATAGTGCAACTATTGATAACAAATCCACATTTGTAACGCAAACGTAACTAAATATATAATTTTACGTTATGTTTATGCAGTTATTTCGTTTTTACGACAATCATATCATCAAAAGAAGTGGAGTAAAGCGGACTTCGCGACGTCTGTTTGACTATTTTAGAAATGGGAGAATGAGTAGCGACAAAAACAGAATCCGCCAGGGTATTAGAGGTGTTAATATCATCTAAGACTTGCATTACTTTCTGACGTTTTTTTCTATTATCATCATTCACGAACAGGCTGTGCTCTACATTTTCAGCAGCAATAATTTCGGGGAAAAGAATTCCTGCTCTTTTGTATTTATATCCTTTACGGAATATTTTACGCAATCCCGTTATTGCAGCTTCGCATATTGTCATAGTGTCGTTAGCAGCCTCATCAAAGAATACAGTAGTGCAGCCATAGTACTGCGGCAAGTCGTCACGGAAACGGTTTGTCTGAATAAAAACGTTTACACTTTTTGTAAAGCATTCTTGTTCCCTTAATTTTCTTGATGCGATGGTAACAAATGCTGACACGGCTTCTTCCAAAGTAGTAATCTCGCCAATCATCTGCGAGAAACTCCTTGAAGTACAAATCTGTTTTCTATCAGTCTCCCGAGGTTCGTCTTCCACGCAAGGTGTACCGTTAAGTTCACGCCAAATTCGTTCTCCGGGTAAGTTAAACAATTCCTTTACCTGCTTCAACGGCATTTCCGCAAAGCCGGAAGCAAAACTTATATTCAGAGTGTCAAATCTCTTACTCAGACGGCGGCCTATACCCCATACGTCACTTATAGGTGTAAGACTCAACGCTTTAAGTCTTTTTACCTCATTATCAATCATACACACGCACTTATATCCGGGATATTTCTTAGCGAATTTCACAGCTACCTTTGCAAGTGTCTTTGTAGGAGCTATACCGAAGCATGTAGGAATACCGGTGTGACGACGGACCATAGTGACTGCTTTATGTGCTAATTCTTCAAGTTTGTCTTGAGGGAAACCGTCAAGGTTTATAAAACATTCATCTATGGAATATATTTCTATTTCGGGAAAAATAGAAGATAAAGTCATCATCACCCTTGACGACATATCACCATAAAGTCTGTGATTGCCGGAAAGAGTGAATACGCCGTACTTATCCACAATATCCTGAATTTTAAAGAGGGGGTCTCCCCTCCTTATCCCTAATGCTTTGGCCTCATTTGAAATAGCAACGGCGCAACCGTCATTATTGCTTAACACTACAACGGGCTTATCCCACAAGACGGGAGAAAAGACTCTCTCGCAAGATACAAAAAAATTATTGCAGTCAACAAGTCCGTACATATATTTGCGTAGTGATTGTATTATCTGCGATGTGCTTTCTTAATGGTATATGTCACCACACCCCATATTGAGAACTTATTTTCGCCTGTGACCAGAATCGGGTCAAAGCTTTCATTAGCCGGAATAAGCCATGCATGGTCACCTTCGATCTTAATGTGCTTTAACGTAAAGTCTCCATCAACACAGCACACTGCAAGGTCACCGTCACGAGGCTCAATGGCACGGTCTATCACAATAATATCACCCTCTTCTATCCCCTCCTCTATCATGGAATCACCGGAGACTCTGCCGTAAAACGTGGCAGACGGATGACGAATTAATTCCCTGTTCAAGTCAATCGTTTCGGAAATATAGTCTTGAGCAGGTGACGGAAAACCGGCTTGAATACCTTGTTCTGCGTACGGCATAGGCATATACGTAGATGTATCGGCATTGAAAATGTCTATCGTAGTTTCTTTCATAGAACAGAAAGATTAGTCAAGCAAATAATCCTTAATAGCGTAGCGAGGACGATTTTTCACTTCGATAAATATCTTACCGATATATTCACCTACTATTCCGAGTCCCATCAATATCAATGAACCGAGGAACCACACTGACAACATCAATGAAGTCCAACCGGATACTGCGTTATTTTCAACGAAAGCGAATAGTACGTAAACGGCTACAAAAACATCTATTACCAAGAGTATCAAACCTATCATGAATATCCAGCGCATAGGTCGTGCAGAAAAAGACGTAATTCCGTCTATTGAAAAACTCAACATTTTGCTTAACGGATACTTTGATTCACCTGCCACACGTACATTTCTCTCGTATTTTACAATATCGGTGTCAAGTCCTATTTGCGGAACTATACCTCTGAGAAATAAGTTTTCCTCGCCGTATTGACTTAAAAGCTCCAGTGCACGGCGACTCATCAGTCTGTAGTCCGCATGGTCATACACCGTCTCAAGCCCCATTACGTTCTGAAAAGAATAAAAAGCGTGTGCAGTGGTTCTCTTGAACCATGTATCAGTTTTTCTTGAAGACCTGACGCCGTACACAATCTCTTTACCTTCACGAAATTTTTGCACCATTTCTACAATAGCGTTCGGGTCGTCTTGAAGGTCTGCATCAATAGAAATAGCTGCGTCACAATTATCCTTAGCCGTCATAAGCCCTGCAAGAAGGGCATATTGGTGTCCTCGATTATGAGCGAGCGAAATGCCTTTTACTCTATTGTCTTTACTGTGAAGACTTTGAATGACCGCCCACGTGTTGTCCTTACTTCCGTCATTGCAACATAATATGTAACTATCACTTGAAATAAGATTTTCCTGCGACATTTTATCCAACAGAGATAATATTTCGGCAGATGAAATAGGCAATGCCTGCTCTTCATTATAGCATGGCATCACAATCGCTATTCTTGGCAAAGAGGTGTTCATAAAAAAATTTCTTTTAGAAAAAAGCAAAGCGCCGACATCTACCCATAGCAGACATCCGGCGCTCCGGTATGTGTTTTTTTACTTTAATAACAATATTAATAGTTACGAGCAAATATTACTCTCTGAGCAGATGGACGTCCTGTTACCATACATTTGCCGGGAGTCTTATCTCCTTCAAGCGGGATACAACGGATTGTAGCCTTTGTTTCTTCCTTGATTTTCTCTTCTGTCTCGGGAGTACCGTCCCAATGAGCCAAGATGAAACCGCCCTTTTCAATTTCTTCCTTGAATTCGTCGTAAGTTTCAACAGTGCGAGTCATTGCTTCGCGACGACGAAGTGCAATTTGGAAGATGTTATTTTGAATTTCCTCAAGAAGGTTTGCGATATAATTTTCAATACCTTCAAGCGGCTCTACTTGTTTTTCAAGTGTATCACGGCGCATCAATTCAACTGTGCCGTTTTCAAGGTCACGAGCGCCGATAGCAAGACGGACAGGAATACCTTTAAGTTCATAATCCGCGAATTTAAAGCCCGGACGTTTGTTTTCAGCATCATCGTACTTAACGCTGATACCCATATCAGTAAGTTTATCCACGATAGGACGAACTTTTTCAGAGATTGCAGCGAGCTGCTCTGCGTTTTTGTAGATAGGTACGATAACCACCTGTATTGGAGCCAAGTGCGGAGGTAACACGAGTCCGTTATCATCAGAGTGGCTCATGATAAGAGCACCCATAAGTCTTGTAGATACACCCCAGGAGTTAGCCCAAACGTATTCCGGCTTGTTTTCCTTGTTGATGAATGTAACGTCAAATGCTTTAGCGAAGTTTTGACCGAGGTTGTGAGAAGTACCGCTCTGAAGTGCTTTACCATCTTGCATCATAGCTTCAATAGTGTAAGTGTTAAGCGCACCGGCAAAACGTTCATTGGCAGATTTTACGCCCTTGATAACAGGCACTGCCATATATTTTTCAGCGAAATCGGCGTAAAGATTTATCATCTGTACTGTTCTTGCCTCTGATTCTTCAGCAGTAGCGTGAGCACAGTGCCCTTCTTGCCACAAGAATTCCGATGTACGAAGGAACATACGTGTTCTCATTTCCCAACGCATCACATTAGCCCACTGGTTGCACAAAAGTGGTAAGTCGCGGTAAGAATGGATCCAATTTTTGTATGTACCCCAGATAATTGTTTCAGATGTAGGACGAATGATAAGTTCCTCATCAAGTTTTGCTTCAGGGTCAACGATTACGCCCTTACCGTTAGGGTCATTTTTAAGACGATAGTGAGTAACGACTGCACATTCCTTAGCGAAGCCCTCTACGTGTTCAGCTTCACGGCAAAGAAAAGATTTCGGAATCAATAGCGGGAAATACGCATTTTGCACGCCTGTAGCCTTGAACATCTTGTCAAGCTGCTGCTGCATTTTTTCCCATATTGCATATCCGTATGGCTTGATAACCATACAACCTCTCACTGCAGACTGTTCTGCAAGGTCTGCTTTTACTACCAACTCATTGTACCACTGAGAGTAATTGTCTTTACGTTTAGTAAGACCCTTTAGTTCGATTGCCATTATATTTTGAGTTTGTTTGTTTATTTTTCCGAATTATTTTGCAAAATTAGCAATTTTAACACATATACACATCAATATAAATGTAAAATATTCACTTCTACACTTATATTGTGACTTTTTATGTTTTTATCTGCTTTTTATGGAACGGATAAATCCTTCTTCCGGCACTATAAAAATTTCCAGGCGACGATTAGATGCACGATTTGCACGGGTATTGTTTTCAAATAGTGGCTGAGTGTCACCCATCGGATAGCCGAATACATACTTTGCTCCTTCACGGTTTTTACTGTCGAACCATTCATAGAGGGCTTCAATTCTCTGTGCGGTAAGGTTTTCCGTATAGTATTTGCTTCCTGTGTTGTCACTGTGAACAGCGAGGAGCAATTTATATTTTCCGGGTCTTTGCAGATATTGGAGGAACACCGTCAGCCATTTGTCGCCTGCCCCGTCAATAAGCAGAGTGTCGTTAGGAGCAAAAAGCGCATCTGTAGGAATTGTGACTACTATGACTTCTCCTTTTCGCATTGACTCCACTTTGTAGGCTTTATCTTTTGCAATGGTCTTCGCTGTTCTACCCATAAGTGTTTTTACGGTCTCGTGGTCTCTTTTATCCACTTGAGGCATTTCAAGGTTTTCTCTGAGAGTCAGCGTCTGCAATTTTTCAATGTATGCGTCTGTATTGCTTTGCGTCTGTGCTTGTGTTGCAAACGAGCCGAACAGAAATGATAATGCTAACCCTGCTCCGAGGAGTAATGATTTCAGTTTCATGACAAATCTCCTTCTTCAAGACTGAGTTCGTAATCAACTTCGGCTTTGACAATAGCGGGAACGTCTTCCGGCAGAATCTTTGCTTCTTTATCTTTCTTTAGCATACGGACAACGTAGTCACACAGTTCACTGTAAATGGCTTCACTGTCATCTTCTCCGTCTTCCAGGTCAATGTCAAGCATACCGTTTTCGTCGTAAAAATCCCATATCATATCTATCACGTTAAGGATTTCATCATCGTCGTAAATTGTGTTTGACTTGTCAGACAATACTTTTCTTATCTGTTTTATTGCTATATTTTCGTCGTATTCCATAATATTCTGCTTTTCAAATGTGAATTATGCTACTAAGGTAGCAATAATTATCCACTCTGACCAAAATTTAGCAAATTTTAATAGCATTTCAGGTAGAGTTCTTTCAGTGCATATCTATCATAGTAGGCGGTGCAATAGTAGGATTACCGCCTTTGAAGGGACCGGAGTGAGTGTTTTTAAGGATATTATATAGTATTCCTCCTACGTCTATGCCTAATTCGCTGCCATTTCCGAGTTTGAAGTACGGGATTACCATAGGTTGTGTTTGCCAACCGTTATTCATGACTGAACGATACGTTTGCGCACCTACTTTTACTCCCCAACGGTCACCTATTTTATAGTTAAGATAGCCTCCGAAATTTGTGGTGTTAATATATCCTGCCATACCGGGTGTTCCGAAGCCCGGTGTTGTAGTATAAGAGCCGAAGGCTGTGATGCCAATTCGGTCATTAATATCATACGTCATACTTCCTCCCACCCCGTAGGTAGTGCTTAATCCTCTGTAAAAACCATATTTTGCAGCATCACCATAGACATTGAAAGTGAAGTTACCGGCTTGCTGCCACAAGTTCAGACTACCGCTCTGTACATTCATCAGTCCGACGTATTCCGTGCTTAAACCTGCTGCATATATTCCACCGGTTCCCCAATTTGTAATCGGTGCTATTCCCGGAGTATATTCGAATCCGCTGATACGAAATTTTGAAAGGTCAAAAGTCTTTTCTGAACTAATGTCGGCAGTCGGAGTGTATTTGTAGTGCGCTCCACTATTATTATTGCGGCTACCTGTTTGTATATCCTGAGTCTCTACATTGATTTTATTGCCGGAAACTGTTATCGTATCGCCTTTCTCGGTCTGTGCATAGGCAGAGACTGACAGCAAAGTGAATACAAATACGAATACTATTCTCATAACTGTAAAGTTTAGAGAGTGTTACCATCTACGATAAGCGTATCCGAGCATCTCGTATGCAGCGCGGTCAAGTTCTTCACGGAACTGAGGTGCGGCAATGGAGATAAGAAGTTTTGCACGGTCTATCATATTTCTTCCGCGTAAATTCACGGCGCCGTATTCCGTTACTACCCAGTTTGTCTGAAAGCGTGTAGTTACTACTCCGGCACCCGGAGTAAGCACCGGCTTTATCTTGCTTTCACCCTTTGATGTGGTTGACAACATTGCTATAAAGGACTGTCCTCCGATACTTCTTGATGAGCCGTAAACGAAGTCTTGCTGTCCGCCTACGCCCGAGAATATGCGTGTACCGATAGAGTCAGCGCATACCTGACCTGTCAGGTCTATTTCAATGCAGGAATTAATCGCTACCATATTCTTATTCTGGGATATTATAAAGGGGTCATTCACCCATGCTATATCTCTGAAAAGAAGTGACCTATTGTAGTTCATAAAGTCGTACAAGCGTCGTGTGCCAATAGCCAATGATGCAACGGAACGTCCCGGCTCAACTTGCTTGCAAGAGTTATCCACGATGCCTTTTTCAATCAGCGGCACCATACCGTCGGTCAATGCTTCAGTGTGAAGTCCGAGATGTTTATGGTTATGTAGAGCATTAAGTACAGCGTTAGGGATAGCACCTACGCCGATTTGCAGTGCGGCACCGTCAGGGATATGCTCGGAGATATAGTTACCTATTTTTATTTCTTTTTCCGTAGGCTGTAAATTCGGAGTTTCAGCGAGAGGGTCGTATGCCTCCACAATAGCGTCCAATCGAGAGATGTGTATCATAGAGTCGCCGTAAGTGAACGGCATTAACGGATTTATCTGTGCAATAATAATCTTTGCGCACTCTACGGCTGAAGGGGTCAAATCCGCAGATACTCCGCAGGATACGTAGCCGTCTTCATTAGGTAAGGAGCAGTTAATAAACGCAACATCGAGTTTAATAGTACCATCACGGAAAAGCTGAGGTACTTGTCCGAAAAATCGGGGAGTAGTGGTGGCATATCCTTGATTAACCCATCCTCTTACGGCGTTTGACACAAAAAAGGAATCAATAAGAAATGAATCTTTCAATTTGATATCGCACAGTGGAGAAACTCTTCTGCCAAGAGCGAAAGCATTGTATAATATGACATTGCTGAGTTCATCTCCTCGCTTGGCAAGTGCGGCGACTAATACTTCGGGAATAGAACTGCTACCCTGAACGAATACGTGGTCACCACTTTTTACCATCTTGACAGCCTCTTCCGGTGTCATCAATTTTGCATGCTCTTTTATATTCATACTCTCAATTTATTTCTTATGGAGGCAGCAAAGTTACATAAAAAGTGCGAAATATATCTAATTTCACCGCATTAATGACTATTTTTATGTACTTGTGGAACAAATTGGTGATAAAAAAATCTCCGATATCCTGAATTATACCGGAGATAATTTTATTCTCACTTATTTACATTAAAAAACTATTCCAAAATAGTCCATTACGGCTAAATAAACTGCATAAAGGATGAACGGAGTGGCAAAGAATGAGAATACAAGTAGAAAATCTGTTATACTTACTTTGCGATATTCAGCTGGAAATACGTCGTCCAATTCACCTGCGCCACATTCTTTGAGTCCCATATAGCCGTAGATAACCGAAAGCAAAAGTGCTAACACAACTCCTGACTGTCCTTGCATTAATAATGATACAAACATTATTAACCAAAACAACATCGTCATCCAAAATGCTGATTTAACTAAAAAAGGAGCATTCGGTTTGCGATAAATCAATGAGTGATTTACCATTTGCATAAGACCTATAAATGGCAACAGCATCACAATATAGTATAATATGCCATACAATACCATAGACGAGGTTACGCCGGAAGTGAAAATAACTAACAATGCTAACACTATTTGTATAAAAAACGGATAGATTAACGCTATCTTCATATAATCCTTGATTGACAAAAGTTGCGGATAACTATATATGTCCAATGCACCGGGGTTATCCTCACTCCAATACAAGTTTATTTCTTCTTCCTGAGTTGTGGCAGTTGCTTTTGTTTCCTCATTCTGAGGAAGGTTCTCATTTAGTTCCATAGTTATTTATTAATATAAGTCAGATTGTCGTAATATTATATCATACGTGTCGCCTGATATGTTGCCTATATAACGATAAGCAATATCAACATTGAATTGTTCCAAATTATTTCTAATACCGGGGTTGTTAAGTATTGTTCGTTTAATATACTCTGAATACTGTTTAATATCTGATATTGATACTTGATTTTCATCAATCTCACATACGTAAACAAGCATATCACCCTCCAAAAACTCATCTATTGCAGTTGTCATCTCATCTAATTGCATAGGTAAATTTGCTTTTTCCATAGAAATTCTTTGTAGTAATGCATATCTTAATGCGTCATCAGGATTATCGCGAAATTTATCCGTCAATTCCGCCACGGAATCCATATCTGAAGTTGTAAATATAATTGTTCCTGAAGGCAATTCAGCGTTAAAATTAATTTTTGAAGCATACATCTTCAAATGATTATAGAACTTTTCAGCAGTTTTGTCCTCTAATATTTTGACGAACATTGATGATAAAAAATACGTCATTGATTGGGAAAATATCTGAGGATCTGTCTCATACATTTTGTACACAATATCTTCTGCCTCTTTTGGCATATAATTGCTATTATAAGCAATATCCATAGTCAATACTGAATCTTTAAATTCAAGTGACTTAAAATTTCCCCACTCATAGTTTGAGGATTTACAAATAGTGGCAAATTCAGCCACTTCCTTTTTGAACTCTGCTCTTTCGTTGTTTCGGTTTGCTAAAATCAAGCCTCCTACCACAGCGATGAAAATTACAATCGCTAATACTAGTTTTTTCATGTTACTAAATTTTAATGAATTACTATTTTAATATACCGACTTTCCGAAAAGGTAAACATTACGGCACAAAAAAGCGCACCGGAGAAAACTCCGATGCGCTTATAATAATTATTGAAAAAATTATTTCGCTTATGCTTTAATACGGCTGACGTATGAACCGTCACGAGTATCTACTTCGATAGTTTCGCCTTCGTTAACGAAGAGAGGAACACGAACAGTAGCACCTGTTTCTACAGTAGCAGGCTTGAGGGTGTTAGTAGCTGTATCACCTTTAAGACCCGGTTCTGTGTAAGTAATCTTGAGTTGTGTCTTAGCAGGCATTTCAGCATAAAGAACAGTTTCTGTAGATGCGTCAAATACCACTTCTACAACATCACTTTCCTTCATAAAGTCAACACCTGTGATGAGTGCTTTGTGAATAGGAATTTGGTCGTAAGTTTCTTGATTCATGAAGATGTAGTCACCTGCGTCTTGGTAAAGATACTGATAAGGACGACGTTCAACGCGTACGTCTTCAAGTTTCTCACCAATATTGAAGCGGCGTTCAATCACGTAGCCGTTAACGACGTCTTTGAGTTTAGTACGCATAAAGGTGTTACCTTTACCCGGCTTTACGTGAAGAAATTCAATACAGAAGTAAAGTTTGCCATCCATACGGATGCAAGTTCCGTTCTTAATATCCTGAGCGTTAATCATATAATTATTTTGTAGTTAAAAATTCGCTTTTGCGACTGCAAATTTACTTATTTTTTTTCAAATACAATAAATTCAGTCTTATATAATTTTCACATATTGCAATAAAACAGCCCGAGCAGGTCAGTTTTCCTGTCCGGACTATCTTATTTCGATTAATATTTCAATCTTATTTTACAACCTCGGCGTCAGGAGCGATGAGTTTGTAACCTTTGCCGTGGATATTGATGATTTCGATTGAAGGGTCGTCTTTAAGGTGTTTACGGAGCTTAGTGATGTAAACGTCCATAGAGCGAGCGTTAAAGTAGTTATCGTCAATCCAGATTGTCTTCAATGCGAAGTTACGTTCAAGTATTTCGTTGATGTGTGCGCAAAGGAGGCTGAGGAGTTCGGACTCTTTAGTGGTAAGTTTAGTAATTCTTGAACCGAACATAAGCACTTGCTTTTGTGTGTCAAAAGTGAACTTACCGATTTTGTACATAGTGATTTCTTTGCCTTTTTTACCTCTCACGCGGCGAAGTATTGCCTCAATTCTGAATACCAATTCTTCGATAGAGAAAGGTTTGGTGATATAATCGTCGGCACCGATTTTGAAACCTTCAAGAATATCTTCTTTCAATGCTTTAGCCGTAAGGAAGATGATAGGCACTTCGCTGTTCACGGTACGGATTTCCTGTGCGAGTGTAAAACCGTCCTTTTTAGGCATCATCACGTCAAGAAGACAGATATCGTACTTTCCTTTAATGAATGCTTTGTAACCGCTTTCGCCGTCGGCGTAGAGGTCTGCATTAAATCCTTTTGCTTGAAGATATTCTCTCAAGAGCATTCCAAGATACTCATCATCTTCACATAGAAGAATTCTTACACGTTCGTCCATAATTCTTAGTTTTTTATTAGAGGTAATGTTATTATAAATTTCGTTCCTTGATTTACTTCACTTTCAACTTTGATAGTACCATTAAGTGCGGTAATGATTTTTTCTACGTAAGCGAGTCCGAGTCCGAATCCTTTAACGTCGTGAAGGTTACCGGTTGATACTCGGTAGAATTTTTCAAAAATTCGTTTGAGGTCTTCTTTTTTTATTCCGATACCGTTGTCGGATATTGTTATCTGAAGTTTGTCGTCGGGGAGATTAGATGTTTCAACTTTAAGTTCGAGTGGACGCTCTTCGTCTCTGTACTTGACTGCGTTATCAAGCAGGTTAAAGATTACGTTCGTGAAGTGCATTTCATCTACCATTACGAGTGCATCATCGGCTTTTGTTGAGGCTTCAAGGTGTCCGCCGTAACTTTCCACTTTGAGTTTGAATGTTCTGACCACGCTTTCGACTACTGCGTTGGCATCTACTTCCTGGAGTCTCATGCTTGTGTTATTGCGGTCAAACATTGACATTTGGAGTACTTTCTCTACTTGGAAACGGAGTCGCTTTGTTTCGTCCATTATCACGGTGGTGATATGTGTCATCATTGAGGGTGACTTTCTGACAGTGTCATCTTTGAGCATCTGTGCTGCCAGTGATATAGAGGAAATCGGCGTCTTGAATTCGTGTGTCATATTGTTTATGAAGTCGTTTTTCATTTCGGTCAGTTTTTTCTGTCGGAATGTGAGGACTATGATGTACACGAATATTATCAATAGTACGAATGTGAAAGCGAAAGATGGCAACATAAAGTTTATTGAAGACATTATGTAGTCTTTCTTGCTCGGGAATACTACTTTGATGAAGTATTTCTTGGAAGCGGTGTCTGTACGGAACAAGCCTTGTGTGTATGTGTTGTTATTCGTTTTTTCTATTGTTTGGTAACCCGATGTTGCGTACTGTGTAACGCCGTTACGGTTCACTATTGCAAATTCAAAGGGTAGTCGCAAGCCGTAGTTTTCAAGTTGTGATTTGAGATATTTTCGGATTACGGTGGTGTCGGCTCTTTCTTCAATAGGTCTGTTGCATGATTGGCTGAGAATGTTTACAAGCACTTCGTCGATGAGTCCTTTCTGATAGAGGTATCTGTCTTTTAGTGCTTCTTGTACAGACTGGAAGTGACCGGAGAGTCCGCTCTGTGTCTTGCTTTGTATTTGTGTGATTTTATCTGCATCGCCTTTGATTGTCAAGTCTGCTTCAACACCGCTGGCGGTGGTAAATGTGTATTTAATACCTCCCAAGTGCGGTGTGCTGCCGTCGGAATACTGTGAGTAAATGGAACTTGCCTCCACTTGCGAAACGTCTTCATCGATGAAATGGCGCACTTCGTCTTGTTCGAGTTGCTTTGACACCCAAAACAGACTTCTGCTGACGCCTTCTTCGAATTGGTCGTCACGCATCTTGATAATGTTGTCAAGATACATTATCTGCACTAACAGCAAACCTACAAAAGTGACTGCCATCACAATAGTGAGTATCCAGATTGTTGACTTTTTCATCTTAGGAGATTTTATGTTAATTTTATATGGATATTTAACTAAAACTATGAATAAAATGTCTGGTTATTAATTTTTGAGTTTACGAGATTTGACAATTCACCCGTTTACTTTAACATTTCGGGGCAAAATTAACATTTAAGTGTGAAATATGCAAATTTTTATCGGAAATTTTTACGGTAAAGTGAAAAAATAATTTTCCAAGCGATATTTCTATAAATTTCAGAGACTGTACGCGCTCTCTTTCCCGGCACTTGTAGTGGAGATCGACATTATATAATAAGGTGTACCTATTCTGTATATATAGAATGTTTAGACGTTATATTCTTCTTTCTTTTTGTGTTCGCAGTACACGACCTTCGTAATATCCGTCTTCGTAGCCTTCTTCAAATTCCGCGTCGTGGTCAAGGTCTTTGATGCTTGTTCCGAATTCACGACCTTTTTTGCCGTCTTCGAATCCCATTGTATAGCCTCCATCGTAAGAATAAATGTCGATATCGGCGTTGGCAGATGCTTTTTCCGGACTTACGTTTTCTTTGTTTTTGTTTTCATTTTCTTGCTTGTTAAGCGTAGTATCTTTGACGGAAGAAGATCCTGAGTTAATATTATAGTCAATAGGGTCTTTATCCCAAGTGTCGTATTCTTCCGGGGATTTATCGAAGATGCATCTTCCGAAGGAGAACAAAAAGCAAACCACGATGATGAAGATCCATGTAAAAAACATAAATAGTCGGTAAAACATAGGGCATTAAATTTAATATTGGTATTAAAATAATGGTATTGATTAGCGTGCAAGTGAGAGATTGAACGTTAAGCCGTAAGAAGAGTTTGTTGTAGGGAATGATGAAGTTGTTACTAACGGTGTATTAACCTGATGGTCAAAGAAAGCGGCTACGGTGAGTCGTTTGCTTAAGACGTATGAAGCAGTGAAGTTTATGCTTAGCGTCTTTGTGCCGTTCGTTGCTTGGGTGTAGTTTGATTCGATACGTCTTACGAGTGACTGTGTATTTTGCAGTGAGACGTCTGCGTTAAGGGTTAAGTCGTTCGATACTCCGGACTGTGAGCCTTTCATTTTAAGGAATGTGTTAAAGCCCACAATCTTGTAACCGGCACCGATTGTGATACCCTTTTGTGCCGCCTCCACTACTTGTCCTGCAGAGGTGTTAAGGGTGAGTGTACGGCTGTCACGGTATTCGGCATTGAATGAGATGTCGTTTTTGAGGGTTAATTTAACACCGAATAGCGGTGCGAATTTTTCTGTTATCGCCACTGTTGAGATGTTAAACGGTGATGCAGGTACGGGGTTACCGGTGAGTTCGTCAAGGGTAAATCCCATTTCTTTGCCGTCGGCAGAAATCCAGTTGAGGTAAGATGAATAAGAGCCTACGGAGTAAGTACACTGATATGCGTGAGAGAGGGTGAATGACTTGAAGATGCTGCGCATATTACCCAGGTTCAGAAGTCCGTCGTAGGTGATACGCCAGTTCGGCATTGCGTTTCCGAATGACGGGAATGGATTGAGGTAAATGCTGTTTGCATTTTTACCGGTGTATGCTGCGAGGAATGCGGGGATAAGTACGTCGCTGCTTGTGTTTGAGACTGTTCCTACTTCAGGGTCAAATGTTTTACCTGCGTACGGTGAGTCTTTCAAGAAACCGGTTTCCGGATATGTCATTCCGCTATATGCGCTTTCAACTCGTGATGCTACAGTAGGAATATTGTCGAGGAACTTGTCGAAGGCGGCACTCTTGTAGGCATTGTTTGAATTGCTTGAACCGAGGGCAGTGGATATAGCGCAGTATGTCATTGTGAATGAGCCTGAGCGTGTGACGGGAATGTTTTCGTACATGAATTGCATCTGCTCGCTGCGGTTGTCAGTTCTGTTCATTGTCAACTGTATTTTCAAGCCTTTAATCGGTTCTAAGTTCAATTCGAGGTTGAGTTCGTTTGTTGTTGACCAGATAGCGGGTGAGGTCTGACCATCGTCTGTGATAAGCCAATTACGGTCAAGTGCGGTGTATAGATAGTCTTTACCTGTAAATCCGAATGCGAAGTCAAGTCCCGGAGACATCGGACCGTAGCTGTTTGACTGTCCGAAGATGTTTCCAACGTCATTACGGAATAGAGGTAATTTCAATCCTTGTGACTTGCGCCAGCGTACAGACATAGAGCGAGGAGACATTACGAAGCGTGTGGCATACGCTGCAAATTCTTTCATGAACGGCTTGTCTTCTTTGAGGATTTCCGTGATGGTGAATTTGACGTTTGTATCGCCTTTGGTGAGGACTAATACATTGTTAGCATCAACGACTTGAGTCTTTACGGGGAAAGGTTTTCCGTCAACGGTTGTTGCAACGATTTTGACTTTCTTGTTTCTCAAGTTGTGACGAATGTTGAGTGTGGTGTCGGGTTGGAGTTTGTAAGTACGTTCAAACTTTTTCGGTTTCTTTTCCTTGGTGACAGTCTTACGTGTGTTTGCGAAGCGCTTGTTGATGTCTTTGAGGTACGGGATTTTGTTGTAGAGTGATTCAAAGTTAAATCGTCCGTCAACGTTCCAGCTTGCCTGGTTCGAGATGGTGTTACCGAGGTCAATACCGTCAATAGTGGCACCTCTATCCCAGCGGTATGTAGCGTTGTAAGTAGCAGATGCAGTCAAGAAATCGAGGACGGGGATTTTGCTGAACGGTGCTTTGTAAGATGCTACGAATGACTGGTTGTAAGCCCAGGGTGTACCCATGGAGAGGAGACTGTTTATTACGGTATCTTTCCATAGTTTGTATTCGTCCGGGAACAACTTTTTGTTTACAGCGCCTGCAGGTTCGTCGATGTGTGCAGTGGTGTTTGAGTTAAATGAGAAGTTGAGCGACTTGGTGATATTCCATGTCACTGCAAGCTGTCTGTCCCACAGGAAGTTTTTACTTACTGAGACGGGCATTTGGAACATAACGTCAGTTTCCGAGCGGGTCTGTTGCTCGTAGTAGTACCTTGACATATTAGTCAGGAATGATATAGATGTAGGCAGCCAATTTAATTCCCAGTCTTTGATAAACTTGAGGTTTTTGTTTTTTGACTTGATGAAAGAGAAGGGTTTGAAGGGCTTGAAGTACGGGGTGTAAGAGTATTGGAAACTGCCTCTATAGTCATTAATATTTTCGTATTCCGTGGTAGGGTCTTGCTTAGCCTGCTTGCTGAAAGAGAAGTTCAGTGTGAAGTTAGCGGGGTCCCACGGCATAGGGTTCTTGCTCTGAATATCGAATTTCAGTCCGGATATAGAGAAGTTTTTAGTGGTGGACTGCTCAATGGCGTAGTTGTTAATAGAGTCTTTTTCTTGCTGAGTAGCAGCATCGTCAAGTGCGTCTTTGAGCCGTACGTCTTGGTCAAGAGGGTTATACTTGGGAGACGTTTTTTCTTTGGTGTACGAGTAGAAAATCGGTGCTGTAAGTTTAGCTTTCTCGGGGAGGAAACGTCCTGCATCTACTTGTACTCCGAAGTTGTACTGAGTGTAATCGTCAAGTCGGCGATTGTTAAGTGACTGATCCACACCTCCGAATCCGGCTGTTTCGATGTGAGCGCCGAAGTTAAGGGTAGCGATATCAGAGACGTTGAGGTTAACATTAGTTTTTGCAGCCCAGCCACCGTCTTCGTCAAAGTCAGTGACACGCATTTCGTTAATCCATACCGTACCGTCTTTGACAGTAGAGGAATTATTTCTGACACCTACGAGGATAACACGTACATCGCTGAGTGAAGGGTTACCTTTGACCGCCATAGTATTTTTTTCGTTATCGGGATCACGACCTTGATATACGGTAGAGTATCCTACTCCGCTGCCTTCTTCGTTTTTCATTCTGTTTCTTTCCTTTTTGAGGTTAACGAGGCTTTGGAGGGGGAGGTTCATAAAGTTTTCTTCAGGCCATACGATGTAACGGTCCGAAGTCAGGTCGTTATTGTATTTACCTGCGGGTGTGAGCGTCAATGGTATCTCGTACTCGTAGTAGTTGTTTTTCACGTCAGTACCGAGTCGTACGAATGCCGAGAGTTCACCGCTCTTGAGGTTTGTGACATCATCAATTTTGCTTTCAGCGTGAACGAACATCTGGAGTCTCTTGTAGTTTCTCAGGTCGTGTGAAGTGTTTCTGTACACGGCACGTCCGTCGCCTGCTTGAAGTCCTGTGACGGTCATGGACATAGACTGTTCGTTGAGCTGTGTGATTTGTGACTGTCCGGGGTCCACGATTCTTGATACGCCCGGAGGTAAGACGTAGTTAACAGGTTCACGGCTTGCATTTTCTTCGATGTTTACGACAGATACGTCGAGTTGTCCTTCAGCTGGAGCATCACCACGGTTGTTAAGGTTAAAATCGTATGTGCGCCATTCCCCGCGGACGAGTTCCAGTGTGGCGAAGCGGAGGTGTGTAGTATTCTTGAATCCTGTCATGAATATTCTCATAAATCGGATAGTGGAGAAGTCCGAGATAGAGCCTACTACTTTTTCGTATTCGCTCAATGGAATTTTGAATTGGTACCATTCCACTTCCTGATTTTGTCCGTCACGAGTGGGGACGAGTGAAACTTGCTTGTCTGCAATAAAGTTTTTTCCTACAACGAAGTCCTCGGGTCGGATAGAGATGTGGTACTGGAAGTAACGTTCGTTTTCGTTAAGGGTGTTATCCTGGTTTATGTCCTCAACGTCAGGGACGCTGCGTGAAGATTGATACAATGGGTCTGATGCGTCTTCGGGTGAAATGGAGTTACCTTCGGTACCGTTGTAGCGTTTGTATCGGTCGAGGATAGAAAGTCGTCGGTCATCGTAGTCGTAGCCGCGGAAGAAGTGATAGTTATCGCCTGCCGGGTCGTTGAGCGGTGATGCCGGGTCGCTTTGCATTTCTTCAATGGCAGAGGGTGAAAGTCTGCGATTAAGTTCTTCGAGGAAGTTTTTGTACGTAGGGAATTGGAATTCGTCATCAGTAGAAAGTCCGTTAAGTCCTACGTCTTGTGCTTTACGAGAAGCGTTATTATTGTCGAAGGAGTAAGTTAGTGAGTTTTGTTTTGAAACTCGTCCCCATACAGTCTCGGCGATGTTGTCAAGGCTACCGTCAGGAGAGATGCCGTTTTCGTAAGATTTAAGTCCGTCTTTGAGTATATCTTCGCTTACTTCGCCTAAGTTAAAGTAGAGGTCACCGCCTTCTTCGTTAGGGTTTTCGGGGTCAAGGAAGGGACTCATTATCCAGAACTGTATATATTCGATGTTTGACTGTTCAAAGTTCGTGTTATCCATTTTTCTCATTATTCCGCCCCAACGTTTTTCGGGATTGAGGAGGTATCCGTTGTCATCGATGTTTGTAGCGTCAACGTTGTACGGACCGCGTTCGTTAGGGTAAAAAGAGAGGTTTAGTGTCTGGATAGTGGAGGATTCTCCGTAGGTCAGTTGTCGTCCGGGGAATATTTCACGAGATGTGACTTCACGGACGTAAGGGTTTGACTGCTGCTTTAAGTCGCTTTTTAGGTAACCCGGACACATTGAGGAGTTTCTCTGTGTAAACATTCTATCGATGTAGTACCAGTTGATGAGTGCTCTGTTTTTACCGTAGGCGACGTCGTTTGACAGTGCTGCTTCGGGGAATAGTGCAGATGAGGAGTTGTCGTAAGGTGTAGAAGCGAGGAACCAGGAGTAAGGTGAACGGAGGTCAATACCAGTCTGACTTGATTCAAAGTCGTCGACGTAAGAGCTGCCTTTGTTCGTTCCGGCTTTTTGCTTGCTTGGCATTAACTGTGCGTACTCTGCTGAGACGGTTATTGAAGACGGTTGAGTGGCATTAACGGTAGGAATCTTGTTAAGGAGGTTTGTAAGCCACATGAACTGTGTGTTGTAGGACAGATTGAGTCCTAACATAGTGTTGTTAATGGTTTCGTCTCCGATGTTAACTTTTTCCGTCAATGCTTTTTCGGAGAAGTGGAGGAATGTACCGCCGATATTGAAGTTTTTGTTTATGGCGTACTGTAGGTCGAGTCCTACGAGTGTTTTCCTCTGTGTGTTGAACATTGACTGGTTTTCGAGGGATACGCTGATGCTTTGTCCTGAGTCGATGATGCTCTGATTGGTGATTGTGACGATACCCATGGAGTAGTCCACGGTGTAATCGCTGTTTTCCGTGAGTTTGACACCACCTGCGGTGACGACTACAGATCCTCGAGGAACGTTCATTGCGTTTAATCGGATTTGTGAGCCTGATGACGCTTGATATGAGCCGGTGAGGACAAATTTGTTTTTGTCGGCAAATTGGCGTGCTACGACGAGTGTTGAGTCATATAGTTCCTGATAGATGTATTCTTTAGCAATTTCGGGGTTACCGATTTTCTTGGCGAGGTGGCTGCCGAATGGTTCTACTACGGGGAATATTACTTTGCCGTTCGATGATGTTATGGTGTATCCTTCTATGAAGTCAAAAAATCCGTCAGGGTTTGACTGCTCGTTGCTGTCAAGTCGGTCAAGGTTCATAACTTGGAGGAGTGACTTATCGTTAAGTCCGGGTACGGGGAGATATACGATTTGTGTTCCTGTGGTGTCGCTGAGGTATTTGATGTTGAGTTTGAAGTTTGATTTAGACACTTGGTATGCTCCGAGTGAATAGACGTTTTTCATCATCAAGTCCCACATCGGCAGTTTTGGTGCTACTGTGGTGCTTTTAAGCATTTTGACGTAAAGTGACTGGTCGGTCCCTGTGATGTCTCCGGAGAATTCACCTACTTGGTAAACTTGTCCGTTGTAAGTATATTCGAATGCTACGCCGAGGACTTCATCGGCGTTTAGTTGGCTTTTGATGGAGATGTATCCGAGTGTACTGTTAAGGGTGTATTCGTTGTCTTTAAGCAGACGTGCGCTTTCTACTTTTTCGTAGTCTCTGCCACCTTCGAATCCGTATGCTTGAAGGGGGCTGAGTGCTTGACTTACTATGCTGATATTTCTTGCTTCGGGGTATTGGTTTTTGATTGTAGAGAGCAAGTCATTTGAAGAGTTTGCAGGAGTTGGAAGGGACTTATCGGGCTGCCAATGGCTGTTTGCAAGGACTTCATTTTCACCGAGGTCCATGAATGCTACGATGTTTCTTGACTGGTCGTAGTTGCTGCTCTTGTTTGTGACCCACACTTCTATCCTGGTGATTTTAATTCCTGATGTGACGAATGGGAGGCGTGAGCAGAAGTTGTCGTAATTGTCACGGAAATAGTGCGAGAGGAAGTAGTGACGGTTCTGGTCGTAATTATCGATGTTGACGGTGAAGTCCGTTGACTGTACTCCCCCTTTACTGTTTACGGTCTTTGATTCGGAATTTTGCTGTGAGACGAGTGCGGTAGCGGTAAGTTTTCCGAATTGGAGTTTTGTCTTAATACCGAAAAGTGCGGTGCTGCCTCTGATAAGTGAAGAACCGGTAGTCATAGACACATTACCTGCTTCAATGCTCTTTACGATGTCGTCTTCTTTTCCTTCGTAAGCGAGTTTGATATTTTTGGAGTCAAAGTCAAATGTAGCATCGGTGTTGTATGTCATATTGAATTTCATACGGTCACCTACGCTTGCATTGATAGTGGCTTGTATTTTTTGGTCGAAGTCAAAATAGGTCTTGCGACGGCTGTTGAGCGACAATGCGGGGTTATCGGTCTTGTTGGAGTTGACTGCCATCTTTATTTGTACGGAGCCTTGTGTTTTCAGTTGTACTCCGCCGGGACCGAATATTTTTTCCAATGGTCCGAGAGCGAAGTTCATGTCCAAGATGTTGAAGGGCTCTTTTTCTTTTTTCTCTGCGAGCTCGGTGTTTTTCTTGTGGAGATAGGTCTGCATTGACTTTCTGAGCTGCCAGTTGTTGTATTCCTGTGGTGTGAGAATAAATGGTGTGCCGATTTCTTTTTCTCCGATTTTAGTACGGATAATGTAGTTTCCTGTTTCGGAGTCAAGCTCTGCTTCGGTCTTGATGTTTGAGGGGGTAACGAGGTCCAGTGCAGACTTTTCGCCCATAAGTGTCTCGTAGTCCGGTGCAATGGTGGGCTGTACTTTCACTCTTGTGGTGTCTGCTTGGGGATATATGGCAAAAGGTATCGCCATTGACAGCAATACCGCAACAAATATTTTTTTATATGTCGAGACCAAATGTTTCGTTTTCAATATCTGAATTATGCTTTACATCATACTAAGTGCCTTCTTGATAGCGACTTCCACTTTGATGTCAGGCTCGGCTTTAAAGATTTTTTCAAGCACTTTCTGTGTCTGCTGCTTTGGAAATCCGAGCATGACGAGGGCTGCCATTGCCTCATCGAAGATTTCTGACGCTACCGGTGTCTTTTCTAATAACGTAACATCTACCCCTTTTATTTTATCTTTGAGGTCAACAATTATTCTTTCTGCTGTCTTTGCACCTATTCCTTTGACGGATTTGAGTCGTCTGACGTCTGAGCTTACTATGACTTGCTGCAAGTCAACAGGGGGTATTGCTGAGAGTATCATTCGTGCTATTGATGCTCCTACGCCTGACACTCCAATGAGTTGACGGAAGATTTCTCGCTCCTGGAGGTCAAAGAAGCCGTAAAGGGTTACTGCGTCTTCGCGTATTATCTCGTGTACGTAAATTCGGAGTGCTTTCCGGCTGCTTTGCTCTATTGATGTGTAAGTGTTGAGCGAGATGTTCAGTAAGTACCCTACTCCGCCTGTTGTTTCGATGACGGCTTCGGTGGGTGTAAGACTTGCTATGTCGCCTTTTATGTATTCTATCATTTTTTTTGCTTTTTAGTTTTGACTTGTATTAAAATCTGAATTATTCCGATAAAGATAAGCCATGCGGCAAAGATTATCGTGATTTTATAAAAATAGTGCCGTAAGTCGAATACTATGTTGTCGGGGAATGTCCCTGTGGCTTTATTATTGTGGTAAGTATCAATTAGTGAGGATATTGTGCGTTTCCACTTGATGATGCCGTCTTCCGTGTACACAATGCTCATTTTGCCTCTGACGAGCGACTTCAGTTCCGTATCGTCTGCGGAGTAGCAGGCATAGTTTGCCATGGAGTAGTCTTTCCACCATTCTATTCCTTCTGTATCCGTGGCGAGGAGTGCTATAAAGTCTATATCGTTTTCGAGGCACTTGCGGTAAAGTTCGTTGACGAAGTAGGTGTAGGAAAGGTCTATACGGTTCATTTCCGGCACTACGTATATCATCTGCTTTCCGCTGCTTGCAATTACGTCTTGTGATACTTCTTCATCTCCGTCATATACTGCCAAGCCTTCATTTTCGCTATTTGTCTCTGACGGTATTCTATTGACGTATGTCCAGGTTTCATCGGGCAGATTGTCGGCGGTGAAAACTTTTTCTTCGCCGTTTTTGGTATAAAGGAATTCCACTTCACTGCCGTCACTTTCTATGTCCTTAATGAGGTTACTTTCCTCAGGATAGGGGCGAAAGTCTATGACGGGCTGAACGTTGTAGCATGTAAGACTTAATGCTGCCATATATGCCATTCCGCCCATCACTGCAAGCCAGTGTAATTCCTGGTGAAAGAGTCGGAGGCGAACGTACTTGTTGTACTTGATCAGATAGATGACTCCGATGGTGATAAGTATATTTTTAAGGAAAGTGGCACCGTTCGAGAGGATTATTGCGTCTCCGAAGCAGCCACAGTCGCTGATAGGGTTCGCAAAATACAGCCAGGCTGTCAGCGGGAGCATAACTGCCATCATCAATCCCATTATCACGGGTACTACTCGCCTGTAAGCACCTATGAGCAGCGATAGTCCGCAGAGGGCTTCCACTGCTGCCACTGTCATTCCTATCGTCAGGGTCACGGTTCGAGGCAATGTCATGTCAAGCACGCTCAGGTATTCCTCAAGTTTGTAGATAAAGCCCCAGAGGTCGTCGGCTTTTACGAATCCTGAAAAGATAAATACTACTCCGAGCAGCACTCGCAGTACCACTACCGCCGCTTTGGCATACTTACGGTTCAGCAATCGCAATTTTTCCAAGAACGGACTCATAGTTGCGGCTTATTCGCTGAGTTTTATGATGCCGAAAATGGCATAGTTCACCATATCCTTATAGTTGGCATCAATACCTTCGGATACACACGTTTCACCGGAATGATTTTCTATCTCCTTGGTGCGTTCTATTTTCATCAGGATAAAATCTGTGTAACTGGAGATTCTCATTCCGCGCCACGCTTCGTCGTAGTCATGGTTCTTTGATATCATCAGTTCGCGAGTTTCATTCATATATTTGTCGTAGAGTGCAACAGCCTCTTGTGAAGAAATATCCTTAGTGTCGCTCCACCCTTTTGACAGCTGTATAAGCCCCATGATGCCATAATTGACGATAGCAATAAACTCTCCGAGAATACCGTCGCCTACTTTTGACACTCCCGTCTCCTCTATCTGACGGATACGCTTTGCTTTGATAAAAATTTGGTCTGTAATACTGCAAGGGCGCATTATCCTCCATGATGGTCCGTAATCGCCTAATTTTGCCACATATAGTTCACGGCATCTCTTGATAGCCGCATCGAATTCCTGTATTGTATCGTTTGCCATATCGTCTTTTTTTTAATATCTTAAAAAGTTAGAGATATTTCCTGAATACTCTCCCCATTTTGCCGGAAATTTTTCTTTTCGGGTGTTGCTCAGTACGGTGATTTTACTTAAAGTATAAGAATTACATGTAAAGACTACATCTTCAGTATCAGGGACAGACCGCACCTCCCCGAGGTGCGAGTGGGGAGTGAGGGCATTGTGTCACCGCATGGCGCACTGCGTGCTTATACGGTGTTTCTTACAGCCGAGCCTCACCGAGGCTCCCCGATGGCGTAACTTCTTCAGCATCAGATACAGACCTCACTCACTCCGACTTTCCTTGATGATGTTGTCTGTCCCACTGTCCCACGATAGATGCCCGGACACTTGGGACACTGTCCCATACATTTCACCTCAGAGGCTCCCCGATGGCGCACATTCTTCAGCATCGGACAGACAAAGAATATCGGTATTTCGTTTGGTGTTTTTGTGGCAATCTGTTTGGTATTTTTGTGGTAAAAGTCAGACCTGTCTGACTTGTCCGACCTGTCTGACTTTCAAAGCCTTTTTGCCCTTTTCAGCCCTTTTCGCCTTTTTGCTTAATAGAATGTCACAAGTTCCGTGACGTCAAGCCCTGCTTCAAGGTAACCCAGGATAATATCACCGAGGTCATCGGAAGGATTGACGGGTACTTTGGGATAATATGTCCTGTGGATTTGAGGCTCAAGGATTGTGGATACTTTCACGCTCTTGCAGAATCGCTTTGCGAGACCGGCACGGAGTTTCCAATGCTCGTATTTTCCATTATCGGGAAAGAGTACTAATCGTTGCCCTTTAAGGAGTTGAATACGATGATTACGGTTGCTCATTGCTTCGGGTGTGGGATTAAAACCTTCACAGCCGCCTGCTGCGATAGGGATAAATCGGCGGTACTCCGCCTCGCCGCAGCACTTAAGGGCAAGAGCCGTGATAAGTGCAGTTTTCTCGCTTTCAAAGAGCCAATAGACAGTGTTATCAGCTCGCGGACGGTGTGCACCGTAGAAAGTCTGCGACAGAGTAAAATCTCCGTCTAAGCGGTCTTTCAGTGCCGTATGCGCCCATTGCATCAGCGGATGAGGATTCTTAATGCGGTGACCGGTATCGTCGTAGCCCATAATCTTGCCAGTGTGCGCTCTTCCGAGCCTGTCAATTTGCCAAAACACGGGGCTGCCGCCGTACATCTTGGCAGTGCCGAGCATATAGTCACTCACTACCTCATCAATATGTTTTTTCTGAAGGACTTTCCTAAACGCGTGAGCCAGGAATCTGTAAAGTGAATTCTGATTATAGGCTGAAAGGGTATTTTCCACGTATTCTCGAGGGATAAAAGAGGGTAAGGGTACTGTAGTTTTTTGGGGGAAAGTACGGATTTCTTTATGGACTCGGGGCGATAGCGATAAATGTTCTTCAAAGAATTGACGGGGAGGATAGTGATAGTTACACTTATCGAGTCTGTCACATTTACCAACTTCAGGTGAAAGAATCTTGTTCTGAGAGTCCAAATATAGGACAAACGTTTTGCGATGACAATGCGGGCAGATATATTTCCGCGATGTCTTGTCAAGGTGAAAATCATAGTTAATCATTTTGTTTAATTATTAATGAAAAGGTGATATATGGAGAGAGGAGGATTGCCTTGGATATATTCAGTCTGCGGTAAAGGCAATATCATAGATGAGTGTAAAACTTGTCCCATTGTCCCACTGTCTCACGTCTGTCTCGTGGGACAAACGAGACAAGGACTGATTTAATTATTAACCCATCTGCCAACAGTTGATTTTGATACTCCGAGTTGCTCTGCCGCCTTCCTTATTGACAAATG
>JALEMF010000010.1 GCA_022768005.1 Bacteroidales bacterium | reverse complement strand
CGCGTTCATTGAGTATCACTTTTGTTAAAGAAGCAATCCAATTTTTGCAATCTGTCTGTAATTGATTAATCATAGTCATAGACAAAGTCGGTGTTTTACGTTATGTTACATTCGTTCTCTCTTAGTAAGAGATGATGATTACATATGCAAAGGTATATTTATTTTTTAATATACAAATACTTAGCAATATGTTTTTTAATAATTGTTGAGCAAATCGCACTATCTTCTTATTGTATAGTCTTGATTATCAGGCTGCTATTGTTTGATCCATCATCTCTTACTAAGAGATGACGAATTTAACAATTAATTATTCCCCTTAAATTTTCAGTCAAATTCACAGACCGCACCTCGCCGAGGTGCGAGTGATGGAGGGAGGCTCTCCTGTCACCGCATGGCGCACTACGTGCTTATACGGTGTTTCTTACAGCTGAGCCTCGCCGAGGCTCTTTGCGAATGTAACTTCTTCAGTATCAGGGACAGACCGTACCTCTCTGAGGTGCGAGTGATGGAGGGAGGCTCTCCTGTCACCGCATGGCGCACTACGTGCTTATACGGTGTTTCTTACAGATGAGCCTCGCCGAGGCTCTCCGATGATGTAACTTCTTCAGTATCAGATTACTGACCTCAAACTCTCCGAGGTGCGGGTGGTGGTGTGCGGCTATCCTGTTGCCTGTCCCACGATAGATGCCGAGACACTTGGGACACTGTCCCATATATTTCACCTCCGACTTTCCCTGATGGCGCAACTTCTTCAGTGTCAGGGACAGACCGCACGCTTTCAGAGGTGCGAAGTGAAAAGTGTAAAAAAATGCACTCTCCCGTGGCTGAGCCCGGGAGAGTGCTATATATGTGTGCTTATTAAGACCCTTGTATTTGCCTATTTTTTTCGTCTTACCGAGCGGACTGCGCTTGAAGATGTGGTTTTAGGCTTTGATTCTTTGACTTTGCTCTTTTTCTTGTTGTTGCTTTTGGTTGATTTCTTCTTTGAACGAGAATTTTTGCCTGTTTCTTTGACGGTGGCTTGTTGTTCTTCTTGTGCTGTTACTTCTTCGTTTCCGTCTCTTGCGGCGATAACGATATTTTCTTCTTGAGCCTCTTTACGTTCACGCTCTGCGATTATTTCTTCGCGTGAGGGAACCCAAAGTTTTTTGTCGAAGCTTTCAAGTCGGTTCTGTATGCTGTCTTGAGCGCGTTTGAGGTCGTCAGGGTCCGGGAACTGTTGTACCATTGATTTGTTGGCGAGGTTTCTTGTCTTGTATATTTCACCGTTGTACATATTGAGCTGGAAGTAGTCATCGTAAGTGTACTTGGTGAGGTTGTTGTCATCGTCAATAAATATGGGTTGCTGTGAGAGGTAAGGACGAAGAGCATCAAGTTTTATCCAGAACATCGGATACTTTATCGGTTCTCCTCCGAAGTCTCCTGCACGGTGTAGTACTGGGCAGATGGCTTGAACGTTAGTTCTTGTTCTGTTGTTTCTTGAGTCAAATTCCCATTTTTCGAGGATATAGTATGATAGGACTTCGTTTGCCGGAACATCGCTTTCTTCGATGTTGAATTTAGGATTTTTTTCTGTAGAGCCTTTGGCGTCGGTGTAAAGGATGTGGAAACGATCCAGCATATCTTTGACTTTGATGCGGTATTGGTCCGTAAATACTTCTCTACCGTCGAGATATTCGTAAGCTTCAACCTGGTTGTTGGCGAGGAGTCGGAGTATAATACGGAAGAGGCTTTCTTGTCCTTCTGTAGGTTCTTCAGGAAAGTATAGAGGAGCATTTTCCGGCTTTTGCAGGTCAAGCTGACGATATATAACTCTCATCCATTGGAGGTCGGATTCAGGAGTTTCCGTGTCTTGGTAGAAAGATTGCATACGCTGTGTAACTCCTGGTTTTTGACCTTCGTTTTTCTCGTTTCGGTCACGTTTGCGCATGACAGAGGTAGAAGAAGACCTGTTGTCTTGAGCAAATGACGGGATAGCGATTATTGCAGTCAATCCAAGAGCGAGTGCATATCTTTTAATGGTATTCATAACTATTATGTTGTTGAAATGAACGATTTTTAGTTTACTATTACTTCGAGCGGCGCAAGGTCACGGGTGATGCCGTCAGGTCCTTTTGCTTTAACTCTTGATATATAAAATCTCTTGCCGCGACTGAGTCGTCGGAATGAGTCTTTTTGTCGTTGTGAGAATTTAGGTCCGTTGCTTACCTCCGGTATTGCATTTCCCATTGAGTCAAAGAATACGGTTTCGAAACTGATGACTGTGAATGATATGTTCAGCAAGTCGTCGTCAATAGCTGCTTCAATACCCGGTGACTGAAGGAGGAGGGTTTTAGCGAATGGTTTACCTCCTCTGTAACGGTCGGTATTGCCTTTAGAGTCTTTGTAGGTGATGAAAGGAGTAGGGTCAGGAAGTTTGCGTACACGGAATTTGGTAGATGCAACTTCTTGTCTTCTTCCGTCCATTTCGGCGGATACGGTTATTGTAGCGTCGGCACCGACTTGTGATGGTTTTGCAATCCATTTGTCTCCGCTGCGAGTAAGACTACCGTTTGTCATTGTGGCGGTTACGGAGTTTGTGGGAATACCCGGAACGGAGATACTCATCGGGTTGTCTATTCCGGCATAGAGTACATTCATCATAGTTGCGGATATTGTGGCTGTAGGCTCTATTACGGTGTAAGATGAAGAGAACGGGTGCTTGGTGATGCTGCCGTCACCTCTCGGTACTTCAAGGTAGCCACTGTAGTCAAATGTACCTGTAGTACCTGCGATTGTTTCGAATAGTCCTCTGTCGTTGTTGAGTTTGTTTCCGTTAATGTACACGATAGGGCGCTGTGTGGTGTCCACAGCAGCGAGGACAATGTTTGCGGAGTATTTGCTGCCTCGCATTACGAGTTTGGATTGAGGTATTACGAATGCGTTGAGTTCGTTAACTCTGACGTCGTGTGCGTCAACGTTGTTAAGTAGTGTGGTAAGTGCTTCACCTTCAGCGTATCGAATATCGTTTTGGAGCTTTGTGAGAAGTGTGACAGCCGCTACTACGGGCTTGTTGTCAAATGTTGACTCTTCCCATGTAGAAACTCCGAGTGATTCATCGCGACGAGTAGGCTTAGTGGCTAATACTCGTTCAATATTTTCTCTCTTAACGGTGTCAGTCATCAGTTTTGCTATAAATTCGCGGTAGTAGTCGATTTGGTGACGGAGTTTTTCTCCGTTACGGTTCGTAGGCGCAAGCATTATTACGGAAGCGGCTTCAAGGTCGTCTCTGCTGATGATGTTGTTGACGTCTCCGTTTTCGCCGTCGGCTTTTTTGACGATGGCTACTTTGAAGGAGTCAACGAGGTTGTATATTTTGTCGGTGGCTTTTCTGACTTCAATAGCTTTGTCGAGCCAGACTTGTCCTTTACCGGGGTTTTGTTCGTTAAAGGCTTTAAGAGTGGCGAGGATAGCGTTGTTACGCTGTTCAACGTTGTCGTTGGATCTGTTCAGTCCGTCTTCAACTTGTGTGAATCCGTCTAAAACGTCGCTTGAAACGTTAAGTGCGAGCATAGCTGTTAAGACGATATACATTAAGTTTATCATCTTTTGTCTTGGTGAAAGCCTTGTGTTGTTAGCGCTCATTATATATGCCGAACTTTATTTGTTTCGTGTAGTGTTATGATTATTGTTGTGGATTGCTGTTTGTTTCCGCTTCCGGTGCCTGTGTATCGGGAATAGGCATTACTGGACGATACATATTTACGGTCATAGCAGTAATCATCTTTTCGTAAACGGAGTTAAGTTGCTGCATGTAGCGAGCCATCTTCTCGGTTTCTTCGCAGTAGCGTGCGCTCTGTGCGGAGCTGCGTTCATACATGTCGCGAATGTCTTTAATACCTCGGTTAACTCTGTCGATGGAGTCAATTTGAGATGATACGCTTTTGAGTTGTATTTCGTAGATAGTGTTAAGTCCTCCGATGTTTCTGCTGAGGTCTTGCATTTGCTCTGCGTATCCGTTAGCAGCACGAGTGATGTTTTCTGAGTTTTCAGTTATGGCTCTGTAAGATGATAGGAGTGTGTCGCTGACTTCGTTGAGAGCGGCGGTAGTGGTGTGGAGGTGTTGCATTTCAGATGCAATGGCAGCCATTTGGTCGAGGTATGCTTGTGTTGCGGAAGTTAGCTCAGCCATACGAGATAGTTGTTCGCTTGCTGCAGCCATTTTGGCGATACTGTCGCTGAGTGACTGTGTGTCTTGCTCGGAAAGTTGTATTCCTGCCGGTATTCCTGCAGTTTGTTTTGCTTGTTCCGGAGTGATGCCCGGGGTAGTTACCGTGGTAGTGGCAGGAGTGCCGTTTATTACCACGGTTTCTCCGGAACCGTTGAAGTCCGGACGGTCCTCAGGGTCATTAGAGTCAAGTACGGGGAAAACGTTTTCCCAGTTATAAGTGCGAGGAGGTCGGTCGAAAGCGGTGAGGACGAACATAAGAACTTCCGTACCCATACCGATAGAGAGAAGTGTGTTACCTCCGGGGAGGTGAAGGATTTTGAATAGTGCACCCCAGATTACGACTGCTGCACCGATGCTATATGCGAAGTTGAAGAAACGCTGTCCTTGGTCGCTTGAGATGAAGCGAGAAATTGCGTTGCGATATCCTTTAAATTTTCCCATTTGTATTTGTGGTTAAGTCTTTGTGCGTTAGTTTTTATTGTTTTGTTTTTGTCCTTTAGCGAATCCGATTTGGCTTCTGACGCATCGGAATCCGATGTAGCTCCTTTGTTCGTTTTGGTATTCCCACATACGAATGTCGGAGCGAATGTTGTGTGCAACGTCTTTCCAAGAACCGCCTCTGACGATTTTGCGTTTCATCTTGTATGGGTCTTCGATAGCGGCGTTGTAGCGGTATTCGGGGTTGATATCGGCGGTAAGCTTGTCGATGCTTTCAGCGTATGCGGTTGAAGTCCATTCGCTTACGTTACCAGCCATATCGTAGAGTCCGAAGTCGTTAGGTGAATATGTGCCTACGCGTGAGGTGATGAGGTGTCCGTCTTTGACGTAGTTTCCTTCTTGCGGCTTGAAGTTTGCGTAGAAGCAACCGCGGTCGTCGCTCATAGTGAGGTCACCTTCCCAAGGGTACATATTGTCGTTTTGTCCTGCTCTTGCGGCGTATTCCCATTCAGCTTCGGTAGGCAAGCGGTAAGGTTCGATGTAAACGCCT
Organism: Bacteroidales bacterium; assembly: GCA_022768005.1. GTDB lineage: Bacteria > Bacteroidota > Bacteroidia > Bacteroidales > Muribaculaceae > CAJUPY01. The sequence continues at coordinate 1,138 of JALEMF010000010.1, read as the reverse complement.
TCTTTGCCGAGTGATTTTCGGAGGAAGTCTGTTCTCCAAGCGCAGAATGCGTTAGCTTGTTCCCAACTTACTCCTACGACAGGGTAGTCCGAATAACCTCCGTGAGCGAAGTAGAGTCTTACGTAGGGTTCGTTGTATGCGTTGTCGAAGTCGTTAACCCATGCGGTGGTGTCGGGATATATGTTGACGATGTACGTGTTCAAGAAGTCGTAGTCTCCTGTTAGTGCGCGAGTTATAGTCTGGCGGACAATTTCTTGTTCGTCGTTGATGTAAGCAGTGTCTTTAGAGATTATCGGCAGCTGTGTAGGCGTAGGGAGATCAGTGTTATAGACGCGAGTTTTGGGGTCAAGTCTGTTTCTACGCTTAGCAGCTTCTGTATGGTTGTAAATCTCGTAGCGGTAGTTCATCTGTGTAGGGTCAAGTTCTCTTGCACCTGTGATAGGGTTGGTGCGATAGACGCTTTCAATAGCTCTTGCTTCGTCTTCGTTGGGGTTTCTCCATGGAATAGCTTTGTTCCAGTTAAGGTGCGGCTTCACCGGGTTACCTTCCTTGTCTTCTTCGATTTTGAATTCTTCGTTACCTCCGTAAGCAGGGTCAGCGAGACGTTCACGGATGATAGAGTCTCGAACCCAGAATACGAATTGTTTGTATTTAGAGTTCGTGATTTCAGTTTCGTCCATCCAGAAAGCGTCAACTGACATACCTCTGGGGTTTGCTGCGAGGTTCCAGGCAGAGTCGGGTTTTTGTGGTCCTGTCTGCATAGAGCCGCGAGAAACGAGAACCATACCGTAAGGTGTAGGTTCAGCCCAAGCAGTTCCACCGACACCGGTGACTTCACCTCCGGCTGCTCTGTAGTTTCCTGATGCACAAGATGCTGCAGTGATGAGCAATGTTGTGGCTATTGGTAGAAGTAATAAAGATGAATTTTTCATATCTTACATTATACGTATGCTCTTATGTTTGTTTTTATTTTTTTCTGATAGGTCAAGTTTAAGACTGTATCCTGCGAATATTTCGTGACTGCCTGATGATGCTTTTGATATGGCGGAAGTCGGGTAGTCGTAGGAGTATCCGAGGTAGAAGTTTTTAATTTCGGCAGCGAGGACAACAGATATAGCGTCTTTGTATCTGTATCCGG
>JALEMF010000103.1 GCA_022768005.1 Bacteroidales bacterium | reverse complement strand
GCTCGGTTGCAGAAATGATGTTTTGTGAAAGAATTACGGCTGATATTGTATTTTTATATTAGAAAGCATATAAAATCACTGTGTAAAATGATTTTATATCAGATGTGATATAGTTTGAAGTAGAAAACAGGTGACTGTATTATCAGGAAGCATCGCAGAGGCTTTTTGCCGGCGGACTTTTTCCGGAATTTTCACAGACCGCACCTCCCCGAGGTGCGAGTGGGGAGGCTATCCTATCACCGCATGGTGCACTGCGTGCTTATACGGAGTTTCTGACAGCTGAGCCTCGCCGAGGCTCTTCCCGGGTGTTATCTTCGTCAGTAACGTTAAATGAGAGAACTGTGTAAGCATATTGATATTTTCTTATGTGTTACACGGAGTTAAAGAAAAATTTTGTAAATTTGCACATTAATGATTAATCTAAACGCTAACGCTAAAATTTCGTTTTTTATGGATACCAATTTCCCGTATCATGATTTTCACGGTGAAGAACAACCGATTGAAAATAGCCCCATTAACCATGAGGAGTGTTCTGATGACAGACCTTTGAAAAAAGATTTTATGTCAATTATTGAAGATGTAAATATTGAAAATCCTTGGGAGCAACCTGTGGTTCAGGTTGAAGAACGTCAAGAGGAACCAAAAGAGGAGTCTAATGAAAATAAAAAGCCGTTAGATGAAGCCGTCTTGCCTCCTGAATTTAAAGGGGTGAAAGAAGAACAAAAACCGGAAGATACAGGAAATGGTAATGATGACAGGTTTGATAAACTTGAATCTATTCTTGACAGCCTTTTTGAAAAAGTGGAAAAATTCCAAGTCACTATTGATAAGCAACAGGAAATTATCAAAAGTCAAAAACGTGAGATAGAACGTTATCATAACGACGAAGTTAATGAAAAGATACGCAAGCCTATGCTCTTGGATTTGATTGAAGTAATGGACTCTATGGATATGGCGCTTGAAGACTATGACCGTAATCCTCAAGAGGCATTTTTAGGTGAAAGAATGGAAGAAATCCGAAAACTTATGAAGGCTACTCTTGAAAACTATGGTGTCAGAGAAATCGATGATGCGGAAAAACAGCCTGCTTCCGTTTCTCGCCGTCAGCAAGTTGTAGGACGCGAGGAAAGCGATAATCCGGAACTGTTTGAAATAGCGGGTGAGCAAGTAAATTCATTCTACAAGCGTGATCGTGTGGGTTACGTGATGTGTGAAAATGATATTGAAGGTGAGCCGCATGAAAGTGTGCTTCGCCCTGAAGAGGTGATCAGAGTGTCTTATCGCCCTCGTGAAAATTAATATATATAACTTAGTAGCAGAATATCAAAATATTAAATAAAGATGCAAGAACCAATTTACGGTATTGACCTTGGTACGACAAATTCATGTATCGCTGTGATGGGCGAAGATGGAGAACCTTATGTAATTGAAAACTTTGAAGGGTACAAAACTACGCCTTCCGTAGTGTACTATGATGATATGGGTAATGTGCTGGTAGGTGATGAAGCGAAGCGACTTATGGGTGGAGATTCTGAGCATACAGTGGCATTTATCAAGCGTGAAATAGGTAATCCTAATTATAACCGTGTGATTTACGGCGAAAACATCACTCCGCTTAAAATTTCGGCAATGATACTCAAGAAAGTTGTTGCCGATGCTAATGACCAGCGCAAGGCTGAAGGTCTTGAACCGATCAATAAGGCAGTGATTACTGTTCCGGCATATTTCGGTTCTACGGAATGTGAAATTACTCGTCAAGCCGGTGAAATTGCCGGGCTGGAGGTTCTGAAACTAATTCCCGAACCTACTGCCGCTGCTATCAGTTACGGAACTAAGAGTCTTGAAGGAAAGACGTTTATGGTGTATGACCTCGGTGGCGGTACTTTTGATATTTCTATAATGCGAGTGAATAACGGTCAGCTTGAAGAACTTGCGAATGACGGTGACCACCACCTCGGGGGCGTCGATTGGGATATAGCTCTTGCGGACTATGCGTTTCAGTTATGTGGCTTGGACGTGTCATTTGCTGAAATTCAAGAGACTATTCAGGCAGGACGCATTTTGCTGTCTGCAGAGCAAGCAAAGAAAATGCTTTCACGGTCAACAGAGACGAATATGAAGTTCAGTTATAATCGTCACCCTTACACTGCCAAGATTACCCGTGATGCTTTTGAAAATCTGATGAGCGACAGCGTTGATCAGACAATACTCCTTATGCGTCGTGCTATCAAAAATTCAAAGACGCCACTGCAGATTTCCGATATTGACGAAATAATCCTCGTGGGCGGTTCTTCGTATATGCCTATGATTCGTAAAGCTATAGAAGTGGAGTTTCCGAATGCTAAAATCACTCTTGACAGACTGAAGCCGGACCAGGCTGTGGCAGAAGGAGCTGCCATATATGCAAGTATGCCGCAAGAAAAAACGGTGCAGACTGTTTCTCCATGTGCTTACGGTCTCGGTTGCTATAATCAGGATAAAAAAGTGTCATCGCATCTTATTAACCGCGGCGATAAGTACGGTACGTTGAACAAAGATATGTTTACCACGCGCAATGATAACCAGACATCTGTAAATCTTGAAATTTATTCAGATCGTTCTTACGAAGCGGAAGTGTCTGTAAGTAGATGTAAACTTTTGGCTTCTAAGCCGTTGAGTTGGGTAAAACCTGTACCGAAAGGCTCCAGGATTGAAGTTTCATTCCATCTTACAAGTGACGGTATCCTGAAAGTTTACGGTGAATGTGGCGGAACGAAGATAAATTTTGACCTTGACGTGCAAGGAGCATCTCAGAAAGAGGTTGAAGATGCAATAAATGATATTCAAAATAAAACAATAGGATAAAAATATCCCTTTTAATAAATAATACCAATAATGTCTGAAGAAAATACAGGAGCGCGAGCTGACGCCAATGTCTCAGGTGGAATTTCAGTAGATGCGAAGCGTAATGTTTACTTGACAAAAGTGAACGCATGGCTTACGTCCGCATCGGTCATAGAGCAAAATCTTGATAAACTTGAAAAGTTCGAGCAAGATGCATATATATATATTCGTAATGTCTTTGATAATCCTGATTTTGACAAGACTGCGCTTGTTGAGCATCAGAATGTCCTGAGAGATGCTGCAAATGCGTTTACGGATAGTTTCGGCGTGGCGCTCGGAAAATTCGCAAGTGCAACGGGAAGTGTGCTCAAGAATTACGACTTGTTCAGAGATTGCCTTGAAGAGGTTCAGTCAAAAGCTACTTCTGCTGCAAAGACTATCGGAGAAAGTGAGCCGCAGAAGAAACAGCAGCCGCAGTCCGGTATTCATCAGGATTCACGCATTATAGGCGGTGCGAAATGGGAAGGAACGTTTAACGGTGACACTCCTTACGGCTCAGGCATTATTTACTTCAAGAATGGCACTGTTTATAAGGGTGAATGGAATGCTGAAGGTCCTAACGGAAAGGGTACGCTTGAGTGGAACAATGGAGATAAATGGATTGCAACATTCGTTAACGGAGACCCTGTTTCCGGTGTCATTGAATATGGAAATGGCTCAAAATACGAGGGCGGACTTAACGAGAATGGCCCTCACGGTCGCGGACGTTCCACTTATCCCAATAGGGTAGATGAAGGTGAATACTCCGATGGCGAACGTGTCGGAACAGGTCGTATGGACTGGAGTGATGGCGACTGGTACGTAGGCGGCTGGAGCGATGACGGCTTTGAAGGTGAAGGTACGTATTTTTCTAAACAATATAATCGTACGGACCATGGTACATACTCTGCCGGTAAAAGAGTAGGTAGAGGACGTATGGAATGGGGCTCGGGCAGATGGTACGAGGGAGAATGGAATGATGAAGGTTCAAACGGCAAAGGTGTACTTCATTTCGCTGATGGAACAGAATGTAAAGGCGACTTTGTGAATGGTCAAAGAAGCGGTAACGGCGTAATGACTTTCCGAAACGGTGATAAGTATGTCGGTACTTGGACTGAGGACGATGAAGGGAACTTGTACGGTGAAGGCGTCTATACGTGGGTTAATGGTTCAAAGCAGAGTGGTAAGTATGTTAAAGGCAAATGGGTGGCAGAAAGGACAACGCCTGCCGTAAAACAGACGCCGACTACAAGTCAAGAAAAACAAGGACATTTTACTCCGCCTGCCATGCCTAAGAAAACTACTTCTCAGCCAACGCCGACTATTGTTGAACATGTTGATAACACAGACTCCCGTAAGACGGTTATTTCATACATTTTTGTTGTTATTAGAAATATTGTAGCGTGGGTTATATCACTTGCAGTATTCGCTTTGACATTCGCATATATGCAGGGACCTGATAGTGCATGGAATATGATATGGGTTTGCGTGATTATGTGGTTGGCTCAATGGATATACGCAGGTGACGGGATATTCAAAGACAGTTGGTGGAATCCTTTGGCAATTTTTGGAGTAGTACTTATTATCAATGCGCTTATATATCTTTGTAGCGGTATTTTCGGTACAGGAGGCTCATCATTAATTATAGCTGGCGTATTCTGGGGCTTTGTAGGATTTATGGCTATAGGTAAAGCATTTGACGATTAATAGAAATTTACACTATAAATATATATGATAACTCAAGAACAATTAAAACAGACCTTTGAGCGCAAGTTGGCGCTGAGGAGGTATCTTTGACATCGATAACAAGAAAATTCAATTAGAGGAAGAAGAATTGCGTACTCACGTGCCGGACTTCTGGGAACACCAAAAGGAGGCTCAGGCGCAAATGAAGAAAATTAAAGATATTCAAAGTTGGATTGAGGGTTATAAGGAAGTTGAATCCGCTGTAGATGAACTTCAGAATGGCTGGGACTTCCTGAAGGAGGGACTGATAGAGGAGGCGGAACTTGATGAACTCTATGCTGATGCTGTCAACAAGATTGAAAACCTTGAATTGAAAAATATGCTACGCCGCGAGGAAGATAAACTCGGAGTTGTGCTTAAAATAAATTCCGGCGCAGGTGGTACTGAAAGTCAGGATTGGGCTTCAATGCTTATGCGTATGTATTTGCGCTGGTGTGAAAAGCACTGCTACAAGACTTCTATTGCAAATATCCTTGACGGTGATGAAGCCGGTATTAAGTCTTGCACCATAAATGTGGAAGGTGACTATGCTTACGGCTATCTTAAAAGTGAAAACGGTGTGCATCGCCTCGTGAGGGTCTCTCCTTACAATGCACAGGGCAAGCGTATGACGTCTTTTGCATCTGTCTTTGTGACTCCGCTCGTTGATGACACCATTGAGGTAAAAGTAGAGCCGGCACTTATGTCGTGGGATACTTTCCGAAGTGGTGGTGCTGGCGGTCAGAACGTGAATAAGGTGGAATCCGGTGTCCGTTTGAGATACCAGTTCACTGACCCTTACACCGGTGAAAAGGAAGAAATCCTTATTGAGAATACTGAAACTCGTGACCAACCTAAGAATAAGGAAAATGCTCTCCGTCAACTCCGTTCTATTCTTTACGATAAGGAATTAAAACACCGAATGGAGGAGCAAGCCAAGGTGGAAGCAGGAAAGATGAAAATAGAGTGGGGCTCTCAAATTCGTTCTTACGTGTTCGATGACCGCCGTGTCAAGGATCACCGTACAAATTATCAGACTGCAAACGTTAATGCTGTGATGGACGGAGATATTGACGGATTTATCAAGGCTTACCTGATGGAATTTGCAGGCACGGAACAGGAACAATAATGGAAAAACTTACTATAATAAAAGTAGGAGGAAAGATAGTGGAGGAACAGAATTCTCTCCACTGTCTTCTTGACAGTATCGCTGATATCCCGGGTGCAAAAGTGCTTGTGCATGGCGGAGGTCGTTCCGCTACGGCTCTTGCGTCACGATTGGGGATAGAGACGGTGATGATTTCAGGGCGACGTGTTACTACTCCTGAGATGCTTGACGTGGTGACAATGGTGTATGGCGGAAAAGTTAACAAGACTATTGTAGCACAAATGCAGAGCCGTGGCATTAATGCACTTGGACTGACAGGTGCGGACTTGAATGTGATATCCGGACATAAACGTGAAGTTAAAGACGTGGATTACGGTATGGTCGGTGATGTTGATGTCGTTGACGGTAAGATATTTGCATCGCTGATAAGCACAGGCGTTCTTCCCGTCATGGCACCGCTTATCCATGACGGCAAAGGTAATATGCTGAACACGAATGCAGATACTATCGCTGCCGAGACCGCCAAGGCTCTGTCTGCATTTTTTGACGTAACCCTTGTGTATTGTTTTGAGAAGCCCGGTGTACTGGCTGACGAAAATGAAGACAACTCCGTGATAGAGAAAATTACGGAGCAGACGTATCCGGAACTTGTGCAAAACGGCACTGTGAAAGGCGGAATGTTGCCAAAACTTCAAAATGCTTTTGATGCTCTGAAAGGCGGAGTCACAGAAGTTATTATCACTAAGGCTGATAATGTAAAAAACTTGAGTCTCGGCACTCATATAGTCCTTTGATATGGCAGAACATAATGACACCGGAAAGTGGGGCGAAGAAGAAGCGTGTAACCTCCTTATAGAAAAAGGATATGCTATCCGTGAGACAAACTGGCGACTTTCGCATTACGAAATAGACATTATCGCTACTAAAGGCGACAGAATGGTATTCGTAGAGGTTAAAACGAGAACTACGGACTTTTTAGACCCGGTAGATGCCGTTGATAAAAAGAAAATGATGCGTATGGTTCGTTCTGCCAATGCTTATATGCAGCATTATGATCTTCCTCACGAAGTACAATTTGACGTCATAGCAATTACCGGCAATAAGGATAACTATGAGATAGAACATATCCCCGATGCATTCTATCCGCCACTTAAAAGTTACAGGTAATAATTGTAATTAAACTTTTTTTGCTTAACTTTGTCATAATACTAAATAAAAAGACTGAAAGTATGAATATAGGAGACAGAGCACCTGAAATTCTTGGCTATGACCAAAACGGGAAAGAAATCAAACTGAGTGATTTTGCCGGCAAAAAACTTGTGCTGTACTTTTACCCGAAAGACAACACGTCCGGTTGTACTGCTGAGGCATGCAGCATTAGGGATAACTATTCGGATTTGAAAAAAGCGGGCTATGAAGTTGTAGGCGTAAGCGTGGATAGTGCCGCCTCTCACCTCAAGTTCATTGAGAAAAATGAGTTGCCTTTTACGCTGATTGCTGATACGGACCATAGCCTCGTTGAGAAAATGGGCGTGTGGGGAGAAAAAAGTATGTACGGCAGAAAATATATGGGTACATTACGCACAACGTTCATAATTAATGAGCAAGGAATAATAGAACATATATTCTTGCCAAAGGCTATTAAGACAAAAGAACACGGTAATCAAATATTATCCGTGTAGCTTTAATAAGAAAATAAATAAAACACTAATATAAATATTAATACTGAGTTATGAAAAAGTTTTTAATGACACTTGCAGCAGTTATATGCTTGGCATTTGCAATGCCGGTTGCAGCACAAGTGACTATCACGAAAGTAGCAAAAATAGCACCTACTGATATGGTGTTTATGGATATGGCGGTAGAAGCTGCCAAGACAAACGTTAAGGCAGGCAAAACTCCTTCAGGTGCGGTAATTATCTTAAACGGTGCATTTCGCAGCAGCGGTCGTGCGAGTGAAGATTGCTCGGCAGAAGTAAACGCGTACACCAAATCCCGCCTTTCAAGTCTTAAAAATGCTAAAGTTTACACTGTAAACGAACCGACAACTGAAACATATGTATTTCTCAGTAAACTTGGCGTAGATGAAATATTCTTTGTAAACGGTCGTGAAGAAGTGATTAAAGCAGGATTGGCAAAGGCTGAAGATTACAATGATGCAGCAGTTCCGGCAGACGTAACTCTTTCTCCATTGAAGAATCTTGAATTCCCTGACGCTACAAACTTGCTGAAATAGTCACTTTATCGGATTTGTCTTATATGTCAGTAAATTCTGATAAATTAGATAAATCTGAAATATTTAAGTCTGATAGATAATGAGTTAATGTTTAAATTCGGTCGTTGGCTGAAGGTTTGTTCAGGTGCGAAAAATAAAAAATAATAAAAATATTTTCCCGAAAATTTGCACAGTTCAAAAAAACGTCGTAAATTTGCACACGTCAAATGAAAGCAACGACACTGGAGAGATGGCAGAGTGGTCGATTGCGGCGGTCTTGAAAACCGTT
>JALEMF010000080.1 GCA_022768005.1 Bacteroidales bacterium | reverse complement strand
ATGTAAAATCTTAAAAGTGCTTTGATATATTAAAACATTGTTAAAAACAACGTTTTTCGGCATCTAAGTTACAAAATAAAATTGATAAATAGCAAATTATTTCAACTTCTTTATTAAATTTGCATCAAGAAAAATGTTTATGGCGTTTATTTTTACGCTTTTAAGCAAGTTTTCTCACACTATAGAATTAACAAATAAACACGTCATTCATAAAAGATTAAACAGATTAAATGAGAAAAATCGTAAACAGAGTAATGGTACTCGTTGCTGCATTTGTCTTAGTTTCATGCAGCCAAGAATCTAAAAATGAAAAAGTGATTGCTGCTAACCCTGAGGCTGCCGCTTCACTAAATATTCGCTACATTGACCTTGACAGTATTTCTGCAAACTATAATCTTGTTAAGGATTATAATGAAATCAATGTCCGTACCATGAGCAAACTTGAAAGCGCTCAGCGTGCTAAACAACAAGAACTTCAAAAACGTGCTGCCGAAATTGAAAATAAGGCTCGCAACAATGGCTATATCTCTCAATCTACTTACGAGGCTGATATGCAAAAGTTCCAACAACAACAACGTGCTGCCGAGGTTTACTTAGGCAAAATGCAAGAACAAGCACAGCAAGAAGCACTTGACCAAAATATGGCTTTACAGGATTCACTTAATAATTTTATTGCTGATTATGTAAAGACACATAACTACGATGCTATCCTTTTCAAAAATGCCGGAGCTTACTTCAATCCTGCACTTGACATTACCAAAGAGGTAATTGACGGTCTTAATGCTCGCTACAAAAAAGTAGAATCAAAAGATAAAGAATAATATATTAAATCAATTTCGATAAAAGCCGCCACAAGTTTTCTTGTTGCGGCTTCTAATTTTAGACTAAATCTATAAGTTAAAAAAGGCTGAAATTCTGAATAAATTTCAGCCATTTTGGTAATTTTATGATTAGTGTATTCCTAACCGCAATGGAAATACTTGTTAACAAGGTCTTGAATTAAAGCCTTGTCTTGTGCTGCTTTTGCGGATAATTGTTCATCACCGTAATTAGTGAGTGATGAAATAATTCCTTCTATCATTCTTGGAGAGAATACACCGTACTGCTCGTATATAGCACGCTGTTCTTGCAGGCATAGAGCTGATTGCACGCAGCAAACAGGTAATTGCTTTAAAGTGGCGAGCCTTGCACTGTTTTTGGCATCGTGAATATTAACGTCAACATACGTTTCTTCAGCAACTTTAAGAGCGTCAGGCATTTCAAAGCCATATCTTGCCGCAACAGCGAGGGACGCTATAAGCGAATATACATCAGCTGAGCCGTCAGCAGAACGAATTTCCACAGTCTGTTTCTGTGATGGATCTATTGTATTGGCTTTAGATAGCGGATTAGCTATGTGGCTCATGTCTTTATTCGTTGTCCAGCCCAATGGAACGCGTACAAGGACAGATCTGTTTCTATCTCCCCAACAAATATTTGTAGGAGCCTCTTGATGCGGAACAAGGCGGAAATATGATGTCGGATTTGTATTGCCGAAAGCGGTAATAGAAGGAGCAAGTGTCATAAGTCCTGCAATCATTCGCTTTGCATAATCGCTTAGTGATTTATTTTCATTCAGCATCACGTTTCTTCCGTCTTTCATAAGACGCATGTGAATATGTAAGCCGGAACCCGCCTTGCCTGTCGTAATTTTAGGGGCAAACGTAATATTAAGGCCATATTGATATGCGAGATTACGTATTACCCATTTTGCGATAATAAGTTGGTCTGCCGCTTGCTTTGCATCAACGGGCAAAAATTCAATTTCGTTTTGTTCGTAGATTTTACCATCAAGAGTAAAATTACCCACTTCAGAGTGTCCGTATTTTATCTGACCGCCGGTCTGCGCAATGTACGACATACAACGCGTACGGAAGTCATTGAACTTTGCAAACGGTGCAGACTCGTGGTACCCTTTTTGGTCTGTTGCAGGGAATTGTTCATCATTCTCTGAAATTACATAGTACTCCAATTCTCCCATCGCTTGAAATTCAAGACCTGTTTTTTCAGTAAAGGCGTCGCAAGCTTTCTTTAGAATTGTTTCCGGTGAGGTTTCAAGTGGATTACCGTCTTTGTCAAAGAAAGTGCAAAGCATGGTAAGTGTAGGAATTTCAGCAAAAGGGTCAACGAATGCCGTGCGATATTTAGGAATAACGTATAAGTCGGAATTGCCGGCTTCAATGTATGGAAACAGACTTGAACCATCTACTCGTTCCCCTGTTGTGAGGATAGTGTCAAGGTACTGATAGTCATTTATCACGAAGTTCAAAGTCTTCAACCTGCCGTCTGCTGCAGGATACATAAAGTTTATCATCTCGATATTATGCTTTTCAATAAAGTCAATAATATCACTTTTTGTAAAATCAGACGCAGGCTTGCCAATGTCGCCTGAGAGTTGATTTTTGTTTAGCCTTAAAGTGTTGTCCATGATTTATAAAATTGTATTATTGTGATTGTTTTGCATTAGAAATTTTATTTTTAATGGAATCTTGAGCATGTTTGGCTTTCTGTTGCGCTTGCTGCTTAGCCTTTCTTTTTTCTTTTAGTCTATACAAGAACGATAGTACATGGTCAAAATCTCTACGATATACAATACCTATACCCTGAGTAGTAGTTGCGGTCTTGACGTAGAAATTTTGGTCGTTGTACCTGTTATATGCTTTTAAGCGCAGAGAACCTGACTTATTAAGCAGGTATTCCAAATCAAAGTCACCGATAAACTGATTTGAATTAAGACTATTATCTCTGTACCCGAAGTTTCCGTTAAACAATAGTCTGTTATTAAGTAATGTACTTGACAATGCAAGATCAACTTCAACATCTGAAAAATCACCTTTATCAGAACGGAAGTTTGGTGCGATAGTCCAATTATCACTTAACTGTCCAAGCATAGAACTTAATTGTGAAGATATAGTGGAAGATGCGACTGAGACAAGCTCATTCCCTTTCGTTGTTGCGCCCATATAATCCGGAGTATAAAATCTGTTTAGTGCCAATAGATATATAATCTGACGATTCATCATATCTTCAGTAGAAATGATGGATTTAACCTTTCGGTAAGTGTCTGATGTTAGTGTAGGAAACTCCAAGTCAAATTTAATTTCCGGAGATCGTATATCTGAAGTGACATTCATCATCGCATGTACAGGCACGTTTGTTCTATTCAAGTCCTTATCTTGAAGGAATGATTCGTCAAGGTCTGATAGATTGGCATTCAAAGCATAGTATGCATTCAGGTCTAATTGAGCTGCATACGGGTCTCCGTTAAATGAAATAGTACTGCCTTGCTTGATAATGAAGTCTTTTATGATTATATCCTGCAATGTAAAATTATAACTTCCCTTGTCAAGCGTGTACTTTCCGTACATTCTCAGGTCTTCATTTGCGGAACCGTAATCCATTCTTAAGTTTCCTGTACCATTTGCTTTAATCTTATCTCCCCCGACAGGGTCCATAACGAGTATAAGTTGCGCTTCCGGAGTGACATTTACCTGCAAGGTCATATTGTACACTGACGGTACGGATTCTTGTGTAGCGTTCATTCGTTCTTTAAGTTGTTGGATTAATTTGGATACGGGGATTTGAGTCGTGTCCGCTTCTGCAGTCACTTTTTTATTTCTGTCTCTGAAAGATATAAATGAATACTCGCTTGCTGTCTGCTGATCCGAAAGTACGAATGTGAATGTAGATTTTGGAGCGGTAGTCATATCAACATAGATATTTACTACTCCGGGAACTCCTGTTATAGTAGCTCCACCTGTACCATATATGGTTCCATACCAGTCAGGATTCTGCTTTGAAGTGATATCGTAACTCAAAAAGTTCTTGGCATCGGTTATGTAGAAATCAAATTCCGGCTCTTTAAAGAATTTATGGCGTACTTCTCCTTTTAGATATGCCGTATTTCCCTCTCGGTCATATAGTTTTATTTTATCTATCTTGATTTTTCCAGGGCGGATATGCACGGAATCGGTTGCTGTATACGTAGTATTTGTAAAATCAATCTTCAACCTAAGATTTTTTGCAAATATATCTCCTTCAAGGTCTATGTACTTAAATGTACCGAATAACCTTGCTTTTCCGGATGCTGTACCTTCAATATCTGAAGTAAAAGCCTCCATATACGGTTTCAAGAACTTGACATTTATATCCTTGGTATCGAATGTAATATCAAGAGAATCATTAAGTGGAAATATACCGCCGGTTACAGTTGAAAGCGTCTTGTCAGGAGAAATAATATCCGCATCAAGTGTTATTTCTTTTTTATCATTGTCCCAATGGCTCTTAATATCCGCATCTCCGAAAACAGTCTTATTATAGGAAATATTTTTTACGTGTAAGTCAGGAGTGGTGATTGATGGTTGAGGTGTAAAGAGGTTTGTTGCATAGAAAGTACCTGTAGCATCACCACCTAACTGAGCTTTATCGATACCTAATGATTCAAAGATATAATCCAAGTTTACATTTAATAGATTAAGTGTCAATACATCTTCGGGGTCTTGAGATGCAGTACCTTGCATTGTGACATATTGATTTTCCCTTCGTACGTCAAAATTTTGCACTATTACTTTATCTTTATTAGCAATAATTGTTGCCGGATTGACAGTCCACGTTGTGTCATTAAACGTAATTTTAGACGGATTTATATCAATCTGAGTTGCAAGGCTTTCGTTCTCCTCATCTTTTGTGAATAGAGCTGATAAGTCAATATTTCCTTGATACAATCTTTTTCTGTCAATATGCCATGCTACCTGTGTGTCAAGCCTGTTATTTGCTGCATTACACTGCAGATTCAGATTCATAGCACCGTTCTTGGTTGGAACATTAGTAACTGCACACAGCGATGCGCTTTGTCCTTCATCATTCGTAGCAATATGCAGTGATGTATTCTCAATTAACTTATCTTTTTGCTGTAGATACGGAGCAGATACATCAAGTGAAAATTTGTTCTCTGGTGTTGAAAGTGTTGAATTAATAGTTATTGGGTAAATTATTGTAACAGGAAGGTTTAGAAACTTATTAAGATTGTCTGAATACTTAATAGTAGCAGCAAGTGTCAAATCGGTATTACAAAGCTTATCAATCTCTTTCTTTGAAAGTGTTATAAGGTTTGAAAAGGATTGTGCTGCGATATCTTTAATTACAGTTGGAATAGAAGACAGAGTATATACGCCTTCCATATCAGCAGAAAGGAAGTCTGAGTTTAAATGCAACTGTGACGGAGAAGATTGAGTATCTAATGTGAAGGTTAGATTGTCCATCTTCAATGATGGCTCAGTCGGTGAATAATAGTTTAAATCATTTATCTCCAACGTCGCTATTGCATCATCAATATTTATTCCGGCGATAGTAGCATTAATATTTGCAGATAATTCGTGATTAGGATACTTGCTCGTCAGATTTAACTTGTGAGGGTTGAATTTGTTTATTGTTGCGTTTAAGTATGCCTTCGGCGATGTTTTATCATCAAGTTGAGCAATCAGTTCGGCTGTCAAGTCAATATTTTTATCCTGAATATATATATTTGCGCAGATGTCTTTACCATCTAATTGTGCGGTAGCGTTTACGTCGGAATACAAATAGTTCTTAAAATATGCTTCTGCAATATTTAAAGAGATATTTGCAGACTGAGGGTTGCGTCCGATAGGAGGATAATAACTTCCATCTGTCTGAAAAGACGAAATTCCGAAATCTTTATTACTTAATATAGCTGCAAGATTCAGATCATCAGCATTGACGTCATAGTGTATATTTTTAAGCACAATAGTACTATCGCTTGTTATAAACTTCGGCTTGATGTCATAATCAAGGTTTCCGATATTTGTAATTATCTTTCCGTTAATACTTGCATTGTGTGTAGTGCCTTGGATTTTAGTTTGAAGTTTTACATTTCTGGCGGCATTGATTGCGTACACTACTTTAGGACTGACTTTTGTAAACTGCGATAGTATTTGAATTATTCTTGTGCTTGCAGCTTTCAAGTTTATCCGGGCATCTGAAATCTCCAGGCTATCAAGTTTTGCCGTATTGTATATGCAAGCCTTGGCATCAAAATCAAACTCTCCGTTTTCTGCATTTAACCTTATTTTTGTTATGTCTATTAGCGAATTGTCAAGCGTAATATCAATGTCCGCATTTATCGGCATAGGGACATTTCCTAATTGAGGCACGAACGGAGCAAAATCTGCAAGCGAAATCACCGAACCGGATTTAGTAGCGATATTCAACGGTGAATTTTGCTTAAAACATATATCTTGAAGTTCTATTTTTGTTTCTTGAAGTTGTAGTGAAATATTTGATGCGTTTATCACACTGTCAGAAGTGTTTATATCAACGTCAGCATGTAAGTCTGACACATTAAGTCCACTCTTTTCTACAAGGGAAATTCTTTTTGCAGATACAACGTATGAATTGTTTGTAATTTTTGGAATTGTGATATCTGCTCTAAAATCATTAACACTGATATGATTAGGATCAAATACATTCTGTTTCCTCGGCATATCCAATATATCGTACGATACGATGCTATTGCGTATAACTACGGTCTTTATATCAATGTTTATTTCTGTTTTCGGCTTATTAGGATCTTTAGAAGACAACGTCTTTACTATATGATCAATATTCAGTGGAGAGTCTTTTGTGTCTTTTTTCAGACGCAAATTAAGTGCTACGAGCTCAGTGTAATCTATTGAAATCTGACCGGATATAATGGCATGCAGAGGATCTATACCTGCGCCCAGGCGATGTATCGTGGCAATTGTGTCGGACTCGTTGTCCATAATCGTTACACCTCTGAGCGTAATTCTGTTAAATGGGGCAATAGCAAGATTGTCAACAGTCACCGGAGTATCAAGCAACTTTGATAACTCAGTCTGAGCCTTATCACACATTGCTCTTTGAATAGGTGGCAATGATAGGAGAACGTATGTAAACATCGGCACCAATATTATCAGTGCCGTTGTCGAAATAATAAATATTTTAAATATTTTATAAAATTTTCTCATCAACAAAGTTTAGAACCTTTCAATATCTTAAAAGGCATAACCGATACCGAGTGAAATAATTGTAGTGTTATTATGTTTTACAAGGCTATAACGCGCGTCAAGTTTTAATCTCAAGTGAGATGATACTTTGTACCCTACACCGGCACCCAAATTAATTCCGAATTTATTTTCACGTGTAGTAACATCATCTCCGTCAGGGTATGGATGATGACTCCAACATGCGTATGTAAGTCCGACTATTGGGTATATATCAATTTTATCTCCAGTCGTAAGTTTTAAAGGAAAGTTAAAGTCAAGGTTTATTAAAAATGCATCAGTATGCTGATTCCTAAACACATAGTCAACACCCAGGTTTACTCTAAAAGCTTTGGAGAAGTCATGACTCATCCATGCACCAAGTGTCATAGACTCATTTTTAGTACTATATCCCGGCGCCACGCCAATGTATGTTTCCGCAAATAACTTCTGAAAAGGAATTAATGTCAAAGCCGCTATTACAGCCAAACGTACTATTATTTTTTTCATAAACCGAACGTATTAATTATCGCTTAATATTAGTTTAAACAAAGGTAAATTATTTTTTTTGATTATGCAACATTTTCACACTAATCATGGTGATATGATTCACCCTTTATTATAGTCATAGCCCTATATACTTGCTCGGTGAAAATAAGTCGTATCATTTCATGCGTAAATGTCATCTTGGATAACGACAGCATAGAGTTGGCTCTTGCGTACACGGTATCGGAAAAACCGTAAGGTCCACCGATTACGAAGACGAGTCTTGATGGCAATGTAACCATTTTATTATTCAGTAAGTTGGCAAAATCTCTTGAAGTGTATTGCTTACCCCTCTCATCAAGAAGGATAACACAATCGCCGGGCTGTAATTCTTTAAGGATAGACTCTCCTTCAGCACTTTTTTGCTGCTCCTGCGATGAATTTTTAGGCAATTTCACATCAGACAATGCCTTAAATGAGAAAGGAATATAGTGTACTATTCTTGAAGAGTAATTATCAACAGCCTTAGCTATATATTCAGTAGATGTTTTACCTACAGCAAGAAGAAGTATTTTCATTGAGTCACTTTATTTTATTGTTTGAGATAATTCTTTTGAAGGTTTAATCCATTTGCCGGACACCAGTCTGTATAGAAACACCGTTCCTCGCACGCATAGTTCAATACACATAGCTATCCAGACGCCTTTCAGCCCCATAATCGGAGCAAAAATAGCAGCCAATGGTATTCTCACAAGCCATATACTGCCAAAGTTCATTATAGCGGGAATCAGGGTATCCCCTACACCGACCATAACACCATAGGCTACTATTGCCGATGCAAACATCGGTTCGGCATAAGCTTCTATTCTAAGCACTTCTGCTCCAATCTGACGAATGGCGGCTACGTCTGTCATTAGTGCAAATGTAATATCTGCAGTGAGGTACATGATAAGTCCCATTATGGTCATCACAAATATACCCATTGCTACCGTTATATATCCGAATCTCTTTGCCAAATCATAGCGTTTTGCGCCATAACTTTGACCTGTCAATGTCATTGCCGCCTCGCCAATACCATATCCGGGCATATAGCAAAGACTCTCAATGGTGATTCCAAAAGCATTTGCTGCTATTGCCACAACTCCGAGCGGTGCCACAATAATGGTAACCATAACTTGTGCGCCACATAACACCGCATGCTCTATCGTCAAAGGTGTGGAGATTTTAATTGCGCGGCTCAAGATATTGCGATTTGGTTTCCAACTTCCTGAATGTCCTTTTAATCGGATTTCTTTTTGTCTGGAAAACAACACATAACACATCAAAGAAGCAGTTATAATTTCCGCTAAAACAGTACCAAGTGCAGCACCTCTCAGTCCAAGTCCCGCACCAGGTATTTCAATATCTATTCCGAATATACATTCCATTCTCGAAGAAAAGATCAAGAAGAAATTAAATATCACATCAAGAATTGCCATAAGTACGTTCAGGATTCCCACAATCTTTATATTACCAACGCTGCGAAGCATTCCTCCGGCAAGGAAATTCATAGTAAGCATAGGTAACGCCATAACATAAATGGCAAAATATGAAGTGGATTTGCCACATATTTCCGAACCTCCGCCAAGCCATACAGGCAATGATTCCGATATCAACAATGCGATTATGGATACTATTGAACTGAAAATTAAAGCGGACGTCACCCCTTGACGTAACACCGCCCTTGCCCCTTCTTCATCTTTAGCTCCTATTCTATGTGCAACTTGTACCGTAAAACCATTCGTCATTGCGCCACATATGCCCCAAAACAGCCACAAACTTGTTGATACAAGCCCTATGGCAGCGGAATCGTTTGCACCAAGACGTCCAACCATTGCCGCGTCAATGTACTGCATAAGGATACTGGATAATTGAGCCAGAATTGCCGGTAATGAAAGTTTTATAGTTAGAGCGAGTTGGTCACGAAGAGTCATACTCTCTCCATTTTGTATCTGTGATATATCAGCCATTGATTATGCTTAACGATTTATTCGTGCAAAGGTAACTATTTTTTTTGACTAATCAGTGCTATACTCGGGCATTAAAAACTCAATCTACAATATTTTGCGAAATCAAAAAAAATCATTACCTTTGTCAGATATTTGTAACAAACAAAACAAAATGCTTGACCAAGATAGAATACTAAAAATTGATATCAGTAACGAGATGCGTTCTTCGTACATTGACTACTCTATGTCCGTGATTGTCTCTCGTGCATTGCCCGATGTCAGAGATGGGCTTAAACCGGTACACAGACGTGTACTTTTCGGAATGAACGAAATGGGCAACACTTCTGACAAACCTCATAAAAAGTCTGCTAACTGCGTTGGAGAAGTAATGGGTAAATATCACCCGCACGGTGACTCTTCTATATATGGCACTGTAGTCAGATTGGCACAGCCATGGGCTTTACGATACTGTCTTGTTGACGGACACGGAAACTTTGGTTCCGTTGACGGTGACTCCCCTGCAGCTATGCGTTATACGGAAGTCAGACTTGACAAAATCGGAGAAGAAATGCTCTCTGATATTAATAGTGACACCGTTGATTTTCAACCGAACTACGATAATACAAGGAAAGAACCTGTAGTCCTGCCTACGAGGATTCCTAACCTTCTCGTTAACGGAGCTTCCGGTATTGCTGTAGGTATGGCTACCAACATGCCGCCTCACAACCTTACCGAAACTATTAACGGGTGTATTGCACTTATTGATAATCCGGACCTTACTATCCCGGAATTGATGAAATACATCACAGCTCCGGACTTCCCTACCGGCGGTACAATTTACGGTTATCAAGGCGTAAAAGATGCTTACGAGACAGGTCGCGGACGTATTGTCATCAGAGCAAAGGCTGATATTGAAACCACTAAGGAACACGAATCAATAATCGTGCATGAAATTCCTTACGGAGTAAATAAAGCCGAACTCATTAAGTATATTGCCGAACTCGTAAACGAGAAAAAACTTGAAGGTATCGCTGACCTTAACGATGAAAGTAACTATAAAGGTATGCGTATCGTAATACGCCTTAAGTCAGATGCAAATGCAAACGTTGTCCTTAATAAACTCTATAAGATGACACAGATGCAAGCATCTTTCAGCGTAAACAACGTTGCTCTCGTTAACGGACGTCCTAAAACCCTTAACCTCAAAGAACTGCTTCAAGCGTTCATTGATCATAGACATGAGGTTGTCACAAGACGTACAAAGTTTGAACTTCGCAAAGCACAAGAAAGAGCGCACATCCTTGAAGGACTCATTATTGCATCACAAAATATTGATGAAGTTATACGTATCATCAGAGCTGCTGCAAACACTGAAGCCGCTAAGGCACAACTCGGTGAAAAATTCGGACTTGATGACGTTCAGACCACTGCAATCGTGGAAATGAAGCTCAAGCAGCTCACAGGACTTGAACAAGACAAACTTCATCAAGCATATGAAGAAGTTGAAAAACTTATAGCACACCTTGAAGAAATATTAAATAACGACCACGTTTGTCGTGAACTTATAAAGTCAGAACTTCGTGAAGTTGTTGAAAAATACGGCGACGATAGAAGAACAGACATTGAATATTTTGCCGGGGACTTTGATGCTAAAGATTTCTACGCTGATGATGATATGATTATTACTATTTCTCATCGCGGTTATATTAAAAGAACCGCACTTACTGAATTCAGAGCGCAAAATCGCGGTGGCGTAGGTTCAAGAGGCAGTAATACTCGTGAAGAAGACTTTATCAGATACATCTATCCGGCTTCTATGCACGATGATATTCTATTCTTTACTCAGAAAGGATTAGTTTATAAGATGAAAGTGTACGAAATCCCGGAAGGAAGTAAAATCAACAAGGGACGTGCTATTCAAAATATGCTCAATATCGGCAGCGATGACTCATTGAACGTCGTAATAAGTTGCAAACATCTAGATGATTCTGAATTTACAGAAAATCATAACCTCGTATTTGCGACAGAGCAAGGCGTAATCAAGAAAACATCTCTTACTGAGTATGCAAGAATTAACGTCAAAGGTAAAAAAGCTATCCTTCTTAAAGAAGGCGACAAACTTATCGGTGTTGAACTCACAGACGGGAATTCCGAAATACTCCTCGCTAACAAAAACGGCAGAGCAATACGCTTCCACGAAAGCAAAGTCAGAACTATGGGACGTGTTTCAACCGGTGTTAGAGCTATGAGACTTGATGAAGGCGATGACAAAATAATCGGACTTATCTGTATGCAGTCGAACACCAATAAGAATGTAATGGTAATTTCAGAAAAAGGATTCGGTAAACGTTCCGACCTTGATGCATACCGCATCACGAACCGTGGCGGTAAAGGTGTCAAGACTATGAATGTCACAGACAGAACAGGTCACCTTGTAGCATTGTTGAGTGTAAATGACGACAATGACCTTGTAATTATTAACAAGTCCGGCATCACAATCCGTCTCCATGTTTCACAACTCAGAGTAATGGGACGTTTCACTCAAGGCGTACGACTCATCAATCTTGAAAAACGCAATGACGAAATCGCCTCAGTATGCTCCGTCGATGCAGACGATGAAGCAGAAGTTGAAACAATAGAGGCTCAACAAGAAGAACTTCCGGAACTCTTGCAAGACGATACAAGTGAAGCCGACGACGATGTTCCTGAAGAAGATTCTGATGACAATACAGAAAAATAAAATTACTTAAAAATAACTACTTAAAGCAAAAGCAAACAGAATTATGAAAAAGAAACTATTCTTTGGACTTTGCGTAGCAGCCGCTACAGTCACTGGAACTGCACAAGTAAATGCGGTTAAAGAGGCGGAAAGAGCAGCAAAAGACGGTAATTACAAAGCTGCTATGGAACTTCTCCAACCGGCTTTTACTAACGAAGAGACTGCTAATGATGCCAAAACTTGGTTTGTGGCAGGTAAAGCAGGATTTGATTTTTATGACAATCAATATGCTCTCAAGAGCATAGGTAAAGAAGCCGATGCTAAAGCCATGGGCGCTGCGCTCATCAATAGTTATGGCTACCTTACAAAAGCACTTCCTCTTGACTCTCTTCCTAACGAAAAAGGTAAAATCAAACCTCGTTTCTCCAAGGAAATTGTAAAACTTATCCAAAGCCATTATAACGATTTCAATAATGCTGCAATCTTTATGTGGGAAGCCCAAGACTGGCAAGGTGCATACGATGCTTGGAATGTACTTATCAATGCACCAAGCGACCCTGTTCTCGGTGCTAACGCTCCTAAAGCATACGCTGACAGCACACTCGCTGAAATCATTTACAACCAAGGTCTTGCCGCTTGGCAGATGGATAGCCTTAGTATGTCACTTGCTTGCTTTGAAAAAGCTATAGAAAAAGGATATTCTAAAAAACAAGTTTTTGACTATGCTATCAATCACGCTGCACAACTCCGTGACAATGAAAAAGTATATCAACTCGCTGAACAGGCTTACAAGCTTCATGGCTCAGAAAACCCATTGTATCTTCAACTTATGATTAATGGACGTATTGAACACGAACAGTACGACGAAGCTCGTCAGATGCTTGATGATGCTATAGTTGCAAATCCTGACGATGCTCAGCTTTATTACGTTAAAGGTATTTTGGAAGAAAGTCAAAAAAATAATGAAGAAGCATATAAAATGTACGAAATAGCTATAGAAAAGAACCCGGAACTTGCTCAGGCTCAGTACGCTCTCGGTCGTGCAATCTGCACCAAAGCATACAAGATTAATGATGAAGCAGTAAATATGCCTAATACTGAATACCAAAAGATTCGTGAAGGAAAAGTTAACCCACTCTTCCGCGAAGCAGCAGAACACCTTGAAAGAGCATTGGAAATTGACCCGGATAATAGCCATGACGTAAGAGTTTATCTCAAAAACATCTACTATAATCTCGGTGATGACGCAAACCTCAAGAGAATTGAAAATTACTAATAATCTTCATTACTATAATAAAAAAGGCGGTGCAAATGCATCGCCTTTTTATTTCTTCAATAATCGCCTAAAACTCATAATCTACGCATGCACGAGCTTCCTTATGACCGGCAAGAATACTGGCTGCAGCAACATGAGCCGGGTGCTTTGCATAAACTGACACATCATCCATTGTATCAACAACTGCGGTCAAAACCACGTCCCAATCTTCAGCAGGATTTTCATTTACGCCAACTTCAATAGAACGAAGGACTTCAATTTTCTCAGGAAGAGCCAGCAAGGCATCTTTGAACTGATTAGCTACGGCAAGACGCTCTTCAGCAGTGCCGATAAGCTTAAATGTTACGATATGCTTTACCATAATATAAAACTTATTAGTTATTTAAATTAATTTATCAAGATTCGTAAAATTTGGCCTTTAATTCCGCAACTCTGCTATCCGTAATATAATCATCGTAATCCATCATTTTATCAATAACACCGTTAGGAGTAAGTTCTATAACCCTGTTACAAACGGTTTCAATAAATTCATGGTCATGCGACGACATAAGGACAATGCCCTTAAAAGTCTGCAAAGTATTATTAAAGGCTTGAATTGACTCCAAGTCAAGGTGATTCGTAGGAGAATCCAGAATAAGCGTATTGGCATTATTAAGCATCATTCTCGCTATCATACAACGCATTTTCTCACCACCGGAAAGAACACTGCAACGCTTCAGGACCTCTTCCCCTGAAAATAACATTTTTCCTAAAAATCCCTTCAGGTATATCTCACTTGAATCATTACTGAATTGACATAGCCAATCAACAAGATTTAAGTCATTATTAAAGAATGAAGTATTGTCAAGCGGCAAATATGCTGTGGTAATTGTTTGCCCCCAGTCATATGTTCCCTCATCTGCCTTGCGATTACCATTTATAATTTCAAAAAATGCGGTCATAGCTCGCGGGTCATGACTGAGGAATACCACCTTATCCCCTTTTTCTATTTGGAAATTGACATCTTTGAAAAGTACTTTACCATCAACATAAGCACTCAGTCCGTGTACTTCGAGAATTTTACTACCCACTTCTCGTTCCGGAGTAAATATAATGCCAGGATACCTTCTTGATGACGGCTGAATTTCTTCAACAGTCAGTTTTTCAAGCATTTTTTTGCGAGATGTAGTTTGCTTGGACTTTGCAACATTAGCGCTAAAGCGCTGAATAAATTACAACAACTCCTTACGTTTTTCTTCAGCCTTCTTATTCTGTTGCTGCAGTTGACGCAACGCAAGTTGACTCGACTGATACCAGAAAGAATAGTTGCCGGCAAATAATTGTACACGACTATAGTCTATATCAAGCGTATGAGTACAAACAGAATCCAGGAAATGCCTGTCGTGGCTCACTACCAATACGGTATTTTCGAATTTTGACAAATAATCCTCAAGCCACATAACGGTGTCAAGGTCAAGATCATTTGTCGGCTCATCAAGCAGCAAATTATCAGGATTACCGAACAGTGCCCTTGCAAGGAGAACACGGACCTTTTCTTTACCGCTCAAGTCTCCCATAAGCATATAATGTTTGTCCTCACCTATGCCAAGTCCGCTTAACAGTGCAGCTGCATCGCTTTCTGCATTCCAGCCTTCAAGTTCTGCAAAACGTTCTTCAAGTTCAGATGCTCTTATTCCGTCTTCATCAGTAAAATCAGCCTTTGAGTACAATTCATCTTTTTCCTTCATTATATCCCAAAGCACGCTATGCCCTTGCAGTACTGTGTCAAGAACTGTTTGCTCATCGAATTTAAAGTGATCCTGTTCAAGTACACTCATTCTCTCTCCGGGACTCATAACAACGCTACCGTGTGACGGTGATAATTCGCCGCTCAGTATCTTCATAAGAGTGGATTTTCCGGCACCATTTGCACCTATAACACCATAGCAATTTCCCGGGATAAACTTAAGATTCACATCTTGAAAAAGAATTCGTTTACCGAACTGCATTCCTAAATTATTTACAGAAATCATACCTATTAATTGTTCTTTTTTTGTCTTAATCTTACTGCAAAGGTACACACAAAAAATGAACATAACAAATTATCTCATAATTGCAGCCATTTGAATATTGAAACTGCAAAAATATTTGTTGTTTGGTATTTACTTTAAAAAAAAGTTCGTACCTTTATAGCAATATTTGAAAATAAAACAACTAATACCTCTTAAAGATATATTTTATACTTACATGAAACTTACATTTAATGTCAACTATCACACTAATTGGGGTGAATCACTCTATATAGTTGGTAACTTGCCGGAATTGGGAATGTCCAATGTATCCGAGGCTGTTAAACTGACTTTGGTCGGCGAGCAACTGTGGACTTTGGAAATAGAAATCTCTGACAGTGTAAATGAATTTGAATATTCATATATTGTAAAGAACGATAATGGATATATCAAAAATGAATGGGGACACCCACATAAATTCACTCGTGGCAGAGCTGCAAAGACTTATACTATTTACGATAAATGGCAAGACCAACCTGCTGATAAACCATTATATTCTTCAGCTATCGTAGATTGCCTTAATTATCGCGGTGAACGAGATAAAAAAGTTGGCCTCCGTAACGGATTCTTCAATATCAACGTTGAAGCACCAATGATTAGCAAGGAGAATGTACTTGCCATTTCAGGTGGCTGCGATGTACTTGGCAACTGGGACTCAACAAAAGCCATAATAATGTCAGATGCTGACTTTCCTATATGGAGTGTAAATGTTGAAGCAAAAAAATTCCCTGTTGGTACTCAGTACAAATTTGTGATTTTAAACAAAGCTACAAAAGATGTTGTAGCATGGGAAGGCGGTGACAACCACATTCTTGACGTAAACTGTGACAAACAGTCAGTAACAATAATTTCAGGACTTAGATTTAACAACACATTACCGCCATTGCGTTGTGCAGGTGTTGCTATCCCTGTATTTTCACTTCGTTCTGATGAGGACTTTGGGGTCGGTGATTTTTACGACTTGATGAAAGTAGTGGATTGGGCAGAATTAACAGGACAAAATTTCATTCAAATTTTGCCGATAAATGACACCACAATGACACATACTTGGACCGATTCATATCCTTACAACGCAAATTCCATATTTGCTCTTCATCCGATGTTCTTACGCCTTGAAAAAGTAGGTACATTAAAAGACTCAGACCGAATAGCATATTTTAAAGAAAAACAGCAATATCTCAACTCTCTTTCATCTGTTGATTACGAAGCTGTAAACACGCTCAAAAACGAATATGTGCGCGAGGTTTTTGCTCAATTCGGTGCAGAAGTTATCAAGTCTGACGACTTTAAGAATTTCGTAAATAAAAATGCTTCTTGGCTTACTTCTTATGCTGCATTCTGTGTTCTCCGCGACTTGAACGGTACGGCAGACTTCAATCAATGGGGCGCTTACAAGGAATACGAAGAAGGCAAAGTTTCAGGTTTTATTTCCGCACACGAAGATGACATTAATTTCGTTTACTTCCAGCAGTATCATCTTGACAAACAGATGAAAGAAGTACGTGATTATGCACATAAACACGGTGTTGCTATAAAAGGAGATATTCCAATCGGTATTTCTCGCACAAGTGTTGATGCATGGATATCCCCTCGCCTCTTCAATCTTGATTGCCAAGCCGGTGCGCCACCTGATGATTTCTCTGTACTTGGTCAGAATTGGGGGTTCCCAACTTATAACTGGGAAGAGATGTATAAAGACGGGTTTGCTTGGTGGAAAGCAAGATTCAAAAAGATGAGCGAATACTTTGATGCTTACCGTATTGACCACGTTCTCGGATTTTTCCGTATTTGGCAAATTCCTATGGACGCTGTTCACGGCTTACTCGGCGAATTCAACCCGGCACTTCCTTTTACCCCTGATGAATTAAGAAATTCTTATGATTTCTGGCTAGACGTTAATCTTCACACAACTCCGTATATTATGGATTGGTTCCTTGGAGATTACTTTGGTGAATACGTTGAGGAAGTTAAAGAGAAATACCTTGAACCTATCGGCTACGGCAGATACAAACTAAAAGAGCAATTTGATACTCAACGTAAGGTCGCTGAATACTTTGCAGATAAACAAAAAAATGACAAAAACAATCGTATCTGTGAAGCTCTTATGGGACTTATTGACAACGTACTCTTCATCGAAGACCAATACGAAAAAGGTAAATACTCCCCAAGAATTTCAGCACAATTCACCTATATTTACAGGAGTCTTAATGACTATGAAAAGTGGTGTTTTGACCGTCTCTATAATGATTTCTTCTACCATCGTCACAACGATTTTTGGTACGGTAAGGCTATGTGGAAACTTCCTCCGCTCATTGAAGCTACAGATATGCTTACATGCGCTGAGGACCTCGGTATGATTCCTGATTGCGTGGCAACGGTGATGAGTCAACTTGAAATTTTGTCTCTTGAAATTCAACGCATGCCTAAAGATCCGAAATCCGAATTCGGTAATACTTGGACTTACCCGTACTTCTCCGTATGTACTACTTCTACTCACGATATGGGCGGAATCCGTCTTTGGTGGGAAGAAAATCGCGAAAAAACTCAGTATTTCTATAACAATGTTCTCGGTTGCGGAGGTGAAGCGCCTTATTTCGCAGAAACTTGGGTATGTGAAAAAATTGTTGACCAACACTTGAAATCGCCGTCAATGCTTTGCATACTTCCATTGCAAGACTGGTTGTCGATAAATGCCGAACTTCGTAGAGATAACCCTGCTGAGGAACAAATTAATATTCCTTCTAATTCTCGTCACTATTGGAGATACCGTATGCATATTTCATTGCAACAGCTACTTGATGCGCACCTATTCAACAATCAAGTGGAGAATATGATTAAAGGTAGTGGCAGATAATTAATATTGACAGCTATGACAAGGCATTCAAACATAAATAATCTGAGTTCTATATCAGTTTTTGATTCGGTAGATTCACTTAAACCTCTGAAATTACCTCATATTACTGAAACAATTACTTCAGTAGTATGTATTGAAGGGTCTGTAAAAGTGGAAATAGATGAAAAATGCCTTGTTATGCCCAAATCTTCAATTATGGTTTTAGCCCCAGGTCACTTACTTCGCTCTTATGAGCCAAGTAGTGACTTTAAGGGCTTTGCTATTAACGCCACACTTAATTACATAGAACAAATGCTACCTATAATGTCCCGTATTATAGTATGTTATAAAGTATTTGAAAGTAACCCTATCTTAACTTTACGAACCGAAGATTTACAGCAAATAATTTTATACCGGGAAATATTACACAATAAGTTGATATCTCCTGATAGCCAATACAAACAATGGATTATTAATTCTATCTGTCAGGCTATTACCACTGAGATTTTCACTTTCTACTTTAAAGAATTAGAGCATAAAGAAAACGTTCCTAATATCAAACACACACGCAGTGAAGAGATATTCTATAAGTTTATAACACTTGTGGAAGATAATTATAAGAAGGTGCGTTCAATTTCCGAATATGCTTCCAAACTCTGTGTTTCCAATAAATATTTATCTGCACTAGTGAGTGACGTAAGCGGACGTACGGCAAGTTCATGGATTGATTCATACGTTATCCTTGAGGCAAAACGACTTCTATCTTCATCTGATATGACGGTGCTTCAAATCAGCGAAGAATTATCTTTTCCGAATCAATCGTTTTTCGGTAAATACTTTAAGCATCACACCGGACTTTCGCCGCTGCAATACAAAAAGCAACAATTAGAGAGCGTTAGGAATTAATGATAAACTTATTTTGCAGATTCTCTCTTTACGTTAACATTATGCTTTGAGAAAATGCTCTCTGCATTTTTTACAAATTGGCTGCACTGCCATTTCATAGATTTCACAGCTTCACTTTCCACCGGTACCACTCTATAATTATGTTTACCGTCCGGTTGTAGAGTGAACACCAAGCTGTAATTTGCAGTCTTTATTTTTACTTTTCCCAAGACATTGCGCTCCAATATTACTTTTACCATAGCACCACCGCGAGTATCAGTGGTTTTCATATTGGATATAAAGTTTCCAAGGGAATAAACCACGAGACAGTCTTTATTATACTTCTCCGAATGGCGAATTTCCATAGGTTGTATTACGTGAGGATGACCGCCAATAATCAAGTCAACTCCTTGATTACATAAAAAGTCTGCAAGTTTTTTTTGACTTCTGTTTGGCAACAAATTATATTCTTCGCCCCAATGAATAGCGACAGTAATCACTTCTGCTCCACCTTCGCGTGACTTGACGATATCTTGCTTTATCTGCAATGTATCAATATAGTTTACCTTCACACCATTTGTCGGCTTAATTCCGTTAGTGCCGTATGTGTAGTTTAAGAACGCTATTTTAATGCCCTTTATGTTCTTTATATAAGGCACTGACATTTCCCGTGAGGACTTGTTCACATAAGTACCAATATGCGAAATATTCTTTTTATCAAGAGTCTCTATAGTCTTTATCAAGCCTTTATATCCACGGTCAAGGGTGTGATTATTAGCATTAAGAAATAAATCAAATCCGGCGGCCGCAAGAGCATCTGCATACGAGTCCGGAGTACTGAAACATGGATAACCTGTGTATGGCTTTCCTCCGAGCGTAGTTTCAAAGTTCACTACTGCATAATCTGCTGATGAAACGTAGTCCTTAACTTCAGTGAAACATTCGCTATAATCATATAAATCTCCTGCTCTTTTGGCAGAATTAACTTGCGCTATATGCTGCATAGCATCTCCGGCAAACACTATAGACACATCTACCGGCTGAGACATTATAGAGAATAGCCCCAGCGTAAAATAAAATAATGAATCTGTCATCAATAAATAGCGTGTGTAGCAGCAAGAAGCGTATTTCTCATTAATGATACTATAGTCATAGGACCGACGCCTCCAGGTACAGGAGTGATAAAACTACACTTGTCTTTAACATTTTCAAAATCAACATCGCCAACAAGCCTGTAACCGTTTTTTCGAGTGTCATCTTTAATGCGTGTAGTACCCACATCAATGATGACGGCACCATCTTTTACCATATCAGCAGTGACAAACTGTGGAATCCCTACTGCAGAAATTATAATATCAGAATCAATACATATATCCTTGATATCCTTTGTTGCACTATGGCATATAGTGACGGTGGAATTACCGGGATATGCTTTTTGAATCATCAAAGTAGCAACCGGCTTACCTACGATATTACTTCTGCCTAAAACTGCACAACGCTTTCCTTCCGTCTTTATATTATATCGCTCTAACAGCATCATAATCCCGGCAGGAGTAGCGGACTTAAAGCATGGTAAACCTATTGACATACGTCCCACATTTATGGGATGGAAACCGTCAACATCTTTTTTATAGTCAATAGCTTCAATGATTTTTTGTTCATCAATTTGATCAGGTAGTGGTAATTGCACTATAAAACCATCAACTTCAGAGTCTTTGTTTAATCCATAGATGGCATTCAGTAATTCCGCCTCATCTATATTGCTTTCAAAACGAAGCAGTGTGGATTTAAACCCACACTGCTCACACGCACGAATTTTATGTGCCACATAAGTTTCACTCGCACCATCATGACCAACAAGAACAGCAACCAAATGAGGGGGACGATTACCCGATGAAACAATTTGTTTCACTTCCTCCGCTATTTCTTGCTTGATGATGTCAGAAATTTTTTTACCGTCTATTATCATATAATATTTTTAGGTTATTTACCTCTCATATTGCGCATCATTTTCATTGGATTTCCCTTAAATTGTGATGCGGCTTTAAGCATTTTTCTCGTCTGCTCGAACTGTGTGAGAAGTCTGTTTACTTCTTGAATTGAAGTACCGGACCCTTTGGCAATTCTTTGACGTCTTGAAGCATTTATAATCTGAGGATTAACACGTTCTTTTTCAGTCATTGATCGTATTATTGCCTCAACACTCTTAAATGCATTATCGTCAATATCTATATCTTTAATTGCCTTACCCACTCCCGGAATCATAGAAGCAAGTTCCTTGATATTACCCATCTTCTTTATTTGCTGTATCTGATTCAAGAAGTCGTTGAAGTTAAATTGGTTCTTAACAATCTTACTTTGGATCTGCTTTGCTTCATCTTCGGTGATGATATTCTGCGCTCTCTCAACGAGTGACATAATATCACCCTGACCAAGGATGCGTGCTGCCATACGATCCGGGTGAAACTGGTCAATAGCATCAAGTTTTTCACCTGTACCGATATACTTGATAGGCTTGTTAACAACAGTTCTGATTGACAATGCAGCACCACCACGAGTATCACCA
>JALEMF010000053.1 GCA_022768005.1 Bacteroidales bacterium | reverse complement strand
ACATATTACTTCAATGTCTCGGTACGTTGACTCAATAATTGAGTTAACAGTTTCTTCAATGTATTTTTCCGCATTATAGACGGGGATAATCACTGATACCAAACTTTGCATAGTCGTATTGGAGTTTTATTTATTTTTTATGCAAAGGTAAGTAATTTCTCAAATGGTTATTGTAACTTTGCAATAAAAATCAGAATATATCTATGAGTATTACTATTCTTGGCATAGAATCATCTTGCGACGATACGAGTGCAGCCGTAATACGTGACGGCATATTGCTGAGCAACGTTATCGCATCTCAGTCCGTGCATGAAGAGTACGGTGGCGTGGTGCCGGAACTTGCTTCTCGTGCGCATCAGCAAAATATAGTACCGGTGGTGGATACAGCGCTTAAGCGTGCCGGTATTTCAAAGTCGGATTTATCAGCAATAGCATTTACTCGCGGTCCGGGGCTTTTAGGTTCTCTGCTGGTGGGTACTTCATTTGCGAAAGGCTTGTCAGTTGGGCTGAGAATACCTATTGTTGACGTCAATCACTTGCACGGACACGTATTGTCACATTTTGTGAGAGAAAAAGAAGATGACGAGGTGCCGGAATATCCGTTCCTGTGCCTGCTTATCTCCGGCGGAAACTCACAGCTTGTGCTTGTGAAGAATTATAATGATATGCAGATTATCGGTCAGACTATTGATGATGCAGCCGGTGAAGCATTTGATAAGTGTGCCAAGGTGATGGGCTTGCCTTATCCGGGAGGTCCGTTTATTGACCGTCTTGCCGCAGAGGGCGACCCTAAGCGATTTAAGTTTGCGAAGCCTCATATCGCAAATCTTGATTACAGTTTCAGCGGACTAAAGACGTCGTTTCTATATACTCTCCGTGATGCTGTAAAAGAAAATCCGAACTTTATTGAAGAAAATAAGGCAGACCTTGCAGCATCGTTGCAAGCAACTATAATTGCCATTCTCCTTGACAAACTTGATAAGGCTGTCAAGCAGACAGGTGTCAAGACAGTAGCCATAGGTGGCGGAGTATCTGCGAACTCAGGCGTAAGAGCCGCAGTAGCGGATTACTGTGAACGTCATCATCTTAAGGCATTTATCCCGAAGCGTGCATTTACCACGGATAATGCGGCGATGGTGGCAATAGCCGGCTATTATAAATACTTGGATAAAGATTTTTGTCCTTACGATGCAGCACCGTTTGCACGTGTGACAATGTAATAAAAATAAATCCGTATTGCTATGAAAATATCGCTTGTAGTCATAGGTGATGAAATCCTTTTAGGACAAGTCACGGATACAAATTCCGGTGAAATAGCGCGCACCGTAAGTGTGGCAAATTGGACAGTGTCACGCGTGTTTACTGTGGGTGATGATGCAGAGGAAATAAAGTATGCGATTAATGCAGCCTTGGAGGCTTCAGATGTGGTAATTACCACAGGCGGACTCGGACCTACTAAAGATGATATTACCAAATCCGTTCTTCTGGATATTTTCGGCGGCAAACTTATTCAGAATGAAGACGTTCTGAGAAATGTGGAAGACGTGTGCCGTCGGCGTCATATAGTGCTAAATGACCTTACTCGCACTCAGGCACTTGTGCCATCAACTGCGAGGATTATTCAAAACAAGGTCGGTACAGCGCCTGTAATGTGGTTCGAGAAAAAGTGCGGTGACAAGGAAAAGGTGCTTGTCACAATGCCGGGAGTGCCGTTTGAAACTTCACAAATGATGCGAGAAGAAGTGTTCCCGCAGTTATTGTCACGCTTCGGCAGTGATGTGACGGTGGCGCATAGATATCTGCTCGTGTATGGGATAATAGAGTCCAAGATAGCGGAGATGCTTGACGAGTGGGAAAAAGCATTGCCGACAAATTTACATCTTGCTTATTTGCCCGTCCCCGGATACGTGAAACTTCGCCTTGACGGTATTGACAAAGACGGGGCTTCAATCAATGCGCTTCTTGATGAAAAAAAGGCTCAAATAGAATCTATTCTCGGAGATGCCGTATTCGCCGATGAAAATAAGACCATTGCTGAGATACTTATTGACCGATTGAAGGCGAAAGGCTATACGATGGCTACGGCGGAAAGTTGTACGGGCGGAAATATTGCTCATTCCGTCACGATGGTGGCAGGTGCATCTGAAGTGTATTACGGCAGTGTGGTGTCTTACGCAAACGATGTTAAGATCCGAGTATTAGGCGTAGATGAAAATGTGATTAACACCCTTGGCGCAGTCAGCGAGCCGGTAGCAATTCAAATGGCGAAAGGTGTGGCAAAAGTTATTAATACGGATTGCTCGGTTGCTACTTCCGGAATTGCAGGGCCTGGTGGAGGGACACCTGAAAAACCGGTAGGAACGGTGTGCATAGCAGTTCATACTCCGCAAAAAGACCTTGTAGGTACGTATTTTCTGCCCGGTAATAGGGGCAGAGTTATTGACCGTGCTACAACTACTGCACTTATTGAGCTGATAAGACTGCTTTAAGAGAGTGGAGGAGATAAAATACAAGGGGTGTATCATTTATGTGGTATGCCCCTTGATTATTTAAGGACTAAAAAGCAACAAGGGCAACAAGGATATTTGTTATTTTTCGTTGAGTTATATTCATATTTCACTTATATATTTCTTTTTTAAAAAATAATTTTGCAGACCGATGTTTATTAATTAACTTTGTAAACTGAAGAAAGTGTAAATATACACTTAGTCAATACAGATAAACTATAATATACAATAAGATTTATGCCGGAACAGCAAATACCGAAATGGACCGAGATTGAACATCTTCCTGAATGGGACGAGGAGTTTTATGATGTCTATACAGCTAAAAAATATGGTAAATGGCTGATGCTAAAGACTCTTAAGCCGGAGTATCGAGATAATCCCGTGTTTAAGGATATGCTCGAGAAAGAGTTTGATGTGAGGTATAATCTTGCACACCCAAACATAGTCATGATAAATGACTTTGAGGAAGTTCCGGGTCTGGGTATGTGTATAATCACAGATGACGTTTACGGTGATTCTCTGCGCAAGCTGCTTGACAGCGGGAAGGTGGATAAAGATATTCTGAATAAGGTAATTCATCAGCTTGTTGAGGCAATGGAGTATATTCAGGTAAATCATATAGTACATCACCCGTTGACTCCGGAGAGAATTATTTTTACGGAAAATATTCACAATCTGAAGGTTATAGACGTAGGCTTTGACCAAAAGAACTGTCTGTCCGCAGCAGATACGTCGGAAGATATTTATAATTTCGGTGTGATACTCGGTCTTCTTCTTGATGCTCTCGGTGAAGAGGATACGCACTTGAGGCAAGTGGCAAAAAAGTGCGTTAATATAGATCCGAAAAAGCGTTATCGTGATATTCAGGACCTTAAGTTGGCTCTTG
Source organism: Bacteroidales bacterium (assembly GCA_022768005.1). Classification (GTDB taxonomy): domain Bacteria; phylum Bacteroidota; class Bacteroidia; order Bacteroidales; family Muribaculaceae; genus CAJUPY01. The sequence goes on along the minus strand of JALEMF010000053.1, from coordinate 429 downwards.
ACAACAGAAATAATAATAAGTTATATATAATCATAATTGTGTTCTTGTCTATTATGATAATTATCCTTGCGTGGCTTAATTCATCTCACAGTCCTAAGGGAATATCCGAGGGCGAGGTAAGCGATGCGCAGGTGGAGCAGAAAGATATAGACTTATAAGAACATCAAGGCATAAAATTTAAGATAAATGCAAGTTAAAATAGTTCCTGTAAAACCGATTAAAAGTGAACTGACGAAGTTCATTGAGTTCGGGATAGACTTTTATAAGGGTAATGAGTACTTTGTGCCGCCATTGGTGACAGATGACCTTAATACCCTTTTGCCGGATAAAAATCCTGCATTTGACTTTTGTGAAGCCCAATCATTTATGGCTTATCGAGATGATAAGCCCGTGGGCAGGATAACGGGTATTATCAATAAAGCCGTCAAT
>JALEMF010000023.1 GCA_022768005.1 Bacteroidales bacterium | reverse complement strand
TTATGACCCGAAGGTCTAATGCCTATGTAGCTCAGGGGTAGAGCACTTCCTTGGTAAGGAAGAGGTCGCGGGTTCAAATCCCGCCATCGGCTCTTTAAAGGTTTTAATAAGCCCCGGTAGTGCATTGCGCCATCGTGGCTTGTTGTAAGAAAAGAATATAAAATTACTAAATAAAATTAACAAGCAAAGTTATGGCAAAAGAGAAATTCGAAAGAACCAAACCGCACGTTAACATTGGTACAATTGGCCACGTTGACCACGGTAAAACAACTTTGACCGCTGCTATCACAAAAGTTTTGGCAGAAAAAGGTCTTTCAGAAGTTAAGTCATTCGACCAAATCGATAACGCTCCTGAAGAAAAAGAACGTGGTATCACAATCAACACTTCACACGTTGAATATCAGACTGCAAATCGTCACTATGCACACGTAGACTGCCCGGGACACGCTGACTACGTTAAGAACATGGTAACTGGTGCTGCTCAGATGGACGGTGCTATCATTGTAGTTGCTGCTACTGATGGTCCTATGCCTCAAACTCGTGAGCACATTCTTCTTGCTCGTCAGGTGAACGTACCTCGTATCGTTGTTTTCTTGAACAAGTGCGATATGGTTGATGACGAAGAAATGCTTGAACTCGTTGAAATGGATATGCGTGACCTTCTTAACCAATACGATTACGATGGTGACAACACTCCAATCATCCGCGGTTCTGCTCTTGGTGCCCTTAATGGCGAACCAAAGTGGGAAGAAAAAATTATGGAACTTATGGACGCAGTTGATACTTGGATTCCACTTCCTCCGCGTGATATCGATAAACCATTCTTGATGCCGGTTGAAGACGTATTCTCAATCACCGGTCGTGGTACTGTTGCTACAGGTCGTATTGAAACAGGTGTCGTAAAAGTTGGTGACGAAGTACAAATCATGGGTCTTGGTGCTGACCTCAAGTCAGTTGTTACAGGCGTTGAAATGTTCCGTAAACTTCTTGACCAAGGTGAAGCAGGTGATAACGTAGGTCTTCTTCTCCGTGGTATCGATAAGAAAGATATCAAACGTGGTATGGTAATTTGCCACCCGGGAGTTGTTAAACCTCACAGCAAATTCAAAGCTTCAGTTTATATCTTGAAGAAAGAAGAAGGTGGTCGTCACACTCCATTCCACAACCACTATCGTCCACAATTCTACATCCGTACACTTGACGTTACAGGTGAAATCAGCCTTCCTGAAGGTGTTGATATGGTAATGCCTGGTGACCACGTAGAAATCACTGTTCAACTTATCAACCCGGTTGCTTGCGATAAAGGTCTTCGTTTCGCAATCCGTGAAGGTGGTCGTACAGTAGGTTCAGGTCAAATTACTGAAATCCTTGACTAATATTTAGTCACAAGACATATTTAACCTCTCCGGTAACACGGAGAGGTAATACACGGGAATAGCTCAGTTGGTAGAGCACTGGTCTCCAAAACCAGGTGTCGGGAGTTCGAGCCTCTCTTCCCGTGCTTAACTTATCTAAAAATGAAATCAGGAATACTTACGAATATTCGAGAAGCCTATGAAGAACTTCGCTTCAAGACTTCTTGGCCAACTCAAACGCAGTTAATCAAAAGTGCGATTATCGTGTTGATTGCTTCCGTTATTATCTCTGTGATAATTTTCATCATGGACGTACTTGTTAACGGTTTGATGCACTTTATTTATCAATTACAGGGCTAATTTCTTTTTTTGACTATCATGGCTGAAATTGAAAATATTAATGACGAGATTGTTAATCCTGCATCGGTTGCCGGTGAGGGTGAAACTGTTTCATCACAGTCTGAGGATGTAGTTGCGCACCACATTGCGCCTAAGACAGGTCGTAAAAGTGCGTGGTACGTGCTTCGTGCCATTTCAGGTAAAGAAGCAAAAGTCAAAGAAGTTCTTGATGCTGCTATAAAGAAAACTGACTTGGGTGATTACGTTTTCCAAGTTCTTATCCCTACTGAAAAGGTAGTGGCTGTAAGAAATGGCAAGAAGGTAGTCAAGGAGAAAAATCTCTATTCAGGTTATGTTTTTGTGGAGGCTGATTTAACAGGTGAGGTGATGTACGAACTTCGTAACACTACTAATGTTATTGACTTCCTTAAAGGTCGCGGAAAAGATGCAAAGCCTGAGGCACTTCGTGAAAGCGAAGTGATGCGTATGTTGGGTACTGCAGACGAAATCAATGAGAGCGCTGAAGGAGAAGTTAACGACTATATGGTTGGTGAAACCGTGAAAGTCAATGACGGACCATTTAAGGGCTTTAATGGTGAAATCGATGAAGTTTACCCGGAGAAAAAGAAACTTAAAGTGATGGTGAAGATTTTCGGAAGAAAAACTTCATTGGAATTGGAAAATTCGCAAGTAGAAAGAGAATAATCGTGAGTTGCTGCTTGAATGTTACGCTTGCAGTTAATGAATGACTTCTCGCTGATGTAATAATTTAATTAAAAAAAGTTTTAACAAAATGGCTAAAGAAATTGCTGGACAGATCAAATTGCAGATAAAAGGTGGCGCTGCAAACCCTTCACCACCAGTTGGTCCTGCCTTAGGTTCTAAGGGTATCAACATTATGGAATTTTGCAAGCAATTCAATGCCCGCACTCAAGACAAGGCAGGTAAGATTCTTCCTGTAGTAATTACATATTACACAGATAAGAGTTTTGACTTTGTTGTAAAGACTCCACCTGTTGCAATTCAACTTCTTGAAGCAGCAAAAATCAAAAGTGGTTCTGCCCAACCTAATCGTAATAAGGTAGCACAAATCACATGGGAGCAAGTGAAGGCTATTGCTGAAGATAAAATGCCGGATTTGAACTGTTTTACCTTGAAATCGGCTATGACAATGGTTGCCGGAACAGCCAGAAGTATGGGTATCACCGTAAATGGAGCATTCCCTGAATTAAACTAATAAACTTCAATTGACAATGAGTAAACTTACAAAAAATCAAAAGTTGGCTTTTGAAAAGATTGAGGCTGGGAAGACTTACACTCTTGCGGAAGCTGTAGCAAAGGTGAAAGAAATGACTTTCACTAAGTTTGATGCATCGCTTGATATTGATGTGCGTCTTGGCGTTGATCCCCGTAAGGCTAACCAAATGGTGCGTGGTGTTGTTACTCTACCACACGGAACAGGTAAGCAGGTAAGAGTTCTCGTACTTTGTTCATCAGATGCTGAAGCGGCAGCTAAGGCAGCAGGTGCAGACTATGTAGGACTTGAAGAATATATTGAGAAAATCAAAGGTGGTTGGACTGATGTTGACGTAATCATCACTCAGCCTGCTATCATGGGTAAAATTGGTGCTCTTGGTCGTATCCTCGGCCCTCGTGGCTTGATGCCAAATCCAAAGAGCGGTACAGTTACCGTAGATGTAGCAAAGGCAGTAGAAGAAGTCAAGAAAGGTAAGATCGACTTTAAGGTAGATAAGAATGGTATTGTACACTCATCTGTAGGTAAAGTATCGTTTACAGTAGAGCAAATGCGTGACAATGCACGTGAATTTATCGCTACTTTGATTAAACTCAAACCGGCTACAGCAAAAGGTACCTATATTAAGAGCATTTATCTCTCAAGCACCATGAGTCCCAGTGTAAAGGTTGACGTTAAGTCAGTCGATGAATAATTCTTAAAACTGAAGACAAAATGAAAAAAGAAGATAAAGGCATAATTATAGAAAAAATTGCTGCTACTCTTAAAGAGTACAGTTGTTTTTACCTTGCTGAGACAGCAGGTCTTGATGCAGAGGCTACAAGCGCTCTTCGTCGTGCTTGCTTCGGTGAAGGAATTAAGTTGATGGTAGTGAAGAACACCCTTCTTCACAAGGCATTAGAATCACTTGAAGGTGATTTTTCAGAACTCTATCCAACTCTCAAGGGTTCAACTTCTATTCTTTTCAGCAATGTAGGTAATGCACCTGCAAAGCTTCTCAAGAAGGTAACTGAAAAGGACGCTGTTCTCCCTCGTTTCAAAGCTGCATACGTTGAGGAAACTGTATATGTTGGTGAAGATCAACTCGATACTTTGTCAAAGATCAAGAGCAAAAACGAACTTATCGGCGACGTTATCGCACTTCTCCAATCACCGGCGAAGAATGTTGTATCAGCACTTACTTCAGGTGGCAACAAACTCCATGGCATCTTGGAAACACTTTCAAACAAAGAATAAACTTAATTTAGATAATAACTTAAATACATACAAAAATGGCAGATTTAAAAGCTTTTGCAGAACAACTCGTTAACCTTACCGTTAAAGAAGTTAACGAACTCGCACAAATCCTTAAAGAAGAATACGGTATCGAACCTGCTGCTGCTGCAGTTGCAGTTGCTGCTGGTCCTGCTGCTGCAGGTGCCGCTGAAGAAGAAAAATCATCTTTCGATGTAGTCCTCAAATCAGCTGGTGCTGCTAAGTTAGCAGTTGTTAAACTCGTTAAGGAACTTACAGGTCTTGGCTTGAAAGAAGCTAAAGAACTCGTTGACAACGCACCAAGCAATATCAAAGAAGGTCTTGCTAAGGCTGACGCAGAAGGTCTTAAGAAACAACTTGAAGACGCAGGCGCTGAAGTTGAACTTAAATAATATTGCCTGATTATCAGGCGCTTAGGTTAAGAATCTCCTTATCCGAAGATTCTTAACCTTTTTGTGTTAAAATCAATTTGAGTTCCCTTAACCTATTTTTTTTTTAGATGTCAGTTACTTCAGATAAACCCCGTATTAATTTCGCTTCGGTAAAGAACCCGCTTCCTTATCCGGATTTTCTTGAGGTTCAGTTGAAGTCTTTCAGTGACTTCTTGCAGTTGGACACTCCCCCTGAAAAACGTAATAATGAGGGATTGTATAAGGTATTTGCTGAAAATTTCCCAATAGCGGATACCCGTAATAACTTTGTCCTCGAGTTCCTTGACTACTACATAGATCCACCTCGTTATACTATTGACGAGTGTCTTGAACGCGGTCTTACCTATAGCGTACCTTTAAAAGCCAAGTTAAAACTTTACTGTACCGATCCTGATCATGAGGATTTCGATACTGTAGTACAAGATGTATATCTCGGTCCTATTCCGTATATGACTGAGAAGGGAACATTTGTAATTAACGGTGCAGAACGTGTAGTAGTTTCACAATTACACCGTTCACCCGGTGTGTTCTTTGGTCAAAGCACACACGCTAATGGTACAAAACTTTATTCAGCACGTATTATCCCATTCCGTGGGTCTTGGATTGAATTTGCAACTGACATCAACAATGTCATGTACGCTTACATTGACCGAAAGAAGAAATTACCTGTAACTACATTGTTACGTGCTATAGGTCTTGAAAGCGATAAAGACATCATTGAAATTTTCGGTCTTGCTGAAGAAGTAAAAATCACTAAGGCTAATCTTAAAAAGGTTGTCGGTCGTCGTCTTGCAGCTCGTGTACTTCGTTCATGGGTTGAAGATTTCGTTGACGCTGATACCGGTGAAGTTTCTACGATAGAACGTCATGATATCGTTCTTGATCGTGAGGCTGTAATCACAGAAGAAGATATTGATACTCTGCTTGAGTCCGGCGCCCAGACTATTCTCTTACATAAGGAAGACGTCAACTCAACGGATTATACCATTATATTCAACACTCTCCAAAAGGATAATTCAAACTCTGAAAAAGAGGCTATCCAATACATCTACAGACAACTCCGTAATGCGGAGCCGCCTGATGATGCATCAGCTCGTGAGGTTATCACAAACTTGTTCTTCTCAGAGAAGCGTTATGACCTCGGTGAAGTAGGTCGTTACCGTATCAATAAGAAACTTGGTCTTACTATTCCTATGGAGATTAAGGTTCTTACAAGGGAAGATATTGTAGCGATTATTAAATACCTTATTGAGCTAATCAACTCAAAGACTGACGTTGATGATATTGACCACTTGAGTAACCGTCGTGTACGTACTGTAGGCGAGCAGCTTTATCAACAGTTCGCTGTAGGTCTTGCACGTATGTCTCGTACTATTCGCGAACGTATGAATGTGCGTGATAACGAGGTGTTCACTCCGATAGATCTTATCAACGCCAAGACTGTTTCATCTGTAATCAATACGTTCTTCGGAACTAACGCATTGTCGCAGTTCATGGACCAAACGAACCCACTTGCAGAGATTACGCACAAGCGCCGTATGTCTGCTCTAGGTCCCGGCGGTCTTTCTCGTGAGCGTGCAGGCTTCGAGGTACGAGACGTACACTATACTCACTACGGACGTCTTTGTCCTATCGAGACTCCGGAAGGTCCTAACATCGGTCTTATTTCTTCACTTTGTGTGTATGCGAAGATTAATGATTTAGGATTTATCGAAACACCTTACCGTGTGGTAGAAAACTCTAAGGTGAACTTGAACAATGACGAGGTAATCTATCTTGCTGCAGAAATTGAGGAAGGTAAGATTATCGCTCAAGGTAATGCTCCTCTTAATCCTGATGGTACATTTATCAGAGATAAGGTAAAAGCACGTCTTGATGCCGACTTCCCTGTTGTTGCTCCAAGTGAAGTTCAACTTATGGACGTATCTCCAATGCAGATTGCTTCTATCGCAGCATCACTTATCCCGTTCCTTGAACACGATGACGCTAACCGTGCGTTGATGGGATCAAACATGATGCGCCAAGCAGTTCCGTTGATGCGTTCAGAGGCACCTATCGTAGGTACAGGTATTGAAGGTCAACTTATTCGTGACAGCCGTACTCAAATCGCTACTGAAGGTGAAGGTACTATCGAATTCGTTGATGCAACTACTATTCGTGTTCGCTATGACCGCACTGAAGATGAAGAATTTGTGGCATTCGAAGATGCAGTCAAGGAATATAGATTACCTAAGTTCCGTAAGACAAACCAAAGCACTACGATTGACCTTCGTCCTATCTGTAATAAAGGTCAGAGAGTGAAGAAAGGAGATATCCTTACTGAAGGTTATTCAACTGAAAACGGTGAGCTCGCTCTCGGACGTAACCTTAAGGTGGCATTCATGCCTTGGAAGGGTTACAACTATGAGGACGCTATCGTTCTTAACGAAAGAATGGTGCGTGAGGATATTCTTACTTCCGTTCACGTTGACGAATACAGCCTTGAAGTGCGTGAGACCAAGCGCGGTATGGAAGAATTGACTTCTGATATACCTAATGTCAGTGAAGATGCTACCAAGGATCTTGACGAACGCGGTATTATCCGTGTTGGTGCACATGTAGTTCCGGGTGATATTATGATTGGTAAGATTACTCCTAAGGGTGAATCTGATCCGACTCCGGAAGAAAAACTTTTGCGTGCTATCTTCGGTGACAAGGCAGGTGACGTTAAAGATGCTTCTCTTAAGGCTTCTCCGTCACTCAAGGGTGTAGTTATCGGAACTAATCTATTCTCTCGTGCTGCGAAGACAACATCACGTCGTACGACGAATGCACGTCTTCCACAGCTTGATGAAGAGTACGAAACAAAACAAGAAGAACTTAAGAAAATTCTTATCGACAAGCTTATGGTTCTTACTGCAGGACAACTTTCTCAAGGTGTCAAGGACTTCCTCGGCGATGAAGTTATCGCTAAGGATTCAACCTTTGAGGCATCACAGCTCCGCGGTATTAACTTTGATGCTGTAAACCATAGCAACTGGACGGCAGATGAACATAAGAATGATCTTATTTCTAAGACTATTGTAAACTATTTGCGTAAGTCAAAAGAAATTGACGCAGAACTTCGTCGTAAGAAATTCGATATTTCAATCGGTGACGAACTTCCGTCAGGAATTATGCAAATGGCAAAAGTATATATCGCCAAGAAACGTAAAATCAGCGTAGGTGACAAGATGGCAGGTCGTCACGGTAACAAGGGTATCGTGTCACGAATCGTCCGTCAGGAAGATATGCCGTTCCTTGCAGACGGTACTCCGGTAGATATCTGTTTGAACCCGCTTGGTGTGCCTTCTCGTATGAACCTCGGTCAGATTTTCGAGACCGTACTCGGTTGGGCAGGTCGTGAATTAGGAGAAAAATTCGCTACTCCAATCTTTGATGGCGCAACACTTGATGACCTTAATGACTGGACAGATAAAGCAGGTCTTCCACGTTACGGTAAGACTTATCTTTACGATGGTGGTACAGGTGACCGTTTTGACCAACCTGCAACAGTGGGTGTAATCTACATGCTTAAGCTCGGTCACATGGTTGAAGACAAGATGCACGCACGTAGTATCGGTCCGTACTCACTTATCACTCAACAGCCGCTTGGCGGTAAAGCACAGTTCGGTGGTCAGCGTTTCGGAGAAATGGAAGTTTGGGCACTTGAGGCATTCGGTGCATCACACGTTCTTCAAGAAATCCTTACTATCAAGAGTGATGATGTCACAGGTCGTAGCAAAGCTTACGAAGCTATTGTCAAGGGTGACCCAATGCCACCCGCAGGCATACCTGAATCACTTAATGTGCTTCTCCACGAACTCCAAGGCCTCTGCTTGAGCATACGTCTTGAAAACTAAATCGAGAGATTACCCATATCGATAAAAGCATCGGAAGACCCCCGGCGGTGGATTAAAATCTGCCATCGGGGCGACTCCTCAAAATACGAAAATACTTTTTTAATAACTCAATATGGCTTTTAGAAAAGAAAAAAACACTAAAACCAATTTTTCAAAAATCTCTATCGGTATTGCTTCACCGGAAGAAATTCTTGAAAAATCAAGTGGCGAGGTTCTCAAACCTGAGACCATCAACTATCGTACTTATAAGCCTGAACGCGACGGACTTTTCTGCGAGCGTATCTTCGGTCCTGTAAAAGACTACGAGTGCCACTGCGGTAAATACAAACGTATCCGCTACAAAGGCATCGTCTGCGACCGTTGTGGTGTGGAAGTGACAGAAAAGAAAGTGCGCCGTGAGCGTATGGGACACATTAAGCTTGTTGTGCCTGTTGCTCACATCTGGTATTTCCGCTCTTTACCAAGTAAGATCGGTTATCTCCTCGGTTTACCTTCTAAAAAACTTGATGCCGTAATTTATTACGAAAAATATGTAATTATTCAGCCGGGTGTCCTTGCTGACGAATATCAGGAGCTTGATCTTCTCACTGAAGATGAATACTTTGATGCTCTTGATAAACTTCCTAAGGATAATCAGGCTCTTGAAGATAATGACCCTAATAAGTTCATCGCCAAGATGGGTGCTGAAGCTATATATGACCTTCTTGTCCGTCTTGACCTTGATGACCTCTCTTACAAACTTCGTCACCAGGCAAGTACTGATGGCTCACAGCAGCGTAAGAATGAGGCACTTAAACGTCTTCAAATCGTTGAATCATTCCGTGCATCAAAGCAGCGTAACCGTCCTGAATGGATGATCCTTCAGGCAATCCCTGTTACACCTCCTGAATTGCGTCCATTGGTACCGCTTGATGGCGGTCGTTTCGCAACGTCTGACCTTAACGACCTCTATCGTCGTGTGATCATTCGTAACAATCGTCTTAAGAGACTTATTGAAATCAAAGCTCCTGACGTTATTCTCCGTAACGAGAAGCGTATGCTTCAGGAGGCTGTTGATTCACTTCTTGATAACTCACGTAAGTCATCTGCCGTTAAGACAGAGGCAAACCGTCCTTTGAAATCACTTTCAGACAGCCTTAAAGGTAAACAAGGTCGTTTCCGTCAGAATCTTCTCGGTAAGCGTGTTGACTATTCAGCACGTTCCGTTATCGTCGTAGGTCCTGAACTTAAGATGCACGAATGTGGTATTCCAAAGAATATGGCAGCTGAGCTTTACAAGCCGTTCATTATCCGTAAACTAATTGAGCGCGGTATTGTAAAGACAGTCAAGAGTGCGAAGAAAATCGTTGACCGTAAAGAACCTGTAGTTTGGGATATTCTTGAATACGTGATGAAAGGTCACCCGGTACTGTTGAACCGTGCCCCGACACTTCACCGTCTTGGTATTCAGGCATTCCAGCCTAAGATGATTGAAGGTAAAGCTATCCAGCTTCATCCGCTTGCATGTACAGCGTTCAACGCCGACTTCGACGGTGACCAGATGGCAGTCCACTTGCCACTCGGCAATGAGGCTGTGCTTGAGGCACAAATGTTGATGCTCGGTTCTCATAATATCCTTAACCCCGCGAATGGTGCGCCTATCACTGTGCCTTCACAGGATATGGTACTCGGTCTTTACTACATCACCAAGCTCCGTAAGGGCGATAAAGGTGAAGGATTCAAGTTCTATGGACCGGAAGAAGCACAAATCGCTTACAATGAAGGTCGTGTGACACTTCACGCACCTGTTTCAATCGTTGTTGATGACATTGATGCAGACGGAAAGCCTATCACTCACCTTGTAGAAAATACTTCAGTAGGTCGTGTACTTGTGAACCAATACGTGCCTAAAGAAATCGGCTACGTTAACGAAATCCTTTCAAAGAAATCACTTCGTAATATCATTGCAAAGGTAATTAAGAAATGTGGTATACCGCGTTCAGCACAGTTCCTTGATGATATTAAGAACTTGGGTTACTATATGGCATTCCGCGGCGGATTGTCATTCAACCTTGGTGACGTGATTATTCCGGAAGAAAAGGCCGCAATTGTACAAGAAGGTTACGACGCCGTAGAAGAAGTGATGAGCAACTATTCTATGGGTTTCATTACCAATAATGAACGTTATAACCAGATTATTGATATTTGGACACACGTAAATACCAAACTTACTAATATCCTTATGAAGCAAATGACAGAGGCTAACCAAGGTTTCAACTCTGTATTTATGATGCTTGACTCAGGAGCTCGTGGTAGTAAGGACCAAATTCGTCAGTTAGCAGGTATGCGTGGTCTTATGGCAAAACCGCAGAAAGCCGGTGCTGAAGGTGGTCAGATTATTGAAAACCCTATCTTGGCAAACTTCAAGGAAGGTCTTTCAGTGCTTGAGTACTTTATTTCAACCCACGGTGCTCGTAAAGGTCTTGCCGATACAGCGCTTAAGACTGCCGATGCAGGTTATTTGACTCGTCGTCTTGTTGACGTTGCACACGACGTTATTATCAACGAAGAAGATTGCGGTACTCTCCGCGGTCTTGTATGCAAGGAAATTAAGAATAACGATGAAGTCGTTGCTTCACTCGGTGAACGTATTCTCGGTCGTGTATCAGTACATGATATTGTTGACCCGAGTACGGGCGAAGTTATCGTTGCCGCAGGAGAAGAAATTAATGATGCAGCAGCAGATAGAATTGACGCTTCTCCTATTGAATCAGTTGAAATCCGCTCAGTGCTTACTTGCGAATCCAAGAAAGGTGTATGTGCAAAATGTTACGGTCGTAACCTTGCTACCAACCGTCTTGTTCAAATCGGTGAAGCAGTCGGTGTGATTGCTGCACAGTCAATCGGTGAGCCGCGTACACAGTTGACACTTCGTACATTCCACGTCGGTGGTGTTGCATCAAACCTTGCAGCTGTCAACAGCGTTAAATCCCGCTATGACGGTATTCTTGAGATAGATGAGCTCCGTACTGTGACAACAGATGACGTTGATGCTAAGGGACGTAATATAGAAGTAGTTGTAGGTCGTCTTGCAGAACTTCGTATTATTGACCCGAACACTAAGATGATGCTCACTAACGCAAATATACCTTACGGTTCAAAACTCTTCTTCAGCAATGGTGACAAAGTTAAGAAAGATGATGTAATCTGCGAATGGGACCCGTTCAACGCTGTAATTATAAACGAAGTAAAAGGTAAGCTTAAGTTCGAAAACTTCATTGAGAACGTTACTTACCGTGTTGAATACGATGAACAGTCAGGTCTTCAAGATAAGATTGTGATAGAATCACGTGACCGTACTAAAGTTCCTGAAGCAAGTATCGTAGATGGCGACGGAAATATTCTTAAGACATACGCATTGCCGGTAGGCGCACACGTTCTTCTTGAAGAAGGTGTAGAAGTCAAAGTCGGTGAAGACGTAGTTAAGATTCCTCGTGCAGCCGGTGGCGCCGGTGACATCACCGGTGGTCTTCCACGTGTGACAGAACTCTTTGAGGCACGTAACCCGTCAAATCCCGCAATCGTGTCAGAAATCGACGGTGAAGTACACTTCGGCAAAGTTAAGCGAGGTAATCGTGAGATATCAGTAGTATCAAAGCTTGGAGAAGAAAAGAAGTATCTTATTCCTCTTTCAAAGCAGCTCCTTGTACAGGAAAATGACTATGTCCGTGCAGGTACACCGCTTTCTGATGGTGCTATAACTCCGGCAGATATCCTAAACATTATGGGACCGACAGCCGTTCAGGAATATATCGTGAACGAAGTTCAAGACGTTTACCGTATGCAGGGTGTAAAGATTAATGATAAGCACTTTGAAGTAATCGTACGTCAGATGATGCGTAAGGTTAATATCATTGATCCGGGTGACACATGCTTCCTTGAACAGCAAATTGTTGACAAACGCGACTTTATGGAAGAAAATGACCGTATCTGGGGCAAGAAAGTAGTCGTAGATGCAGGTGATTCAGAAAACGTTAAGCCGGGTCAAATTATCACGGCACGCAAACTCCGTGATGAAAACTCAGCACTTAAGCGTCGCGACTTGAAGACAGTTACGGTGCGTGATGCAGTTCTTGCAACATCAGAACAGATACTTCAAGGTATCACACGCGCAGCACTTCAGACTTCATCATTCATGTCAGCCGCATCATTCCAGGAAACAACCAAGGTTCTTAACGAAGCAGCAATCAGCGGTAAAGTTGATAATCTTGAGGGTATGAAGGAAAACGTAATCTGTGGACACTTGATACCGGCAGGTACAGGCTTGCGTGAATACGAACGACTTGTAGTAACAAGCAAGGACGATGTAACACCGGCTTTTGCCAATAACGAAAAATATTAAACGTAATTCATACACTAAAAAGTGACGGGAAATAAACCTTTTTCCCGTCACTTTTGTTTTATAATCAAGTGTAAAGCATAATTAAAAAAAAATAAGGAAAAATTTCGTCAATTAATATATAGCATTGAAAAAAAATTCGTAACTTTGCGCCGTGAAACCGAGACATGATAAAGTGTGAGGTTAATATACTGAAAATAAGTAAAATAAAATATTTTTTTAATTAAAAATAACTGTAATACAATTATGACAAAAGTAGGTATTAACGGTTTCGGCCGTATCGGTCGTTTCGTTTTCCGCGCATCAATTGAGCGCAACGACATCGAAGTAGTAGCAATCAACGACCTTCTCCCTGTTGATTACATGGCTTACATGCTTAAGTATGACACAATGCACGGTCGCTTTGAAGGTGAAGTAAGCTTCGACCTCGAAAAGAGCGAACTTATCGTAAACGGCAAACACATCCGTGTAACTGCATGCAAGAACCCTGCAGAAATCAACTGGGCAGCAGTAGGTGCTGAATACGTTGTAGAATCAACAGGACTTTTCCTTACTGAAGAAAAGGCTCAAGCACACATTGAAGCAGGTGCAAAATATGTTGTAATGTCTGCTCCTTCAAAAGACGCTACTCCAATGTTCGTAGTAGGTGTTAACGAAAAGACATACGCAGGTCAAACATTCGTATCAAACGCATCTTGTACAACTAACTGTCTTGCTCCAATCGCTAAGGTTCTTAACGATAAATTCGGTATCGTAAACGGTCTTATGACTACAGTACACTCTACAACTGCAACTCAAAAAACTGTTGACGGTCCTTCAATGAAAGACTGGCGTGGTGGTCGTGCAGCTTCAGGTAATATCATTCCTT